>DATHVR010000139.1:0-9241 GCA_035461175.1 Acidimicrobiia bacterium | reverse complement strand
CGTTTCGGTTGGCGCAGAATCTGTCGTTGCCGGGAGGATTACATCCCTTGGAGATACCCACCCGGGCGATGGCATTGATGTCTGCCTCGAACACCGAGTCATCGTCGTCGGCGAAGAAGTCGGCGCCCTTGTCCAGATCCAGGATACGGTTGATGAAAGCCGCCATCTCGCCACGGGTAACCCGGGCGTTTGGACAGTACCGATCGTTGGCGGGCGGATTGCATCCCTTGGTCACTCCCGCCCTGGCCACGGCATTGATCGCGGATTCGAACGGCGATCCCCCGTCGTCCTTGAAGTGGTCCCTGGATCCGCTGTCGAGGTCGAAGGCCCGCTGCAGGAACGCCGCCATCTCCCCCCGGGTTACGGGTCGATCCGGGCAGTAGCGGTCGTTGGCCGGCGGGTTACATCCCTTGGTGACCCCTCGAGCCGCAATTTGCTCGATGGCCCCCTCATGGGCATTTCCGTTGTCGTCCGTGAAGGTCGGGCCTGCCTCGGCCGGTTGGGCCAAGGGAACGATCAGACTGGCTACCAGGGCGAGGATCAATGCGATTCCTGCCGGGCGTGAACGGGAAAACGAAAGAGAAGCGTGAGACTCCACTGTGTCCCTCCTCAGATGTCGTCGACGGCCCTGTGGATAGGCCGACGCCAAGACATCGGTCGGCGAAGGGAGGCACCTTAGCGTTGTCTGGGTCCAGCGAATCAAATCCTGGGCTTGAAACCGGACCCTCTCCCGGCTTCAATGTTGTACTCAGGGGACGGGTGAGTCGGCCCACATGGTCGAAGCGTTCCACACCGTAACAAGGGGAGTACTTCACCATGGAGCTTCGGGTTCGTCGCTATTCAGCAGTCTTTGTCGCGCTGGCACTGATGATCACGCTGGTGCCGTTGGCTGGCCCGGCCGGTGCGGTCGGAACGTTCGACGACGACGACGGCAACGTCCACGAGTCGAACATCGAGGCCATAGCCGCCCTGGGAATCACACTGGGCTGCAATCCCCCCGCCAACACCCTCTACTGCCCCGACGACTACGTCACCCGCCAGCAGATGGCTTCATTCCTGGTCCGCACCTTCGACCTGCCCCCGGCCCCTGCCGGCCAATTCACCGACACCGCCGGATCCGTGCACGAGAACGACATCAACGCCCTGGCCGCCTCCGGGATCACCCGGGGCTGCAACCCGCCCGCCAACGACCAGTACTGCCCGAGAGATGTGGTAACTCGCGGTCAGATGGCCGCCTTCATGGCCCGCGGCCTCGGCCTGGCCGACGTCGCGGAGAACTTCTTCACCGACGACAACGGCAACATCTTCGAACCCCAGATCAACGCCATCGCCCGGGTGGGCATAACCCGGGGCTGTAACCCGCCTGCCAACACTGAGTACTGCGCCGACAACCCGGTCCGTCGAGACGAGATGGCGTCATTCCTTTCCCGAGTGGCCGCGATAGAAACCACCGGCACTACCGTCACCACCACCCCCGCCCCTACCACCTCCATTCCCGGCGCGACTACCACGACCTCATTGCCGGGCCAGGGCCGCGGCTTGTTCTTCAGCCCGAATTCGGACCGCCAGCCCGCCACCGAGCTGAACGGACAGACTTTCTCCGGAAACGCCTACATCTTCGCCGGGCCTGACGCCGGCGTGAACCAGACCCGATTCTATGTCAATGACCCCAGCGCTTCAGGAAGTGCTTATCGGGTCGAGGACTTTTCCAAGTTCGACCTCGAGGGCACGGCCCCCACCGGGAACGCCTATCCCTTCGACACGTTCAAGTTGAAGAACGGCACCCATACCGTCACCGCCGT
Source organism: Acidimicrobiia bacterium (assembly GCA_035461175.1). Lineage (GTDB taxonomy): Bacteria > Actinomycetota > Acidimicrobiia > Spongiisociales > ZC4RG35 > DATHVR01. The sequence goes on along the minus strand of DATHVR010000139.1, from coordinate 7,439 downwards.
GATGGTCCTGTCCGGTGGCGGCACCGAGACCCATACCGAGAACATCCGGGTGAGCAACCCGGCCTCGGTCTGGCTTGCCAAGCAGGAGGAGAGCTTCAACCTGCCCCCCGGTGGGTCGAGTTCCACCCCCAAGGGGGTCGTCGTTGACTCGAACAACGGCAACCCGATCAATTGGACAGCGACCGAAGCTGCTTCATGGTTGACGCTCGCCAAGTCCAGCGGCACCGGCGGCGAATCGGTCACATTCAACGCCAGCACCGGAACTCTCACTCCCGGAGTCCGCAAGGCCACGGTCACGGTGTCGGCCCCCGGCTACCAGTCGCGCAGCTTCATCGTGACCATGAACATCCTCCCCGTCGGCTCCTGCCCGTCCCCCACCGGGACCGACATCGCGGTGGCGACCCCCTACGCGCTGGACTTCACCACCTCCAGCGGGTCGGTCGCCGCCTCGAACGGGAGCGGGACGGGGTTCACATGTGTGCAGGCCACCTCTGGCGGCCAGGGCTATGTGGCCTCGAACCTGTCACTCGACCTCGCCGCGCCGGGAACCCTATCCATCGCCACGACCAAAGGCATCGCCTACCAGAACGTCGACACCCAGGACAACGCCCTCGGGGTCGGCTTCAACGGCAGCGGGACCACCGTCCTCACCACCACATTGAACAGTCCACCCTGGGAAGGAAATGGCGGTTCTGAACAGGCGGGGATCTGGGCCGGGATCCACGAGGACACCTATGTGAAGGGTGTGCTGATCGACCTGCCGGGCGGCAACGCCATCCAGCTCCAGTCTGAATCTCTCGGATCGGTCCTCGGGACCCAGCAATTGACACTGGGGGCGACTGCTCCGACCACAGTGGGGCTACAGCTAACCATCGGTGGCGGCACCGCCAGCCTCAGCTACTCGATCAACGGTGGTGCGTTCCAGCCTCTGGCGGGGACCGTCCCGGTGGCTGCGGGCATCTTTACCGGAGTCGACCCGGACGGGTCCGGTCCCAGCGGTGTCAACACCATGGGCGGCATCTTCGCCAGTCACCGCAACGGCACCGCCAAGACCTACACCTTCGGCGACTTCTCGGTGGCCAAGCCATGAGCAAGGTCCTGTTGACCGGATCGGCCGGGTTCATCGGCGGCTACCTCGTCGAGGAGTTGTTGAGTCGGGGCCACTCTGTGGTCGGGCTCGACAACTACTCCAAGTACGGCAAGACCGAGCGCAGCTACGACGACCACCCCCGGTTCACGGGGGTGGTCGGCGATGCCGCCGATCCCAAGCTCATGTACGAGCTGCTCGACGGCTGCGACTACCTGGTGGCAGGTGCGGCCAAGATCGGCGGGATCAGTTACTTCCACGCCTACGCCTATGACCTGCTGGCCGAAAACGAGCGGATCATCGCCGCCGCCATGGACGCCGCCATCCGGCGCCACCATGAGGGATCCCTCCGGCGGGTGGCGGTGATCAGCTCCTCGATGGTGTTCGAGAGCGCCACCACCTTTCCCTCCAAGGAAGGCGACGAACTCAAGATCCCGCCTCCCCATTCGTCCTACGGCTTCCAGAAGCTGGCCACGGAGTATTTCGCCCGCGCCGCCCAGATCCAGTACGGGGTGCCGTACGTGATCGTGCGCCCCTTCAACTGCGTCGGCCTGGGCGAGCGGCGGGCCCTCGGGTCGGCCGAGATCTCCTCCGGGAACGTGCAACTGGCGATGAGCCACGTCGTCCCGGACCTCGTCCAGAAGATCCTCAAGGGCCAGGACCCGCTCCATATCCTCGGGGACGGGGGCCAGATCCGTTGTTACACCTACGGGGCCGACATCGCCCGGGGAATCGCCATCGCCCTGGAGCACCCCGACGCCGCGAACGAGGACTTCAACATCTCCACCCCGGTCGCCACCACGGTGCTGGAGCTGGCCGAGACGATCTGGGACAAGATATACGAGGGCGAGAAGCCCTTCCGCTACGTGACGGACGAGCCCTTCACCTACGACGTCCAGGAGAGGATCCCCGACACCACCAAGGCCCGCCAGGTGTTGGGCTTCGAAGCGGCCACCTCGCTGGACGAGATGCTGGACGAGGTGATCCCCTGGATCAGCCAGCAGGTAGACCTGGGAACGATCTAGTAAGTGTGATCACCCCCGGCCGAGGGTGATCACCTCGATTCCCTGCCCGGCAAAGGCCTCGGGATCGAACATCGCCCAGCACTCGGCCACCACACACCCTTCGGCCACCAGGTCGGCGAGATACTGCGGGTCGATGTCTCCGTACTGGGCATGGTTGGTGGCCAGCACGACCGCCTCGGCGTCGCGCAGGACCTCGTCGAGCGTTTCTTCCCGCAGATAAGGGTCGTGCACCCGCACCTCGGCCTGCCGACGCTCCAACGCCTCTATGACCCGCAATGACGGCGACAGGCGATCGTCGTCGATGTCGGCCTTGAAGGCCTGACCGAGCACCGCCACCTTGGTTCCGGCCAGGTCTTTGCCCTGCTTCTCCAGGGCGCGGGAGAGACGCTCGACCATGTGGGCTGCCATCGAGTCGTTCAGCTTCCAGGCGGTGAGCACGAAGTCGGGGAACGTGAGCTCTTCGATCAGGAAGTAGCCATCCTTGGACAGGCACGGCCCCCCGGCCAGGCCGGGCAACGGCACCGGGGCCCGGCTGTAACCGTCCCGCAGGGTGGAGATGATGTGGTGGGCATCCCGGCCGTAGTGCTCGGCGATGAGAGCATATTCATTCGCCAGGGCGAAGGTGACGTAGCGATAAACGTTCCCGTAGAGCTTGGCCAGTTCGGCGGAGAGGGAGTCGGTTTTGCGGATCTCCTTGTCGGGGGCAAGACGCCGGAACAGGTCGGCCGCCCGCTCGGAACTGGCATCGTCGACGCCGCCGATGATCTCGGGCAGGGTCTTCAGTTCCTCCATCGCCTTGCCTTCGGCGATCCGCTCCGGACAGAAAGCGACGAACAGGCCGTCGCCGAGCTTGCGGCCGGTCGCCCGCTCCAGCGTGGGCACCACGAGGTTCTCGGTCGTCCCCGGGGACAGAGTCGACCGCATCACCACCAGGGCGCCCGGTTTCAGGGACCCGCCCCATGAGCTGAGGGCAGCCTCGACCTGGGTGCGGTCGACCCGGAAGTCGGACCCGAGCGGGGTGCCCACGGTGACGATCACGGCGTCGGCCTGGGAGATCGCCGACGGTCCGTCGACGGTGGCGCGGAGGTTGCCGTTGTCGATCACCCTCTTCAGGGGCTCTTCGGCGCCATGCTCGATGAACGGGAGTATTCCGGCGTTGACCCGCTCGACGTGAGCGGGATCGCGGTCCACTCCCAGCACTCGCAGTCCGGCCTCGGCGAAACTGATGGCAAGCGGCAGGCCCACCCGGCCGATGCCGACCACGGCCAGCGTCTTGATCTCGGGTCTCGTCATTTCAGTCATGGTTCCTTACTTCTTCGAATCGTTCAATTACAGATGAATGGTCCGCCAAGGCGAGGTGGAGGGTGAGGAGCCGCCTCAGCATTGTTGCCTCTCCCACTTTCATCGTCCCCCGGAGACGCTGCTGAAGCTTGCGCTCTCGGGCGAGACGCGTCAGCAGCTCGGACGATTTCACCAGTTTTCTCAGCTGCCACTTCCAACCGGTTGTGGCCACGTCGACCGGACTCTCCCGCGAGGACACCGATTCCAGCAACCGCAGCGTCACCTCTTTCGGCACCAGCGCCTCGAGCGGACTGCCGACTCCTTCGATCAATGAGCGGATCGGTTTGGCGGCGGATCGCATCTCTTCGCCCCAGTCGGGGATGTTCCATCCGCCGTGGGCGTTTTCGCCGGCGAAGAGGTTCGGGAAAGCTCGCTCCAGCGCGATTCGGTGGAGGAAGTTGCCCTCCACATCGTTGAGAGCGATGGGAAGGCGCCCTACGAAATCGAGCAGGTCTCGGTCCAGGAACGGGCTGATGACTCGGCCCGCCTGACTCGAGAAGCGCTCCCGCCACAGGGTCAGCGTCGGATTGGCGCGCTGTTCGATGTAGGCGGGATGACAGGCGATGCGCCAGCTATCCATTGAGCCATACTCGGCGAGGAGCGAGCCATACACCGCCTCCCAGCCTTCCACCATCGCCCGAGCTCCATCGGAGGGAAGCATCGCCAGGAACCAGTCGATGACCTTGGTCGGGAACAAGGAGACGAGGCTCAGCAGCGAACTTATCGGAAGGTCTTCGGGGAGGTGCCCCATTTGGTGAGCCTGACGATCCCCGGCCACCACCAGCCCGCTCAGGGTGCCACCAAGATGACGCCAGACGTCGGCATCGTCACAGAAGTGGGCCACTCCCTCGCCACGGAGAGCGTTGTCGACCAGCGTGTGCAGAAAGTCGTTTCGATACCCGGGGATCGGATGGTGAGAGATCCCGGCGGCGAGCGCGGCCCGGCGCGCCTCGGGCAAGTCCATATCACCGACCTGTTCACCGTTGTAATAGGTGTAGGCCGAGATACGGTCGGCGGGGAGCTGCTCCAGCAGCAGACCCAGCAGACCCTTGGAGTCCACTCCTCCACTCAGGGAAAGGACTACGGGCAGGTTCTCCGACCCGGTCCGCCTGCGCTCCACTGCTGCCCGCATCAGTTCCAGCATCTGTGGTGCCAGGTCTTCGATAGTGCCCTCTCCGTCCATCGCCGGTTGCCTCCAGTACTGCGCCGGGGCGTCAGATGTATGGAGACCCAGAACTGAAGCGGCCGGCAAGGTCCGGGCGGATGCCCAGGGAGTGAGGCCGGCACGGACACCGTCGTTGGCGAGGTACGAGCAAACGCCGGTCGGATCGAGGTCGGAATCGGAGCGTGGTCCGTCGGCGAGGGAATTGGTGACCAGAGTGGTGTCTGCGTTCTCCCAGATGTACGCCGCCCGGGAACCGATGTGGTCGTTGACGACCCAGGCCTGCCCGCGGGCTTCGTCGGCCACGAACAGGAGGAACGATCCATGCAACCGCGTCAGTGCCTCGATGCCTTCCCTCCGGTAGAGGTCCGGTATCGCCTCGACGCCGTCGTAGACATCGCCCACCACCGCCATCGAGAGGGACCCGTCTCTCCATTGCCAGGCCTCTGGTGGCAAGCGGAAAGAGGCCCGGCCGGCGTCGCGCCCCGGTGCCCTGGAGTAGGTGAACATCGCAGATCTGGAGTCGGCCATCGAGATCCCTCTCCCGGCCCGCCCCTCAGGCACTCCCATTGACACCAGTGTATGGGGGCAAGCGGCGGGCTCAATGGCCCCGACGACCTAGCCGAGACATAGGGAATCCCGCAGTACCCTGCCGGGAATGGAGTCGCTCCCTCTCGTCTCGGTGATCATTCCCACGCGGGACCGGCTACCCCTTCTCCAGCGGGCCCTGGAAAGTGTCTTCAACCAGTCCTACGCCAACCTCGAGATCATCGTCGTCGATGACGGTTCCACCGATGGCACAGCCGAAACCTTGGCGAAGGATGAACGGATCCGCCTCATCAGGCTCGAGGAATCGGTCGGGGGTGCCGCCGCACGGAACCGAGGCATCGCCGCCGCCAAGGGTGAGCTGATCGCATTCCTGGACTCCGACGACGAGTGGCTGCCCGAGAAGATCGCCGCTCAGGTGAGTTTGTTCCAGGGCGACCCCGACGTCGGAGCCGTGTATTGCCGTCACTTCGACCACGACGACGAGACCGGAGTCAGATCAGAGGCAAGGGTTCGGGTCTACACCGGGGACATCATGCCCGAACTACTGGCGGGACGGTGCCCCCGCACCGTCTCTCTCTTCGTGGTTCGCATGCAGGCCCTACAAGAGGTGAAAGGATTCGACGAGGGTCTCCGCGGCTTTCAGGACACCGACCTGTGGCTTCGCCTGGCTCCGGACTGGGAGTTCGGGGCGGTCGACGCCCCTCTCGCCGTCGTCCACAACCACAGCCAGGTCCGGATCACCACCGATATCAGCGCTCGCCGAGAGGCGCTCGACAGCTTCTTGGGCCGATGGGGCCCGGCGATGGAGGCGCACATTGGAGTCGAGGGAGTCCGCGACTACGAAAAGGAGCAACTCTCCGTCGCCCAGGGCGCACAAGTCCTGGCCCAGGTGCGGTCCGGTCGCCGACTACGCGCACTCAAAGAACTCGGGCGCTATCTCGCATCGGTGGGAATCGCGAAGCCACGCCAGCTCGCTGGACTCCTTTTGGCGTGCGTGGCAGGTAGCCGTGCCCACACCGCCTTGAAGAGATCGCTGCAGCGGATCGGGGCATGAAGCCCTTCTTCTACGACAACGTCAACACCGGACACCATCCCGGTTACATCGCCGGCATCGTCGAAGCCGCGGAGAGAGCCGGGTTGCCCTTCGTGGTCGGCTCGGTGGAGAGGCCCTCCACGCTTCTGACTCAAGCCTGGATCCCGGTCGAGGAATCCGGTCCCCGGCAATTCTTGGCGACCAGGCGCCGGCTTCGGCGGGCATCCCACCGGGCCGGGGAAATGGGAGCCGACGTTTTGTTGGATCTCTACTTGGACAAGCAGATCTGGGCCGCCGGAGGGGCGCGAGCCGGCCTCGGTGAGACCGTTCACGTGCTCCATCACGCCGAGCAGTACTCGCCTGCTCGGCGTGGGGCAGCCGCTATCAGGACCGTCTACCTAAGGCGGACGCTGAGAGGACTTGCGGACCGAGGTGCTCCTGTCATCGTCCACACCGCGAGGGCCGCCGAACTGATATCTAACCTGGTCCCCAAGGACCTCATCGTCATGGCGGGCTATCCGGTGGTTCCCTTACCCGAACGAACCCGTCATTCCCCGTCGACGCCGACCCGGCTCCTCTTCGTCGGAGCGGGTCGGCAGGAAAAGGGCCTCGATCTCCTCCTCGACGCCCTCTCAATCCTCCCTGCCGACTCAGCGATCTTGAGAGTGGTGGGACGCCAGCCCGAGAATCTGCGCTCCGCCCTCACCTCTCGCTTCCCTTCGGCGCCCGTCGAGTGGGTCGATGATTACGTCGACTACCCGACTCTGATAGCCGAGTATCAGTCCGCCGACCTGGCCGTCCTCCCCTATCGCACCGTTTTCTCTCGCCATGGGGGTCCCTCCAGTGTCCTGCTGGAAACACTGAGTGCCGGCTTGCCCGTGATCACCACGACTGCGCTGGCAGACCAACTCCCCCCGGACTATGCCGGGGCGAGGGTCGCCGCCGCCGACTCCGCCGAGGCCTTGGCCGAAGGCCTCGGAGCAGCCCTCTCCAACGTGTCGGCGCTGATTGCATCGGCCGGCCGGAGCGGGCCGGAGTTTATCGCAACGCATCACAGCTACGACGCGTACCTGAAGCACCTCCTCTCAGCGGCGGCGATGGTTCGCTGAGTCGCGGGCGTACCGAACCGCCCGTACAAAAGCCTCGGCCATACGATCCATGTCGAGTTTCTCAGCAGTCTGCCGGGCACCCTCGACCAGGGATTCGAGACGATCGGGATGGGTCATCAGTCTGCGAATGAGC
>DATHVR010000138.1:0-3952 GCA_035461175.1 Acidimicrobiia bacterium | reverse complement strand
TCCAGTGTTCCAGCGGCGGTGCGGAGTACATCTCCGTCCCCTGGGTCAAGGTCATGGTCACCGGTGCCGTGGCGTTCGCCGCGTACGCACACGAGGTGGCCAAGAAGTACCCGGTCAACATCGCCCTGCACACCGACCACTGCCCGAAGGACAAGCTGGACAAGTTCGTCCGTCCGCTGATGGCCATCTCCCAGGAGCGGGTGAAGGCGGGCCAGGAGCCGCTGTTCCAGTCGCACATGTGGGACGGCTCGGCCGTACCGCTGGAGGAGAACCTGCAGATCGCCGAGGAGCTGCTGTCCCGGACGGGTGCGGCACGCATCGTGCTGGAGATCGAGGTGGGCGTGGTCGGCGGCGAGGAGGACGGCGTCGCCAACGAGATCAACGAGCAGCTCTACACCACCCCCGAGGACGCGCTCGCGACCGTCGAGGCGCTCGGCACCGGCGAGAACGGCCGCTACATGGCGGCGCTGACCTTCGGCAACGTGCACGGGGTCTACAAGCCCGGCAACGTGAAGCTGCGTCCCGAGATCCTCAAGCACGCCCAGGAGGCGGTCGTGGAGAAGCTGGGGCTCGAGGCCGGCTCGAAGCCGTTCGACCTGGTCTTCCACGGCGGCTCGGGCTCGCTGCTCGAGGAGATCCGCGAGGCCCTGGACTACGGCGTCGTGAAGATGAACATCGACACCGACACCCAGTACGCCTTCACCCGGCCGATCGTGGACCACATGTTCAAGAACTACGACGGCGTCCTCAAGGTCGAGGGCGAGGTCGGCAACAAGAAGGTCTACGACCCCCGCTCGTACATGAAGGCGGGCGAGGCGGGAATGGCCGCCCGGGTGGTCGAGGCCTGCAACGAGTTGGGATCAGCCGGCCGGCGCATGCAGTAACGGCAGGGGGCGCCATGCCCCCTATTCTCTCTGCCCCATGCTCTTCGACGAACGCCACGACACGTGGGCGACCTCCAACCGATTCGTCCCCAGGACGTTCGTCCGTCCCCTGTATCGCTTCTCCCAGATCGAGGCCGCCTCGGGGCTGGCCCTGCTGGTGGCAGCCGCTGTCGCCCTGATCTGGGCCAACTCTCCCCTAGCGGACTCCTACCACCACCTCTTCGAGGAGGTCCACCTCGAGATCTCGCTGGGGGCTTTCCACTTCGAAGAGTCGCTCGGCCACTTCATCAACGACGGCCTCATGGCCCTCTTCTTCTTCGTGGTGGGCCTCGAGATAAAGCGGGAAATGGTCCTGGGCGACCTCTCCAACCCCAAGGCGGCGGCTCTCCCGGTGGTGGCGGCCCTGGGCGGGATGATCGTGCCCGCCCTCATCTACCTCGCGTTCACCAGCGGAGCGGGAGGAGAGGCGACCCGGGGCTGGGGTATCCCGATGGCCACCGACATCGCCTTCGCCGTCGGGGTGATCTCACTGCTCGGACGCCGCGTCCCGGCCGGGGGCAAGCTCTTCATTCTCGCCCTGGCCATCGCCGACGACATCGGCGCCATCGCCGTAATCGCCGTCTTCTACACCACCGACCTCCGCGCCCTGTGGCTGGTCGGGGCCGTGATCGGACTGGGCTTGATCTGGTTCGGCCAGCGGTCGGGGGTTCGCTCACTGATCTTCTACGTCCCCTTCGCCCTCTTCGTGTGGTTCGCCACCCTGGAGTCGGGAGTCCATGCCACTCTGGCCGGAGTGGTGATGGGGCTGTTGACCCCGGCGCGGGCCTGGTACAGCGCCACCGAACTCGACACCAAGGCGCGCATGATCCTCGACACCTATCCGATCGGCAAGACGATCCTCGACGAGGAGCGGGCCGACCACGAGGCGATGCTCCTGGCCGAGATCGCCAACGAGTCGGTGGCACCGCTCAACCGACTCGAACACCGTTTGCTCCCCTGGAGTTCGTTCGTGATCGTCCCGCTCTTCGCCCTCGCCAACGCCGGGGTCACCTTCTCGGGCACACCCCTGGGCGGGATCCTGGAGAACCCGGTGGCGCTGGGGGTGGGCCTCGGTCTGCTGGTGGGCAAGCCGATCGGCATCACCCTGTTCGCCTGGCTGGCGGTCCGCTCGGGAATCGGGCGGCTGCCTCCGCACACCACCTGGTCCCACATCGTCGGCCTGGGCAGTCTGGCCGGCATCGGCTTCACCGTGTCGCTGTTCGTCACCGGGCTCGCCTTCACCTCCGATGAGTTCACCGGGGTGGCCAAGATCGGGATCTTCGCCGGCTCCCTGCTGGCCGGGATCGTGGGCTCGACGCTGCTGGTTCGCTCCCGCCGGGAACCGATCCCGATGCCGGCACCGGCCGAGGTGCCGGCATGAGCCCCGAGCCACCCCCCACCATTCTCTGTATCGATTGCGGCGGGACCTGTCACTTGATCTCCTATCTCGACGAGGACCAGGAACTGGAACCCGGCACCGTCCTGGCTTATCGCTGCGAGGACTGCAACGATCGGTGGGACATCGTGTGGGAACCCGACGACTGAGATGAGCGCAGAACTCGACGCCGTGGTGATCGGCTCCGGACCGAATGGGCTGGCGGCAGCGATCACGGTGGCACAACGAGGAGGCTCGGTACTGGTTGTCGAGGGGGCCGACACCCTCGGTGGAGGTCTGCGTTCGATCGACCTCACCGGAACCGGCGTCCGCCACGACATCTGTGCGACGGTCCACACGCTGGCGGCCGCCTCTCCGTTCCTGCGCGAGTTGCCGCTGGAGAAGCACGGCCTGGAGTGGGTGCAGCCCGACATCCTTCTCGCCCACCCGCTTGCCGACGGTCGGGCCGGTCTGTTGCATCGCTCTATCGACGCCACCGCCCGGGGGCTGCGAGAGGACGAGGAGCGCTATCGGTCGCTGATCGGACCCGTGGTCGATTCATGGGACAACTGCGAGCGATCGGTCCTCGGGCCGATCCTGTCGGTTCCACGTCATCCACTCGATCTGTTCCGCTTCGGGATCCGAGCCTCGCTGCCGGCCACCTTCACCGCGGGCCGGTTCGAGACCGAGGAGGCCGCTGCCCTCTTCATGGGCTGTGCCGCCCATGCCTTTCTGCCTCTCAACCGACCCCTGACGTCGGCGTTCGGACTGCTGCTCACGGCGGTGGGCCATCGCTACGGCTGGCCGTTCGCCCGCGGCGGATCCCAGGCTCTGGCGGACGCCCTCGCCTCATACCTGCGATCGCTGGGCGGGACCATCGAGACCGGACGCTGGATCACCGACCTGTCGCAACTTCCTCCCGCCCGCACCATCTTCGCCGACGTATCCCCGCCCGCCCTGGCCGACCTGCTCGAAGGACCGGTGCCCTCGTCGATGCTGCGTCGATACCGGCGCTTTCGCTATGGCCCGGCCGCCTACAAGATCGACTACGTCCTCTCCGAGCCCGTCCCATGGTCCAACCCCGAGCTGTCTCGAGCCGGGACCGTGCATCTGGGAGGCACCGCCGGGGCGATCGTCGCCGCCGAAGGAGCGACCTGGGCCGGTCGGGCCGCCGCCCGCCCATTCACCCTCGTGTGCCAGCCCACCTTGTTCGACTCGTCCCGTTCCGACGACGGACGCCACGCCCTGTGGGTGTATGCCCATGTCCCCAACGGATCCACCGCCGATCACCTGGGATCGGTGGAACAACTCATCACGGAACAGGCTCCCGGATTCCGCGACGTCGTAGAGTCGCGGGTCGTCACCACCCCGGCCGAACTCGAGGCTCACAATCCCAACCTGATCGGTGGCGACGTGGCCGGGGGTGCCCACACCCTCTCCCAGCTCGTCTTCCGACCCGTCGCCCGTGCCGACCCCTACACCACCCCGATGGACCGGGTGTTCCTGTGCTCGGCCTCCACCCCACCGGGAGCCGGCGGCCACGGCATGAACGGCCACCTCGCCGCCCTGTCCGCCATCGAACGCTGGTGGTAGGGGGCTCGCTTCGCTCGCCGTGGTGGGTAGTGGCTGGTGAGTAATGGGTAGTGGGTGGTGG
>DATHVR010000137.1:0-4281 GCA_035461175.1 Acidimicrobiia bacterium | reverse complement strand
CGCGCCATGGCGCGCAATTCTGTCGCGAAAAGCGTCGGGGGAGGGCATGAGTCCGCTCGGGGCCCACCGCTCACTTGTGGCATCCTCTGGGGGTGCAGCGACGTGCGCCCCGGTGGAGGGAACTGAAGGATCTGATCCGGGTGCGAGCGCCGCGCCTCAGCCGGCGGGCCCGGGTGGCCGAGGCGGCCACCATATGGGACCTCCGGCGGCTGGCGTTGCGTCGGGCACCCCGGGCCGTGTTCGACTACGTCGACGGCGCCGCCGAGGCGGAGGTGTCCCTCCAACGCTCCCGTGACGCGTTCGGACGGGTCGAGTTCCGCCCCCGTGTGCTGGTCGATGTCTCGGCCGTCGACACGACAACGACCATCCTGGGACAGGACTCGACCTTTCCGCTGGCGCTGGCCCCCACCGGATTCACCCGCATGATGCACGCCGCCGGCGAGCCGGCGGTGGCGACGGCGGCCGGATCCGCCGGCATCCCCTACACCCTCTCCACCCTGGGAACCACCTCGGTTGGGGACCTGGCCCGGGCGGCACCCGACACCACCCGCTGGTTCCAGCTGTACGTCCTCCACGACCGGGGGTTCTCGCTCGGCCTGATGGAAGAGGCCCGCGCCACCCGCTACACCACCCTGGTCCTCACAGTCGACACCCCGGTGGCAGGTCGCCGTCTGCGGGATGTGCGCAACGGCCTCACAATTCCCCCGGACCTGAGCCTGCGCACCCTGGCCGACGGGGCGATGCACCCGGCCTGGTGGTGGGACCTACTGACCACCGACCCCCTCACATTCGCCTCGTTCACGGCCTCCGACGGCACGGTGGCGGACCTGATCGACCGCGTCTTCGATCCTTCGGTCGGATACGACGACGTTGCCTGGCTGAAGGAGCAGTGGGAGGGCCCAGTGGTGGTCAAGGGCATTCAGACCCCCGAGGACGCCGTGGCCGTGGTAGACCGGGGCGCCGACGGCGTCATCGTCTCCAACCACGGCGGCCGCCAGTTGGATCGGGCCCCCACCACCCTGGAGGCGCTGCCCGGAATCGTCGACGCCGTCGGCGACCGGGCCGAGGTGCTGATGGACGGCGGGGTCATGAGCGGAGCCGACGTCGCCGCCGCCGTCGCTCTGGGAGCGAGGGCGGCGATGGTGGGGCGCGCCTACCTCTACGGCTTGATGGCCGACGGCGAACACGGCGTCACCCGGGCCCTGGAGATTCTCCGCTCGGAGTTCGTGCGCACCATGCAACTGCTCGGTCTCACCTCGGTGGATCAACTCGATCGCTCCCGGATCGTCCTGCGGACCTGAACATTGGCCGACCTCCCGCCCCAGCTCCAGGCCGTTGTCCGTCAGGCCATCGAGGCAATACCGTTCTCCAGTCTCCAGGAACAGGTCGACTCGATGCTTCCCGCCTACCGGGGCGTCGATGCGCAACCACCGGTGATAGACACCGAGGAGAAAGCCGTCGCCTACCTCACCTACCGCTTCCCCGGTACCTTTGCCGCCATCTCCAGCGTCCTGGACCAACTGGCCGGCACGGTCCCGACATTGGCCCCTGCCACGCTGGTCGACATCGGCGGCGGCTCGGGGGCGGCGGCCTGGGCGGCCGTCGCCGCCTTCCCGAGCCTCGAGCGAGTCACGATTCTGGATCGTTCACAGGCCGCACTCGACGTGGGTGCCCGACTGGCATCAGCCGGACCCAAAGCCATGGCCGACGCGGAGTGGCGCCAGCACCGGATCGGCCCGCCCTTGCCCGTAGGCAACCTGGCCATCGCCGCTTACCTACTGGGCGAGCTCACCGTTGCCGAGCGGACCGATCTGGTGGACCGCATGTCGGCCGCCTCCACGGTGGCGGTGGTGGAACCCGGCACCCCGGCCGGGTATCGACGGGTGATCGAGGCTCGCGACCGCCTGATCGAGGCGGGGATGGCCATCGCCGCCCCCTGCCCGCACGAGCTGGTGTGCCCGCTGCTCGCCGACGACTGGTGCCACTTCTCGGTCCGGTTCGCCCGCTCCCCGGAGCTGCGGCGCCTGAAGCGGGCCGAGCACGGCCACGAGGACGAGAAGTTCTCCTACGTGGTGGCCACCCGCCTCCCGGTCCGGCGGCCGGGCGCCCGGGTGATCCGCCATCCCCAGTACCGGGGGAAAATGGTGACGCTGGAGCTGTGCCGGGCCGACGGCACCGCCGGAGAGACGGTGGTCCCGAAGTCACGGGGCGAGGATTACCGGCAGGCGCGCAAGGTCCGTTGGGGCGACTCCTGGCGGTGAGTCACCTACTCGCGATTGCATAAAGACGACCGCCGGGAGCGCCGATGAGTCTTCGTGCGCAGTCTCCCCCGCCTGAAGGAGCTGGCCACTGTCGTGGTGGTGATCATCACCGGCCTGGTCCTTTCCAGTCTGGCCGGGGTGGCCGCCTGGACCACCGAGCGCGACCGCCAGACCCAAGAGATCGCCCATCAGGGCGAGATGGTGGGCCGGGTGATCTCTGACACCCTCGACCTGGCGGTCACCCAGGTGAGGTCGCTACAGGCCTTCTTCGCGGCCAGCGATCAGATCACGGCGGCGGAGTTCGGCCGCTTCGGCTTCTTCCAAGGCGCCTCTCCGGGCATGGTCGCCCTCGGTTATGCCCCGGTCGTGACCGCGGACCGCTTCGACGACCTCCAGGAGCGGGTGGAGAACGAACGGCTCGGCTACGTCCTGATCGACAACGGCCGCCGGGTGATCGACGAGGCGCCCCGGGACCGCCCCCTCGTCCCGGTCTGGTTCGCCTACCAGTTCAACATGCTTCCCTCGATCCTGGGACTCGACCTCAACAGCGATCCAGTCCGCCGGTCGGCGATAGCCGAGGCGCGGACCCGGGCCCGACCGGTCGTGTCCGAGGTCGTCGACGTCCTCGGTGCCACCGATCGCGAATACGTCGACATCTACGGAGCCGTGGACAACGACACTCACGGCGGAGCCGGCATCGTGTTTGCGTCCCTGGCACTAGCCGACCTGGTCGGGGCTGAGACGCGGGCCGCGCTGCCGGGAATCGACCTGAGGATCTCCAGCCTCCCGGAAGAGACTCCCGCGCCGATCTCGGAACCGGCCCGCTGGTCGGACACCTTCGAAGTCCAGGACCAGCAGTGGCTGGTGACCCTGGTTCGCTCGGACGCAACCGGGATCCCCCCTCTGAGTCTTTTGACCATGGCGGCGGGGTTGGCGATCACGGCCAGCGCGGCACTGGCCACCTCGGTGTTGGCCCGATCCCGGGCCCGGCGGCGCGAGATCGAGGGACTGCGCCGCTCGACCCGTGACAAGGACGTTTTCCTGACCTCGGTCGCTCACGAGTTGCGTACGCCGCTCACCAGCGTGGTGGGCGTCACCGCCCTGCTCTCGGAGGAGTGGGGCGACCTCGAGCCCGAGGAGGTGCGAGAACTCCTCCGTGACACCCATTCCGAGGCCAGCGACCTGGCCGACCTCATCGACGACCTGCTGGTGGCGGGCCGGCTGGAATCGGGGACGATCAACTACAAGCTGGAACCGGTCGACCTGGCCCGCGAGGTGCGGCGGGTGGCCACCCGGGTGTCCACCGACCGTCGCCTCGACATCCAGTTGCCGGACACAGGGCCGATGGTGGCGGCCGATTCGCTCCGGGTCCGCCAGATCGTCCGCAACCTCTTGGTCAATGCCACCCGCTACGCCGAGACCACGATCTCCATCTTCACCGAGCCTTTCGAAGGAGGGGTGAGGCTCGTCGTGCGCAACGACGGTCCCTCCATCCCCGACTACATCGCCGATGTGTTGTTCGAGCCCTATCAGGGAGGCGTCGACGACAGGGCGAAGCAGGGGTCGATCGGATTGGGACTGCCGGTGTCGAGACGACTGGCCCGTGCCATGGGCGGCGATCTCTCCTATTCCCACTCCGACGGCTGGTGCAGATTCACGCTCGGTCTCCCCAGCACCACAGTCGCCGAGGAGGATGCTCAGCCGACCGCCCGGATGGCGTCGCGCAGGTAGCGCGCCAGGCCCGGTTCCACGCTGTCGTAGGTCTCCTGAAACCGGGGATCGTCGACATACATCTCTCCCAGGCCGCGATGCATTTCCGCGCTGACCGGATAGAACCGCGAGAGGTGATTGCGGTGTGCCTCCACCAGGCGGGCGGCCCGCTCCGAATCAACTGGGACCCCGTCGCGGAGTAGACGGGCAAAGCCTTGGGTGATCTCGTCCCCTTCCCGCTTGATCCGCCGCCACTCGTCGTCGTCCAGTTCCTCTGCCCGCCGCCGGGACAGCTCATATGCCTCGGTGC
>DATHVR010000136.1:0-37660 GCA_035461175.1 Acidimicrobiia bacterium | reverse complement strand
CATCACAGCCCCGCCGTTACTGCGCCGCCGCTGCCGAAGGCCATGTCGACCAGGGAGGTGACCACGTCGCCGGTGGCGCCGAAGATCAGGTTGGGGTAGAAGCCGACCACGACCGTGAAGACCACCAGCGGCACCCAGGCGGTGAGCTCGTAGCGGTCGGCGTCATGCAGGCGATGGCCCGCCCATTCGTCGCTGGGCTCGCCGAAGTTGACCTGCTGGAGCATGTAGAGCATGTAGGCGGCGGTGAGGACGGTGCCGATGGCGCCCGCCACCATGGCCGAGCGGAACACGGTCAGGCTGAGTCCGTCGAGGGGGTTGTAGGCACCGATCAGCGACATGAACTCGCCCCAGAACCCGGCCAGGCCGGGCAGGCCCAGCGAGGCCATGGCGGTGAAGGCGAGCAGTCCGCCGATGATCGGCATCAGCTTCTGGTTTCCGCCCAGGCGCGCCATCTCCCGGGTGTGGTAGCGATGGGACATGGACCCGGCCAGGAAGAAGAGGAGGCCGGTGATGAGTCCGTGGGCCACCATGCCGATGATCGAGGCGTTGATGCCGACGTCGGTCAGGGTGGAGATGCCCAGCATCACGAAGCCCATGTGGCCTACGGACGAGAAGGCGATCAGGCGCTTCATGTCGGTCTGGGCAAGACAGGCCAGCGAGCCGTAGATGATGCCGATCGCCGCCAGCACCGCGATCACCGGCGCCCACCGCACCGCCTCATCGGGAAGGATCGGCAGCGAGATGCGCACGAATCCATAGGTGCCCAATTTCAGCAGGATGGCGGCCAGCAGCACCGACCCGACGGTCGGAGCGGCGGTGTGGGCGTCGGGCAGCCAGGTGTGGAGGGGCCACATCGGCACCTTGACGGCGAAACCGAGGAACAGGCCGCCGAAGACCAGGAAGGCGAAGGTACCGGTGAAGGACCCGGCCGCCCCCAGATTGGTCAGGTCGACGATGTCGAAGGTGCGCTCACCGAAGTCTCCGGAACGGAAATAGAGGGCCAGGAAGCCCAGCAGCATGAAGGCCGATCCGAACAGGGTGAAAAGGAAGAACTTGATCGAGGCGTAGATCCGGGTCTCCACCACCCGGCTGAAACCGGGGATCTTGCGGGGTGACTTGTCCCCCCAGATCCCGATCATGAAATACATCGGCAGCAGCACCACCTCGAAGAAGATGAAGAACAGCACCAGATCGAGAGCGACGAAGGTGCCGTTCATGCCCGCAGCCAGGAGCAGCGTCAGCATCAGGAAGGCGCGCGGGTTGCGCGGCTCCTCCCAGTGATCCCACGAGTAGATGATGGCCAGCACCACCACGAAAGTGGAGAGGACCAGCAGCGGGAGGCTGATCCCGTCGACACCCATGTGGAAATTGGCGTTGATGGCCGAGATCCAGTTGGTGTTCACCTCGAACTGGTAGCTGTTGTAGGAGGTGGCGCCGAAGTCGAAGCGACCGATCACCAACAGAGAGAGGGCGAAGGTGACCAGGGCGAAGACGAGGGCGGTTCCCTTGACCGCGTTTTCCTTTTCCTTGGGTATCAGCCCCAGCAGCAGCATCCCTGCCAGCGGCAGGAACACGATCACTGGGAGCGCCCACGTATCGAACCATTCCATCGGTCTAGCCCTCTCTTATCGAACGACCACGAACACGATTACCAACACGAGCACCCCCACCACGAAGGACGCCGCGTACTGTTGCACCCGCCCGGTCTGGAGCTTGCGCAGCCCCGAACCGGCGGCGTCGGCCACCGCCGACAAACCATTGAAGATCCCGTCGACCCCCCGCTGGTCGACGCCACCGTAGACGAAGCGTCCCAGGTGGTAGACCAGCCCGCCGACCCCGTTGATGAAGCCGTCGATGACGTAGGTGTTGGTCCAGTTGACGAGACGAGCCAGTGGTCCCATCGTGAAGCCCGTGATCCCCATGGCGGCATCATCCATGTAGTACTTGTTTCTCAGCAGGGGATACAGCGCCGGGATCTCGAGGCGGTCCCGGGCACGCTGGCTGTCCCGGTCGGGAGAGAACAGCATCCATCCCAGCACGATGCCGAGCAGCGCCGCCGCCAGGCCCACTCCGGCCAGGAAGAAGTCGATCCCCTCGGCGTGGTGGTCGCCCATCGGCACCACCCGCACGGCTAGCCACTCGGTGAAGTTGCCGATTCCCGGCCAGGAGACTCCGGGAATGTTGAGCAATCCGGCCACCGCCGCCGGCACCGCCAAGGCGATCAGCGGCACCGTCATCACCGCCGACGATTCGTGGGGATGCGCCTCGCCGCGGTAGGTGCCATGGAAGGTGAGGGCCACCGCCCGCGCCATGTAGAAGGCGGTGACGAACGCTCCGGCCACGGCGATCCACATCACCAGCGTGTACCCCTCGTAGTCGAGGGTGGCCAGGATCTCGTCCTTCGACCAGAAGCCGGCGAAGGGGATGATCCCGGCCAGTGCCAGCGAGCCGATCACGAAGGTGGCATAGGTGCGGGGCATGTACTTGCGCAACCCGCCCATGTCCGACATGTTGTTGGAGTGGACGGCGTGGATCACCGATCCCGCTCCCAGGAAGAGCAGGGCCTTGAAGAAGGCGTGGGTGAACAGATGGAAGATCCCCGCCGTGTAGCCGCCGGCGGCAACGGCGGTCATCATGTAGCCCAGCTGGGAGACGGTGGAGTAGGCCAGCACCTTTTTGATGTCGTCGGCCACCAGCGCCAGCAGGCCCATGGCGAAGAGGGTGATGGTCCCGATCGCCACCATCCAGGGCCGGATCTCGAAGGCGATCTCCTGGTAGAAGGGGAACATCCGGGCCATAAGGTAGATGCCGGCAGTGACCATGGTGGCGGCGTGCATCAGCGCCGAGACCGGGGTGGGACCGGCCATGGCATCGGGCAGCCAGATGTGGAAGGGGAACTGAGCCGATTTGCCCATCGCTCCCAGGAAGAGGAGCAGACCGCCAGCGATCGCCACCGACTGGAGGGCTCCGTCGTGGGCGATCGAGGCCTCGGCGATGTGGGCGAAATCGAAATCGCCCAGCGATACCCCGATCAGGACGGCTCCCAGTATCAAACCGATGTCGGCCACCTTGTTGACCATGAACGCCTTGTTGCCGGCGTTGACGTTCTCGTGGTCTTCCCAGTAGAAGCCGATCAGCAGGTAACTGGCCAGACCCACCCCCTCCCAGCCGATCAGCATCTGCACCAGGTTGGGGGCTCCGACCAGGATCAGCATCGAGCCGGCGAAGAGGGAGAAGGCAGCAAAGAACCAGGGGACCCGCCGGTCGCCGTGCATGTAGCCAACGGCATAGATGAAGACCAGCAGCCCGATCAGGCTGACGAGGAAGTACATCATTATCGAGAGACCGTCCACCACCCAGCCCAGTTCGAAGCTGAGACCCGAGCCGATGTCGCCCACCGTGAACGTGAACGGCTCGCGCAACACGCCTCCGGTCATGTTCTGGACGAACAGGATCGTGGCCCACACCGTGTTGAGGGCGAGCGCTCCGATGGCGAACTCGGCCCCGTGATACTTGAGTCGCTTGCCCACGGCGATGATCGCCAGGAACGCCACGAACGGCGACACCAGCATGATCCCGGCGGTGTCGGCGAAAAACCCTCCGGACCCTGCCTCGATGGCCTGCCCCTCGGCCGCAGCAAGCAAGAAGGCGTTCATGGCTGCACCTCACCTGGGAGGCGCATAACGCCCGCGCCTTCGGCGCAGCCCCCTACCCCGCAAGCGGGGACCCCTTCCCCCCTCGCTTCGCTCCGGGGGACAAAGCCTTCCGACTTCCGACTTCCGACTTCCGACTCGAAACTCACCATCTCATCAGGTCCAGTTCGTCGACGTTGGCGGACTGCCGGTTGCGGAAGATCATCAGGATGATGGCCAGGCCGATTCCGACCTCGGCCGCCGCCACCGTGATCACGAAGATTGCGAACACCTGGCCGAGCGCCTCGGAGGTGCGCCAGACCGCCTCGAACACCACCAGGTTGATGTTGACCGCCGCCAGCATCAACTCGATCGAAAGCAGCACCAACACGGCGTTGCGACGCACCAGCAACCCGTAGACCCCGAGGGAGAACAGGGCGGCGGCAATGACGAGAAACTGATTGGCGATCATCGGACGCCTCCGGCGCCAGTCGGAAGTCGGAAGTCGAAAGTCGGAAGTCGGGTCATACCGACCTCCTCTGTTCTTCTTCCAGGGGGGTGAGGTCGCGTCGGGCCAGGGTGATGCCCCCGACCAGGGCGGCGAGGAGGATGAACCCCACCACCTCGAACGGGACCACGAAGCGGCCCAGGAAGGACTCGGCCAGGGTGACGGTGTCGGTGCTGGTCCCGACCTCGACCACCGGGTCGGAACCGAAGGCGAGCAGGGAGGTATAGGAGAGGACCCCGAACAGCACCAGCGAGAGCAGGGCGGCGGGCAGTTTGCGGTCGCCGTCGAGACTGACGTCGAGTCCGGTGGGAGCCCGGGTGATCATCAGTCCGAACAGGAACAGCACGATCACGGCCCCGATGTAGACCAGGACGATCACCAGCGCCACGAACTCGGCCGACAGGAGGATGAACAGGCCGGCCACCCCGGCCAGGGTGGCGACCAGGAAGAGGGCGGCATGGATCACGTTCTGGGAGGTGACGACCCGGAAGGCCGCCACCAGCACGACCACGCCCAGGACGAGAAACACCCAGTTGACGGGATCGCCGATCCACTCACCAAACGTCATAGGGCGCCCGCCTCTGGCTTCCGACTTCCGACTTCCGACTTCCGACTCACTGGGCTATCTCCGGTTGCTCGGGCACCGTTGGGAGCCACTTGTCCTGGAGGGTGTCCATGTCGTGCATCAGCTTGCCCATGTCGTATTCGGAGTACTCGTATTCGGGGCTCCAGAAGAGGGCATCGAAAGGACACACCTCGACGCAGATCCCGCAATACATGCAGAGGGCGTAGTCGATGTCGAACCGGTCGAGGGTGTTGCGCACCTTGACCCGTCCCCCCGGCTTGTCGGGCTGCACCTCGGCCTTGTGGCCCTCGATGTAGATGCACCAGTCGGGACAGTTGCGGGCGCAGAGCATGCACACGGTGCAGGCTTCCTGGTCCAGGGCGATCACACCCCGGGCGCGCGGGACCGGAGTCTCCTTGACATCGGGATACATCACCGTCCGCAGATGCTTCCCGGGCAGGAAGATCGTCTTGAACATGGTTGACAGCGTCACCCACATTCCCTTCCAGAGGCCGTAGCCGGGGAACGTACGCGTGCTCATCAAATCACCACCTTGAGGATGGCCGTCACGGCGATATTGGCCAGGGCGAGCGGGACGAGAACCTTCCAGGCGATCCTCTGCAGCTGATCCTCCCGGAAACGCGGGAACGTCCACCGGAACCAGATCATCACGAAGATCAAGAAGAACGTCTTGGCGGCCAGGATCAGCGGCCCGGCGATCACCAGCTGGTCGTCGGAGAGGCCGGGAGCCCAATACCCACCCAGGAACAGTGTGGAGGCGATGGCCGACATCGTGAACATGTTGGCGAACTCGGCCAGGAAGAAGAACAGGAACCGGAAGCCGGTGTACTCGGTTAGATAGCCCATCACCAGCTCCGACTCGGCGATCGGCATGTCGAAGGGGATGCGGGACAGTTCGGCCAGGGCCGCCACCATGAAGATCCCGAAGCCGACGAACTGCAGGATCACATAGGGATAGCCCGCCGACACCTGCGCCTGGACGATCGTATCCAGGTTCATCGTCCCCGCCAGGATCACCACACCCACCACCGAGAGGACCAGCGGCAGCTCGTAGGCGATCAGCTGACCAGCCGCCCGCAGTCCCCCGATCAGCGAGTACTTGTTACCCGACGACCAGCCGGCGATCAGCACCCCGATGGTCGACAGCGACGAAATCGCCAGGGCGAAGAAGAGACCGAGTTCGAGGTTGCGGAAGGCGAGGCCGGGACCGAAGGGGATGATCACCATCAGGGCCACGGTCGAGGCGAGCACCAGCGCCGGGGCGATCTTGAAGATGGGACCGTCGGCGTTTTCGGGGATGATGTCTTCCTTCTGGAAGAACTTCACCCCGTCGGCGATGAGCTGGGCCCAACCCCAGCGGCCGCCGGCGTAGTAGGGCCCGACCCGGTTCTGCATCTTGGCGGAGAGCTTCATCTCGGCGAAGCCGATCACCATTCCCACCAGGGGGATCAAAGCCCCCACGATCGCCACCTTGATCAGCAACCCCACCCAGAAATTGGACATGACGTCGGCAAGTATGTCGGTCATTGCGACACCTCTGACTTCCGACTTCCGACTTCCGACTTCCGACTCATCTGTCCACGTCCCCCAGCACGAAATCGAGGCTGCCCATCACGGCGATGATGTCGGGGACCAGGGCGCCGTCGAGGATCCACGACAGGATCGAGATGTTCGAGAAGGAGGCGGAACGGATCTTGAGGCGATAGGGGCCCTGGCCGCCGTCGGAGACCAGGTAGTAGCCCATCTCGCCCTTAGGGTTCTCGGCCCGGACGTAGGTCTCGCCCTTGGGGACCTTGATCACCTTGGGCACCTTGGCCTGGAGAGGGCCGGCGGGGATGGAGTCGATCGCCTGCTGGACGATGCGGGCCGACTGGCGGATCTCCTGGAGCCGGACGTACCAGCGATCCCAGCAGTCCCCGTTCTCAGCGCTGACCACGTCCCAGTCGAATCGATCGTAGGGCAGGTAGTCCTCGACCTTGCGCAGGTCGAAGGGCACCCCCGAGGCGCGCAGGTTGGGCCCGGTGACGCCGTACGCCACCGCCACCTCGGCGGGAAGGATCCCCACGCCCCGGGTCCGGGCCAGGATGATCTCGTTGCCGGCCACCAGATCCTCGAGCTGGTCGGCGGCGTGGAGGATGTTGTCCATCGCGATCCGGGTGTCCTCGAAGAAGGTCTTGGGAATGTCCTGGATCCACTTGCGGGTCATCGACCCCGAGCCGTAGGCCGGCTTGACCCCTCCGATGCGGTTGAAGTTGGGATGGAACCGGCCCCCGGTGACGCCTTCGAGCAGGTCGAGGACACGCTCGCGCTCCCGGAGGGCGAAGAAGAGCGGGGTGGCGGCACCCAGCTCGAGTGGGTAGGAGGCCATGAAGATCATGTGGGAGCTGATCCGGGCCATCTCGGTCAGGATCAGCCGGATGTAGAGGGCCCGCTCGGGAACCTCCAGCTCCATCAGCTTCTCGGCGGCGGTGATGAAGGGGATCTCGTTGGCGTAGCCGGAGACCCAGTCGATGCGGTTGACGATGGTGGTGATTTGGGGATAATTGCGAACCTCGGCCAGCTTCTCGTAGCCGCGGTGCATGTAGCCGATCACCGGCCGGACGTCGTAGGCTCGTTCGCCGTCCACACGGGCGACGAGACGCAACACCCCGTGCGTCGACGGGTGCTGGGGGCCGATGTTGAGGGTCATGTCGGGAGTCTCGAGCTCCACCGACACCGATACCTCGGAAAGGTGACGGACGAGATCCTGATTCATCGTCACGACGATTCCTCCCCGGACCCTTCGGCCGCCTCGGCCTCATCGGAACCTTCCGACGCCTCGGCCCCTTCGGACACCTCTGTCTCCGCCTCTTCTGCGGTCTCCTCTTCCTTCTCCGGCATCGCCTCGACGTCGACCGTGCCGGGCCAGGGCTTCACCTCCCGGCTCAGGAGGGGGAACGATTTGAGAAGCGGCCGGCCGATGAAGCTCTCGGGCAGGTAGAGATTGGAGAGATCGGGGTGGCCGACGAAGTCGATGCCGAACATCTCGTGGGCCTCGCGCTCGTGCCAGTTGGCTCCGGCGTAGACGTCGATCAACGAGGCGATGGCCGGCTGATCGTGGCCGATCCGGGCCGAGAAGGTGACCCGCTTGCCCTCGGTCACATCCGAGACGGTGGCCAGTACCTCGAAGTGCTCCTCGACCTCGTCGGAAGGAGGGTCACCGACTGAGGTCTCGTTGACCCAGTCGATGGCCGAGAGGAACGAGAACAGGACCAGGTCGAACTGGTCCCGGGCCACGGTCAGTGCCTCCACCCAGCCCGAGGCGGGCACCGTGACCTTGATGGTGTCGAAGGTGATGACGGCCTTTCCGCCCACGGCCTCGGCCACCGCCGCGGCATAGTCCGTCAGCGGGTGGGGAGGCTCGGCGGCCTCCTGCTCGGCGGCCTCGTCGGGCGCCTCGGTGTCAGGCGGGTTGGAAGTCACGCTGGTTCCACTTCTCGTGAATGTCCTCGCCCTGGATCTTCTGCTGGAGCACGACGATGCCCTCCAGCAACGCCTCGGGGCGGGGCGGGCACCCGGGCACGTAGACATCGACGGGGATCAACTGATCGACCCCCTTGGTCACCGAGTACGAATCCCAGTAGGGACCGCCGCAGTTGGCACACGACCCCATCGAGATGACGTACTTGGGCTCGGGCATCTGGTCGTAGAGACGCTTCACCGCCGGAGCCATCTTGTCGGTGACCGTTCCCGCCACCACCATCAGGTCGGCCTGGCGGGGCGAGGCGGGGAGCGGGATGATCCCGAAGCGCATGGAGTCGAAGCGGGGGCCGGAGGCGGCCATCATCTCGATGGCACAGCAGGCGAGGCCGAACTGGAACAGCCACAGCGAGTACTTGCGCGACCAGTTCAGGAGCCACGAGACGGGTTTGGGGACGCCGAACCGCTGGACTACTCCCATACCAGGACCCCCTTCTTGATGGCGTAGAACAGGCCCTCGACCGCGGTGAACATGAACAGGAGGATGGCGACCAGGCCGAAAACCCCAAAGTCCTCGGCCGCCACCGCCCAGGGGAAGATGAAGATCGCCTCGACGTCGAAGAGGACGAAGAGGAGCCCGAAGATGTAATAGCGGACGTAGGTCTGCGACCAGCCCGAGCCCACCGGATCGACGCCGCACTCGTAGGTGCTCAGCTTGGCCTTGTTGGGATTCGAGGGGGAGAGCACCGAGGCCACCCCCAGCATCACCATCACCAGCACCACCCCGAGGGCGAGGAAGGCACCTACGGTCACATAATCCTGGAAGTACGGGGTCAAGTCCATGGTTTCGTTCGCTCTTTCGGCGGCGGGGGCGAGTATAGGAATGGGTTGGCCGGGGTCGAAGCCGAGCGCCTCAGGGCACCCTGATACCGTGACCCCGGTGACGATAACGGCTCCCGACTACGCCGGGACGGGACTCCTCAACCTCATCGCCGAGCTGGAGCGGAGGTTGACCGGTTCGGCGCCGGCGCCGGGCCTGTCCGAGCCTGCTCATCTCCCGGACGCCAGGGGCTACGTGCTGGTCCTCTTCGACGGGCTCGGCTCCCACCAGCTCTCTCACCCCGACGCGGCCGATCTCGCCGCTCACCATCTCACCGACCTCGACGCCGGGTTCCCGACCACCACCACCACCTCGCTGGCCACCCTGGTCACCGGGCTTCCTCCCCGACGCCACGGGATCATCGGTCATCTCCTCCACCTCCCCCGGTTGGGCGAGGTGATCAACACCCTCAAGTGGGCTACCCCGACGGGCCGGCCCGTCCGCGCCGACTACGCCGCGATGCTGCCTGCCCCCAACCTGTTCGAGCGCCTGGCCCGGGCCGGCCTGGAGTCGATCACGATCCAGCCCGGTGCCTTCATGGGGAGTCCGCTCTCGCAGATGCTCTACCGCGGGTGCCGGTTCGAACCGGCCTGGACGGTCGCCGAACTGATCGAAGCCACCCTCCAGCTGGCAGGACCGGATCGATTCGTCCTCACGTACTTTCCCGGCATCGACGTGGCCGCCCACGTCGCGGGTCAACCCAGCCGTCCCTACCGGGACGCCCTTGGCGAGGGGGGCCGCATCTGGCATCAACTGGCGGCCCGCCTCCCCCCCGAGGTGGGCCTGGTGGGCAGCGCCGATCACGGGCACCGGGACTACTCCGCCGGCGACAAGCTCCTGATCCGTGAGCGTCGATTCGAACCGCTGCGGTTCTTCGGCGACCCCCGCAGCACCTACGTGGACGGGCCGGCCGACCTCATCGCCGACCTGGCCGCCGAGACCGGGGCGACTGAGGTGCCGGTGTCCACCCTCCTGGAGCTGTTGGGACCCCCGCCCCAGCATCCTGAACTGCCCGAACGCCTCCCCGACCGCCTTCTGCTCGCTCCGCCGGGCAAGCTCCTCCTGCCCAAACCGTTCGACAAGCGCCTCATCGGCTACCACGGCGGTCTGGAGCGTGAGGAACTCGAGATCCCGCTGCTGGCCCGGACCGGGTGAGATTAGCCTCGCTTTACCTCTCTGTTTAGGGCGCCTTTTTGCACTACGCTGCTAGTGGTAATTAGTTTGTCGCCCGCTGCACATCAGAAAGGCAACCGAATGCGACGACTGACCGCCCTGCTGGCCATGCTGGCGCTGGTCACGGGCTGTGCCTCCGACGACGGCTCCACCACCACCGTTGAGGCCGACGGCGAGGCTACGACCACGGAAACCGGCCAGTCCCTGGTCCTGTACTCGGGCCGCAACGAGAACTTCGTCCAGCCGGTGATCGATTCGTTCACCGCCGAGACCGGGATCGAGGTGGATGTCCGCTACGGGGGCACCGGCGACCTCGCCACCACCATCGCCACCGAGGGCGACACCTCGCCCGCCGATGTCTTCTGGGCCCAGGACCCCGCCTTCATCGGCGGCCTGGCCAAAGAGGGCGTCCTGGCCCCGCTGCCCGCCGACATTCTCGGTCTGGTGCCGGAGCGGTTCTCGGACTCGGACGGACGCTGGGTCGGGATCACCGGCCGGGCCCGCGTCCTCGTGCACAACACCGATCTGGTCGCCGAGGCCGAGCTGCCCGCCGACATCTGGGCCCTGACCGGTCCGGAGTGGGAGGGTCGGCTGGGAGTGGCACCCACCAACGGTTCGTTCGTGGCATTCGTGACCGGGATGGTCCTGGCCGAAGGCGAGGACCGCACCCGGGAGTGGCTGGAGGGAATTGCCGCCAACGACCCCCAAATCTTCGACGGAAACGGCCCCATCGTCGACGCGGTGGTGGCGGGCGACCTCGACGCCGGCCTGGTCAACCATTACTACCTCCTCCAGCGCATCGCCGACCTGGGCGACGTGCCCGCCGCCAACATGTTCTTCTCCGACGGTGACCCGGGAAGCCTGGTGATGGCGGCCGGAGCGGGGATCCTGACCTCCTCGGACCAGCCCGAGGCCGCCGCCGATCTGATCCGACATCTCCTCACGGTCGAGTCCCAGGAGCATTTCCTGACCCTGTTCGAGTATCCGCTGGTGGAGGGCGTCGGCCCCCCCACCGACCAGCCACCGCTGGCGGATCTGCCCACCCTCGACATCAGCCTCACCGACACCGCCGACACCCTTGAACCGGCCCTGAACCTGATCGCGGAGTCGGGTTTGAGCTGATGACGGCGCTGGCGCCGCCCCCGGCCGAAACGGCTCCCCCGGAGCCCTCCGTCGAGCGCCGACGGAGGGCTCCCGGCGCGCTCTGGGCCCTGGCTCTGGTCGTGGTCCTCCCGGCGGTCACTCCCATCGTCTACCTGCTGTGGGCCGTGATCCGTCCCGGCGGCTTCGACGCCGGTGGGATCCCCCTCGGCCGGCTGGCGGGGTTGTTCGGGTCCACCGCCGTCCTGGTGGTCTCGGTGACGATCACCACCACCGCCATCGGTATCACCACGGCCTGGCTCACGACCCGCACCGACATCCGCTGGGCCGGGCTGTGGTCGACTCTGGTCACGCTCCCGCTCGTCATCCCCTCCTACGTGGGAGCGCTGGCGATGCTCGGATCGTCGGGCAACGACGGCCTCATGACCCAGCTGGCGGGAGCTGTGGGGTTGCCGTCACTCCCGGTCTTCCGCGGCTTCTGGGCGGCCTGGGGTGCGCTCACTCTGTGGAACTTCACCTACGTTCATCTGCTGGCCGTGCCTGCCCTTCGCCGGATGGATCCCTCGCTCGAGGAGGCGGCGCGGGGCCTGGGAGCCGGCCGGTGGCGAACGCTCCGCACCGTCGTCCTTCCCCAACTGCGGCCCGCCCTGCTCAGCGGGGGGCTGCTGGTCGGCCTGTACGTGCTCTCCGATTTCGGGGCGGTCTCGCTGCTCCGCTACGAGACCTTCACCCGGGCAATCTACACCCAGTTCCGGGGCCGCCTCGACGTGACTCCGGCCCTCTTCCTCTCCGGTGTCCTGGTGATCGTGGCACTCGGATTGGTGTGGGGGGAACAGCGCAGCCGGGGCGGGGCGGCCCTGCACAGCCACCGGGCCCCGCGCCGGCCCGAGATAATCCATCTCCACGGCATCCGACGGCTGGCCGCCTACGGCTTCCTGTCGGCCGTGGTCATCGCGGCGCTGGTCCTTCCCCTGATGACGCTGGGATGGTGGACCGCCCGAGGCCTGTCCTTGGGCAACATGGTCGACTCGGTCGTCCCGGAGATGCTGCGCTCGATGTCGGTGGCCGGCGGGGCGGCTGTCGTTACCGCCATCGCCGCGATCCCCCTTGCCATCCTGACCGTGCGCCATTCGAGCCGCGCCACCGGGTGGCTGGAATCGATCGCCTGGTCGACCTATTCCCTCCCCCATCTGGCGGTCGGCCTCGGGTTCCTGGTGCTGGCCGTGCGCTTCCTGCCTTCCATCTACCAGACCGTGACCCTGCTCGTAATCGCCTACGTGGCGATGTTCCTGCCCCAGGCGCTGGCGTCGGCCCAATCCGGCCTGCGCCAGATCGGTCCCAACCTGGAAGCGGCCAGCCGCAGCCTGGGGGTGGGCCCGGTCCGGACACTGTGGCATGTGACGGTGCCGCTTCTCTACCGCTCGTTGCTGGCCGGTGGCGCCCTCGTCTTCCTCACCGTGATGAAGGAACTGCCCGCCACACTCCTGCTCCGTCCCACCGGGTTCGAGACCCTGGCGGTCCGCATCTGGAGCGCATCCAGCGAGCTCTTCTACACTGAAGCGAGTGTGGCGGCGCTCGTCCTGGTGGCGATCTCCGCCCTGCCCCTCTACCTCCTGGTCGTACGCGACCTGCACGATTGAACCATGCCGCCGTCCACTTCCCCCGGTTACACCCTCGCCATCCGGGTCCGCGATCTCGACAAGAGCTTCGACGGGACCCGGGCCCTGAGTGGATTCCACCTCGACGTCCACGCCGGGCACCTGATGACGCTCCTGGGGCCGTCGGGATCGGGTAAGACCACCGCCCTCCGCCTCATCGCAGGTTTCGATCGGCCCGACCGGGGCACCATCGAGATCGACGGGACCACGGTCGTGGACCCCTCCACCTTCCTCCCTCCCGAGCGGCGCCGGGTGGGGATGGTGTTCCAGGACTACGCCCTCTTCCCCCACCTCAGCGTCGCCCGCAATGTCGCCTACGGGGTGCCCCGGGTCAACCGGCGCCACCGGGTCGCCCAGACTCTCGAACTGGTCGGCCTGGCCGGCAAGGAGGACCGGCTTCCGCACGAGCTCTCGGGCGGTGAGCAGCAGCGAGTGGCCCTGGCTCGCGCCCTGGCCCCCGAGCCCGAGGTGATCCTGCTCGACGAGCCCTTTTCCAACCTCGACGCCGCCCTCCGCACCCGGGTGCGGAGCGAGGTGGCCGACATCCTGCGCCGGGCCGGCACTACCGCCGTGTTCGTTACCCACGATCAGGAGGAGGCCCTGTCGATGAGCGACTTCGTGGCGGTCATGCACGAGGGCCGGGTGGTCCAGGCCGCCCGCCCCTCCGACCTCTATCAGGCCCCGCTCGATGCCTGGGTGGGAAGCTTCCTGGGCGACGCCGACTTCCTACCGGGCGTCGCCCGGCGCGGCGAGGTGGAGACCCCGGTGGGCCGCTTCGCCACCGAGCTGGAGGGACCGGTCCGGGTCATGATCCGCCCCGAGGCGGTGGCTCTCCAGCCCGACCCGGGCGGCTCCGCCGTGGTGCGCGAACGCCAGTTCTTCGGCCACGACCAGCTGGTGACGGTGACCCTGTCCGACGGCACCATCCTGCGGGCCCGCCTCGGCCCCTCCCCCTACCTGGAGCCGGGTGACCCGGTCTCCATCCGGGTGGAAGGCGTCACCTCCTTCCCGCTGGCCTGACGACCGCCCCCCGAACCGGCTCTGTTCAGGCGGTGCGCCAACCGATCCGCAGCGCCAGATAGGCGAGCACGAAGAAGCCGGCCGCCAGGACGGTGTGGACCAGCTTGAAGGCCATCGACTCACTGCCGGTCCACACCGTGAACAATGACCTCAGCCAGATGACGGTGGACCAGGCGGCGAAGAAGGTCAGCATCCACCGCTCCAACCCGCTCTCCTGGGCCAGGAGCAGCACCGCCACCGCCAACGCCCCCACCAGGATCGACCCCCCGATGCGCAGCCAGTTGGCCAGGTCGCCCTGCTCGGCGTCGGTGAGCAGGCGCACCCGCCCGCCCCAGGTGAGAAGGGTCCAGGCGGCGATGGCGACGGCGAGCACGGTGCGAGAGACCATGCCCGGATGCTACGACGTTGACCTACAACAGCAGAAGCAGCCCTCCGGGGCTGCCAGGATGGGGTCATGCTCGGAGTGATACTGGCCGGGGGCGAGAGCACCCGCATGGGCAAAGACAAGGCCACCGTCGAGGTGGCGGGCCGGACGATGCTCGAGTGGGTGACCGCCGCCGTCGTCGAAGCCGGCCTGGAGCCGGCGGTGGCGGGTCGGGTCGAGGGCCCGGCCGACGTCGAGGCCTTTCCCGACCCCGGCGCTCCCCACCGTGGTCCGCTGGCCGGCCTGGTGGGGGCAATGCACCACCATCCCGACACCCCGGCGGTGCTGGTTTCGGTCGACCAACCCTGGGTACGGCCCGCCACCCTGCGCCGCCTGGCCGGGATGGACGGCGCCCTGCCGGTGGTCCCGGTCGAGGCGGGTGTCCGCCAGACCACCTGTGCCTTCTATCCCCCCAACATCGTCGGCGCCGCCGAGACGGAACTGGCCGGAGGTGGCTCGTTGCAGAGCCTGCTCGACGTGGTCTCGTTCACCCCGGTGGTGGACTGGCACCCCTGGGGCGAAGACGGCCGCTCCTGGTACTCGGTGAACACCCCGGCAGATCTGAAAAACGGCCTGGCCCGCTTCGGCCCTCCTGGGGTATTGAGTGGTGAGTAATGAGTGGTGAGTCAGAGCAGACGCGCCGCATGCAGCCAGGACATGCTTCGAAGACTTAGGCCTTTAACGGGTCGGCACCACCCAGAACCCACCACTCAGAACCCGGACCACCGCCGCCGGTCACCCGCCTATGTACGACATCTCGACACGGGGCAGGTCGGTCGTGGCTTTCGAGCGGATCTCCGAGTAGCGGTCGGTGCGGGCGCCCCACACCCGGTCCAGCACCTCGCCGATCTCGTCGTCGTCGGCGCCGCCCCGCAGCAGGGCACGCAGGTCAGTGCCCTTGTTGGCGAACAGGCAGGTGTAGAGGGATCCCTCGGCGGACAGACGGGCCCTCGTACAGGTGGCACAGAACGGCTGTGTGACCGAAGCGATCACTCCGATCTCCCCGGAACCGTCCTTGTAGCGCCAGCGATTGGCAACCTCGCCCCGGTAGTTGGGGGCGATCGGCTCGAGCGGGAAGGCGGCATTCACCCGTTCGATGATCTCGTGGGCGGGGACCACGTCGTCGAGGCACCAGCCGTTGGTGGTGCCGACGTCCATGAACTCGATGAAGCGGAGGACGTGACCGCTGCCCCGGAAGTGCTTGGCCATGTCGACGATCGAGTCGTCGTTGACGCCCTTCTTGACCACCATGTTCACCTTGACCGGGGTGAGGCCGGCGGCGGCCGCTGCCTCGATTCCTTCCAGGACGCGGGAGACGGGGAAACCGACGTCGTTCATGGCCATGAACACCTCGTCGTCCATCGAGTCGAGGCTGACCGTGACCCGGTTGAGGCCGGCCGCGGCCAGGGACTCGGCCTTGCGGGCAAGAAGGGAGCCATTGGTGGTGAGAGTGATGTCGGAGATCTCGTCCACCCCGGCCAGCTCGGCCACCAGCGTCTCCAGGCCCTTGCGCAGCAGCGGCTCACCGCCGGTGAGACGGACCTTGCGAACCCCACGCTGGGCGAACAGGCGGGCCAGGCGGGTGATCTCCTCGAACGAGAGCAGCAACTCACGGGCCAGGAACTCGTAGTCGCGTCCGAAGATCTCCTTGGGCATGCAATAAGTGCAGCGGAAGTTGCACCGGTCGGTCACGGAGATGCGCAGATCGTGCACCGGCCGGCTCATGCGATCGACGAGAGGGATCTTCGTCATGGGCCCCAAGGTACAGGCTCGGGCCGAGTTGGGCATACCCACCGGTGTGGATACGTTGGACTGGTCATGGCCCTCTTCAAAAAACGAACCAAGCCCGTCCGCCTCGAGTCTGCCGACCAGTTGCTGGAACTGGCCCGATCCGGCAAGCCCGTCTTCGTCGACTTCTGGCAACAGAACTGTCAGGCGTGCCGGACGATGGACGGGATCATCAACGAATTGGCGGAGGAGTACGAGGACCGGGCGGTGGTGGTCAAGGCCAACGCCGCCGAAGCCCCCGACGCCTTCATCAAGTTCAACGTGCGCGGCACGCCTACCTTCATGGTCCTCACCGGCGGCGACACGCCGGGCTCGAACGCGATCCACCAGCGCTACCGCGCCACCGGTCTGGTGAAAAAGGACGTGCTGACTCGAACCATCGACCAGGCCCTGGAGACGGTCTCGGGCTAGGCCTCCACCGGTTGGTGTTCCGGCTCGGTCGCCTCGTCTTCCGAGCGTCCGATCCATCCCCCGATGCCGATCGGAAGGACCACCAGGATGACCAGCCACGACACCCATGGGATCAGCGCCGCCAGGATGACGACGGCGGCGGCGTACAGGAAGGCCCGCACCGCTCCCCGGCCCGGGCGGCGGAAGCGGCCCAGCCACGGGTAGAC
Organism: Acidimicrobiia bacterium; assembly: GCA_035461175.1. GTDB lineage: Bacteria > Actinomycetota > Acidimicrobiia > Spongiisociales > ZC4RG35 > DATHVR01. The sequence goes on along the minus strand of DATHVR010000136.1, from coordinate 20,814 downwards.
GGCGGTGGGGGCCGCGAACGCCAGCGCCAGGATCACACCCAGGATCGCCAGCGCCACGGGAACGAACACCGCGATCAGCGGAAGGGTGGCCTGGGGAGGGGCGAGGGCGGCCATTGTCGCGGCCAGCGCCACCGCCGCCAGCGGGGTCGCCATCACTATCATCCCCGCCACCCAGGCCTGCAGGGGAGACCGTTGCACCGAGGCCATTGCCCGTCGGCTCCCGTCCGGCAACGCCCACATCAGCACCAGGCCCATAACCGCCGCCAGCAAGCCGATCAGGATCTTGCCCAGGATGAACAGGGCCCGCACCCGGATGTTCGGGGGCAAAGGCAGTCGCTGGACCACCGAGCCTCCCACCTCGGCCAGTTCCACCCCCTCGGCCGGGTTATGGGATCGGTATCCGAGGTCCGAGCCCACCGAGGTCCCCGCCTCCACCGTCAACCGGTCGACGGTGATGTCGACGTTCTCGTCGACCCGCCCGGCCAGGGTCATGGAGCGGGTCTGGCCCTCGAGACTGCCGCCCAGCGTGCCCTCCAGGCGGGCGTTGCGTCCCCAGATGACGGCGTCGCCATCGACAGAGCCGCCCAGGATGGTGGTCCAGGCCACTCCCACCACATCTCCCCCTACCTCACCGGTGACTTCGAGGGTGGGCGCCATCACCCGCACGGACTCCGTGACCGTGCCCGTCACGATCACGGACCCGGCGACGCCTACCACGTCCCCGCGGACCGTCCCGGCGATGGTCACGTCCTCGAACGCCACCACGGTCAGATCCCCCTCGATCCGTCCCAGAACCACCACCCGGTTCCCGGCGGCGTAGAGGTCGTCTTCGATCACCGCGCCTGCGTCGACCAGGACCACATCCGACACCGACCGCTCCGCCGCGGAAGCAGGCAAGGGAAGCAACAACCAGACCGATCCTAGGACGAGCAACCACAGCCGTCTTCGCGACCGAATTGCGCGCCAGGGCGCGCAATTCTGTCGCGAAAACGTTCTGGCCGGCACGATCTCTGCCCTCCGACCGTCGACCTCCGAGCTAGAGGGGGATCGCATTGCCGGCCAGGTCGAGGAGAGGGCCGGGGAAGATGCCGAAGACCAGCGTGACTAGGACCGCCACCGCCATCACCACGCGGATGGTGTCGGGGGCGCCGATCTCCTCGCCGGCGGGGTCGTCCATGTACATCGTGACGATCACCCGCAGATAGAGGAAGAACGCCACCACCGAGGCGAGGACGGCCACGATCACCACCCATTGGAACCCGGCCGCCCAGGCGTCGGTGAAGACTCCGAACTTGGCCACGAAGCCCGAGGTGAGGGGCAACCCACCCATCCCGAACAGGATGACCGAGAAGGTGGCGGCCAGGTAGGGCTGGCGCTGACCCAACCCGGCGTAGTCGGAGAGAGCCGAACGGGTGCCGGAGGCCCCACTGACCGCCACCACCACGGCGAAGGCGGCCACCAGCTGGACGCTGTATACGGCGAGATAGAACCAAACGTCGACGGTCCCGGGACCACCGGATAGGAGGCCGGTGAGGATGAAGCCGGCATGGGCGACGCCGGAGTAGGCGAGGAGGCGGCGCAGGTCGTCCTGGACGATGGCCAGCACCGACCCCAGCACCATCGACAGGGCGGCGATGCCTGCCACCACCGGTGCCCAGTCATTGTCGAGGGCAGGGAAGGCCGACACCAGCACCCGGACCAGGGCGGCGAAGCCGCCGATCTTGGCCACCGCCGCCATGAACCCGACCACCCCGGCGGGGGCGCCCTGGTAGACGTCGGGGGCCCAGCTGTGGAAGGGGGCCGCCGTCACCTTGAAGGCGAGGCCGACGATGACGAGGCCCAGTCCGATCAGGATCACGCCGGGCTCGAACACGATTACCCCGGTCAGGTAGTCACGCAGGGCCACCAGGTTGAACTCTCCGGTGCCGGCGAACACCAACGCCACTCCGTACACGAACACCGCCGAGGCGAAGGCGCCGAGGAGGAAATACTTGATGGCCGCCTCATCGGAGTCGGTCCGTTCCCGGGCGAAGCCGGCCAGGATGTAGAGCGAGATCGACCCCACCTCCAGACCGAGGAAGGTCATCATCAGGTTGGCGGAGATGGCCATGATCGAGAAGCCGGCCGTGGCGAGGAGCATAAGGGCCAGCATCTCCGCCGCCCGGGTCCCGATCCTTTCCACCATCCGCCAGGCACTGAGCAGGCCCAGGCCCGCCGCCACCAACAGCACGTAGCGGGCGAAGACGCCGAAGCCGTCGAGGGCGATCATCCCCGCGAACGGGAGCAGCGTGTCGATGCCCTCCCCCACGTCGAGGAAACGGTGCAGGGCCACCGAGAACCCGAGCGCCACCACCAGAATGGCCCCGGCTGTCCCGGCCAGGACGCGGCGGGACGGACTCCACTGCACCTCGACGAGCAGGATCAGGGCCGCCCCCACCGCCAGCACGATTTCGGGAGCGATGCCCAGCCAGGAGATCACCGGACCCTGGATCATTCGGTCTCACCCCCCGCCACGAACACATCGGCCAGACGGCCGGGAGCGGGGACCTCGTAGTCGGTGCTGGCCTCGATGTGGTCGAGAAGCGCCTCGGTCGAAGGCTCGATCTTGTCCAGCAGTACCTTCGGATACAGCCCCAGTACCAGCACCAACACCGCCAGAGGGGCGAGGATGGCGACCTCCCGGACGCTCAGGTCGGAGAGGATCTTGTTCTCTTCCTTGTCCGGGATCCCGGTGAAGACCCGCTCGTAGGCCCACAGCATGTAGATGGCGGCCAGCACCACCCCCGAAGCGGCGATGATGGCGTAGACGGGGAGGCTGGTGTAGCTGCCGACCAGGACGAGGAACTCGCCCACGAACCCGTTCAGCCCGGGGAGGCCGATCGAGGCAAAGGCCATGAACAGGAAGAACCCGGCGTAGATCGGCATCACCTTCTGCAGACCGCCGAAATCCGAGATCATCTTGGTGTGGCGGCGGTCGTAGATCATGCCCACCAGGAGGAAGAGGGCACCGGTGGTGAGGCCGTGGTTGACGTTCTGGATCACCGCCCCCTGGAGCCCACCGGAGGTGAGGGCGAAGGTGCCGAGGACGATGAAGCCGAGGTGGGAGACCGAGGTGTAGGCGATCAACTTCTTCAGGTTGGGCTGGACGATGGCCACCACCGCCCCGTAAACGATCCCGATCACGGCCAGCACCGCCAGCACCGGCACCCAGTCCACCGACGACTGGGGGAACAGCGACAGGTTGAAGCGCATCAGGCCGTAGGTGCCCAGCTTCAGCAGCACGCCCGCCAGCAGCACCGAGCCGGCGGTGGGGGCTTCGACGTGGGCGTCGGGAAGCCACGTGTGGAGCGGGAACACCGGGACCTTGATGGCGAAGGCCAACAGGAAGGCGGCGAACAGCCACCCGGCGGTAGCGGGAGCAAAGTCGAGGGCCATCAGATCGTCGATGGCGAAACTGGGCACGCCGGTCTGCGAGGCGTGGATGACCGACAGCGAGATGACACCGGCCAGCAGCAGCGCCGATCCGAAGGCGGTGTACAGGAAGAACTTGATGGCGGCGTACTTGCGTCGCTCCGATCCCCAGATGCCGATGATGAAGTACATCGGGACCAGCACGGCTTCGAAGAACACGAAGAAGAAGAACAGGTCGAGAGAGACGAAGACGCCGATCGTGCCCGCTTCGAGGAGGAGGGTGTAGAGCACGAACTCTTTGCGCCGCTCGGTGATGGCGGTGGAAGCGGCGAGTGCGATCGGCACCAGCAAGGCGGTCAAAACCACCAGCGGCATCGAGATCCCGTCTACCCCCAGGTACCACGAGATACCCCAGTCGGTGTACCAGGTGGCGCGCTCCACGAACTGGTACCCGGCCACCGGCTCGAAGGCCACGAACATGTAGCCGGCCAGCGCCAGCGGCAGCACCGAGAGCATGGTCCCCACCGGCAGGATCAACTCCCCCCGCCGCTTGGGAATCAGCAGCACGACAACGGCCGCCACCGCGGGGAGAAGGACAAGCGCCGTCAGCATGGCTCGCTCCGCTCGCGGTATTGGGTGGTGGGTGGTGAGTGGTGGGTGGATCCGACTCGAGACGAGGGGCGGGTACGTCCGGACGTGCTGGGAAGAGGTCGCTCCTGCCGGGCGGCACGCGACCCATTACCCAGTACCCAGAACCCACCACGGCGAGCGGAGCGAGCTCTCACATTCCCCTCGCTATCAGCCAGACCAGGATTACCAGGATCCCGGCGGTGAACGCGGCGCCGTAATTTCGCACGTAGCCCGTCTGCACACCCCGCAGTGCCCCACCCAGACGGCGGAAGACCCAGCCCACCCCGTTGACGGCGCCATCGATGCCCTTGGCGTCCACGGTGAAGGCGGCGGCCTCGGCCAGCTTGTGGCCCGGGGCGACGACGGTTGCCCCGTAGATGTCGTCGACCTGATAAGCGTTCTCCCACGCCGTCCACACCCGGCCGAATCCCTGCTCGAACCGCTGCCACAGCTCGGCGGGCCGGTTGTAAGAAAGCCAGGCAGCCACCGCCCCGGCCACTCCCGCCAGCACCGAGAGACCGGCCAGCAGGAGGAACATCCCCCAACCATCCGGCGGATGCTGCAGGGTCACGCCTTCGAAGGCGGGCTCGAGAAAGTGTTCGAGGGCGAAGCGGAACGGCGTGTTCAGGAACCCGGCCCCGACCGAGAGCACCGCCAGCACGATCAGAGGGATGGTCATGGTGGGAGGTGACTCGTGGGGATGGGTGTCCTCGTCCCAGCGCGGCTCTCCCCAGAACACCAGCACCCACTGGCGGGTCATGTAGAAGGCGGTCATGAGGGCGGCCACAAGGCCCACCACCCACAGGACCGAGAACAGCCCGCCGCGGGCGAAGAGGGAGCCGAGAATCTCGTCCTTCGACCAGAAGCCCGCTAGGGGTGGAATCCCGGCAATGGCCAGGGTTGCGATTCCCATCGTGGTGGCGGTAATGGGCATCTTCTTCCACAGGCCACCCATCTTGTGCATGTCCTGCTCGTCGGACATGGCGTGGATGACCGAGCCCGCCCCCAGGAAGAGCAGCGCCTTGAAGAAGGCGTGGGTCATGAGGTGGAACACGCCCGCCACATAGGCGGTGGCGCCGACTCCCATGAACATGTAGCCGAGCTGGGAAACGGTCGAGTAGGCGAGGACCTTTTTGATGTCGCGCTGGGCGAGGGCGATCGAAGCCGCCCAGATGGCGGTGAGGGCACCGATGACGGCCACCGTCCCCGAGGCAACCGGAGCCTCGGCGAAGATGGGCGCCGACCGGGCGATCACGTAGACGCCGGCCGTCACCATGGTGGCGGCGTGGATGAGCGCCGAGACCGGAGTCGGGCCCGCCATGGCGTCGGGCAGCCAGACGTAGAGCGGGACCTGGGCCGACTTGCCGGCCGCTCCCACCAGGAGCAGCAACCCGATGGCGGTGGCGACCCCGGTGGTGAGCTCGTCGCCAACCCGCTCGAACACGCCGGTGAACGAGAGCGTGCCGAACGTGGCGAAAATCACCATCAGTCCGATCAGGAAGCCGAAGTCGCCGATTCGGTTGACCACGAACGCCTTCTTGGCCGCGGCGGCGGCCGAGGGGCGGGTGAACCAGAACCCGATCAGCAGGTAGGAGCACAACCCGACCAGTTCCCAGCCCACGAACAACATGGCGTAGTTGCCGGCCAGGACCAGCGTCAGCATGGAGACGATGAAGAGGTTGAGGTAGGTGAAGAAGCGGGCGAAACGCTCGTCCCCGTGCATGTAGCCGATGGCGAAGACATGGATGAGAGCACCCACCCCGGTCACCACCAGGGTCATCAGGGCCGAGAGCGGATCCCACTGCAGCTCGAACACGGCCCCCGCCGCCGGCATCCACTCCCACAGCATGATGTGCTCGGCTTCGACCTCGCCGCCCTGGAAGAAGGGGATGGCGGCGATCGCCGCCACCACGAAGGCAGCCCCGGTGGCGGCCGAAGCCACCCACCCCGAGAGCGGCTCCCTCAGATAACGCCCGAAGAAGTGCAGAAACACCGCCCCGGCCAGCGGAAGAACGAGCAGCAACCACAGAAAGTCGGTCACTTGACCACCTCGCTGCCGGACTTCCGACTTCCGACTTCCGACTTCCGACTCTCAATCATCCCTTGAGCTCCGAGAGGGCGTCGACCGAGGCGGTGGCGCGCTGGCGGAAGATGGAGACGATGATGGCCAGCCCCACCACGACCTCGGCGGCGGCCACCACCAGGATGAAGAAGGTGGCGACCTGGCCGTTGATGTCGTCGAGCGCCCGGCCCGCCGACACCAGGGTCAGGTTGACGGCGTTGAGCATCAATTCGACGCACATGAACATCACCAGGGCGTTGCGCCGCACCAGCATCCCGATCGCCCCGATCAGGAAGAGGGCGGCGGCCAGCAACATGTACCAATCAGTCACTGCCGCACCTCCGGTGCGGGGTCGGAGGTCGGAGGTCGGAGGTCGGAGGTCGATGCCTCTCCGCCGTCCACGCCGCCGCGCTTGTAATACGCCAGCGCAATGGCCCCGGCCGCGGCCACCGTGAGCAGCAGTGCCGTCACCTCGAAGGCGAGCACCCAGGTCGAGAACAGTGACTCACCGATCGCCTCGACCGTGCCGTTGGCGGCGCCCGGAGCAGGATCGCCGGGGGCACCCGGGACCCAGTCGAATCCCGACGAGAAGCCCAGGTAGACGGCGAGGCCGACCGCGAGTAGCGATATCACGCCCACGATCTGGCGCTGGCGCGGCAGGTTCTCCGAGGTGTCCTCGGACTTGTCGACGCCGATGAGCATGATCACGAACAGGAACAGGGTCATCACCGCCCCGGCGTAGACGATGATCTGGATGGCCGCCACGAAATGGGCCAACTGGGCGACGTAGATGACCGCCAGCGACAGCATCGTGCCGAGCAGGCCCATCCCCGAGTAGACCGGATTGCGGGCCATCACGACCGTCACCGCCCCCGCCAGCGAGGTGAGCCCCATCAAGACGAAGACGACCACCTCAGCGCTCATGCGTCACTGCCGGTTGAATCGATCTCGTCCTGGGACGGCTCCGGGGACCAGTCGCCCGATCCGGGGGTTCCCTGCCACATCTTGATCCCCTCGTATTCGGCGTACCCGGAGGGGGCGGTGGCCCGCACCCAGCCGTCGGCCGAATTGAGCTCGTTCATGTCGGCCAGGGGATCGTCGGGGAACATGTGGGGCACCGAACCGTCGGGGCGCATCAACAGCTCCTGTTTGGTGTAGATCGCATCGGACCGGTTGGTGGTCGACATCTCGAACAGCTGCGTCATGGTGATGGCCTCGGTGGGGCAGGCCTCCACACACAGACCGCAGAAGATGCAGCGGAGCATGTTGATCTCGTAGACGAACCCGAATCGCTCGCCGGGCGAAGTGGGGTTCTGGGGATCGTTGTCCTCGCCACGCACGTAGATGCAGCGGGCAGGACAGGCACCGGCACACAGCTCGCAACCGATGCATTTCTCCATCCCATCGGGATAGCGGTTGAGCACGTGGCGCCCGTGGAAGCGCTGCGGCTTGGGCCGGAACTCCTTGGGATACTGGGTGGTGAGCATCCGCCGTCCGGTCACGGTCCGGACCATCTCCATTCCGGTGACCTTGAGGCCCTTGAAAAGTTCTGCGATCACGCCCATGTCAGCTCCATGGTGCCCCGAACTGGCGGAAACCGATCACGACCGTGGACAGGACCAGCCACAGGAGCGCCCCGGGAATCAGGCGCTTCCAACCCAGCTGCATCAACTGGTCGTAGCGGAGCCGAGGCAGGGTGGCCCGGATCCAGAAGAATATGAACACGAGGACATAGGTCTTGAGCAGGAACCAGACGGTGGGGAGGATGCCGGAGATGAAGGCCGGCAGCACACCGTCCCAGGTAGGGCCGTTCCATCCTCCCAGGAAGAGAGTGGTGGCCAGCGCCGACATCGAGAAGATGTTGATGTACTCCGCCAGGAAGAACATGGCGAAGCGCATGCCCGAGTACTCGGTGTGGAACCCGCCCACCAGTTCCTGTTCGGCCTCGACCAGATCGAAGGGGGCACGGTTGGTTTCGGCCACGATCGAGATGAAGAAGATCACGAAGGCCACGAAGAGGGGGATGATGTTCCACCGGGGAATGAAGCCGGCCCAGGTCCCGGCCTGACGGGCGACCAGTTCCGACAGCATCAGGCTTCCACCGTCGCCCTGGGTGGCCGAGAACATCACCACCGACACCATCGCCAGTCCCATCGAGGCCTCATAAGAGATGGCCTGGGCGGTGGCGCGGATGCCACCCAGCAGCGGATACTTCGATCCCGACGACCATCCCGCCAGCACCACGGCGTAGACGGCCATCGACGAGAAGGCAAGCACGAACAGGAGCCCGACATTGAGGTCCACACCCTGCAGGGCGATCTGACGCTCCCCGATCGTGAACGGGCGGCCCCAGGGGACATTGAGGAAGATCAGGAAGGCGGGAATCACAGCCAGGAACGGGGCCGCCAGATAGATGCCCACCTCGGCTTGGCGGGGCACGATCGATTCCTTGAACAGCAGCTTCATGGCATCGGCCAAGGTCTGGAACATCCCGAACGGACCGGCACGCATGGGGCCGAGACGGTTCTGGAAATCGGCCACCACCTTCCGCTCTGCCCACACGTTGATGACGGTGAGCAGCAGCAGCAGGACGAAGGCCATGAGAACCCTGACCACGATGATGAGGACGTCGATCCAGTCCATCAGGGGTCGGGGGTGAAACGGGCCATCATGAGCGAGCCTGAGATTAGGGAGTGGCCGGGGACCCCGACAAACCCTCGCCCGGGGAGACGGGTTCACCCGGCCCATCGGGCCGCCCCCTATCCGCCTGTGTCATTGCCCCACCACCACCGGCGGGGGTCCCTTCCCCCCTCGCTCCGCTCCGGGGGACAAAGCTCCGCGGAACAAGGGGGGGCCACCCAGTACCCACCACTCACCACCACGTCCGCGGACAGAGCTCCGGGGGACAATCCTCGTGCGAGAACAGCGGTGCTAGACCGCCGAGACGGTTACCGCCGGGTTGGAGCCCAGCGCCGGGCCATCGGGTTGGTTGAAGGGGACGTAGACGACACCGTGATGGAGCGAGGAGTCGATCACCACCGGGAGCCGGGCCGTGACGTCACCGGCGTCGATGCTGACCTCGTCGCCGACCGTGACTCCGAGACGGCGGGCGTCGTCGGGATGGAGATGGGCGGCCGCACCCGGTGCCAGTCGATGGAGGGAGAGCCCGTGGCGCATCAGCACACCGTCGTCGTACATCGTCCGGGCCGAGTGGAGGACCATGTCCGCGGAGGCGGAGGGCAGGGCGGTCGCCACCGGGATGTACTCCAGCGGTTGGCGCGCCCCGTCATAGGGCACGACGGCTCCGTCCCGGGCCTCCCACTCCAGCAGGTCCCAGGTCACGCCGGCGTAGGCCGGGGCCACGGCGGCGATCTCCTTTCCGATCTGTGCCGCTCCCGCCAGGCCGAGATCCTTGCCCATCCGGCGGGCGATGTCATCAAGCACCGACCAGTCGGCCCGGGATTGGCCTGCTCCCGGAACGATGGCATTCACCTTCTGCACCCGGCCCTCGAGGTTGGTCACGGTCCCCTCCTTCTCGGCAAAACCGAGGGCGGGGAGCACGACATCGGCGTAGGCGTTGGAGGCGTTGACGAAGAGGTCGAGAGACACCACGAAGTCGGCGGCCTGCAGTGCGGCGGTGGCGGCCTCGCGGTCGGGCACGTCGGCCACCGGATCGGCGCCCATCAGCACCATCGCCTTGATGGCTCCCGAGATGGCCCCGTTGAGGATTCCGGCCGTGTCGCGGCCCGCCGCCACCGGCACCTCATCGCCCCAGGCGTCGAGTCCCTCACCCACCGGAACCCGTCCGGGCAGCAGATCGGGAGCCACGCCCATGTCGAGGGCGCCAAAAGTGTTGGCCCGCCGGGCGAGCGGGAGGATACGGGCGCCCTTGTCGCGCAGCCAGGCGGCGGCACCCTCGGCCAAGCGGGGATCGTCGGTGAGGCTGGCCCGGCCCACCAGGGCCACCACCGGACCCGACCCCAGGGCCTCGTCGATGGACGAATGCTCCCCGGCCGCCAGCGCTGCCAGCAACTCGCCGCCCGAGCCGGGGCGGTAACGCAGGGTGTGACGGGCGAGACCGTCCAGGCCGGTTCGGCGGGGATGGATGACGATCAGCTTCGCCCCGGGGCGCCGGATCGTGAGACCGTCGGAGTTGGACATGATCCGTTTGGGATCGTGCCCGTTGGCGGCCGCCCGGACGCGGAGATAGAGAGTGGGGTGCTCTTCTTTGAGGTCAGGCCCCCAGACCACGATGGTGGCGGCATGGTCAATGTCGGAGATCACTCCCCGATCCGCCACCGCCGCCAGGAACTGGGAGGCGGGAGCGTCGTCGAGGCGTGAATCGAGGTGATTGGTCCCGATCACCGTGCGCATGAACTTCGAGAACGCATACGCGTCCTCGTTGGTGCCCCGGGCACCGCCGAGCCCGGCCACGGCCCCGCCGCCGTGCTCACTGACGAGCCTTCCCAGCCGCTCGGCCACCGTGTCGAGCGCGTCGGCCCAGGTGGCGGGCTGCAACTCGCCGGCGGCGTTTCGAACCAATGGAGTCTGGAGACGATCGGGTGAGTTGATGTATTCGAAGCCGAATCGGCACTTGTCGGAGAGCCAGCTGCGGTTGGTGTGGGCGTTGTCGATCCCGAGGAAGCGCAGCACCTCGTTCTGGGAGGTCTGGACCGTGATGGCGTCGCCCGCCGAGCAGTGAGGACAGACGGAGGCGGTCGCGCGCAGATCCCAGGGACGGGCCCGGAAGCGGTAGGCGGTGGCGGTGAGAGCGCCCACCGGGCAGATCTGGACCGTGTTGCCGGAGAAGTAGGACCGGAAGGGCTCGTCGGGGAAGGTGTTGACCTGGGTCAGGTTGCCCCGATCCATGAACTCCAGCAACGGGTCGCCCGAGATTTCCTCGGAGAAGCGGGTGCACCGGGCACACAGGATGCAGCGCTCACGGTCGAGCATCACCAACTCGGAGATCTCGATCGGCTTCTCGTAATGCCGCTTCTCCTCCACGAACCGGGTCTCACCCGGCCCGTAGGCCATCGTCTGATCCTGGAGGGGGCACTCACCGCCCTTGTCGCACACCGGGCAGTCGAGGGGATGGTTGATGAGCAGGTATTCGAGGATGCCCTCCTGGGCCTTGCCCACGGTGGCGTTGCGGGTGTCGATCTTCATGTCCTGGGCCACCGGGGTGGTGCAGGCGGTGACGATCATCGACCCCCGCGGACCCTCCATCTCGACCAGGCACATCCGGCACATACCCACCGGCTGCATACGCGGGTGCCAGCAGAACCGGGGGACATAGACGCCATTGTCCTGGGCGGCCCGGATCAACAACTCCCCCTTGGGCGCCGACATCTCGACCCCATCGACGGTGAAGGTGACCATCTCGGTCTGCTGCTCAGTCGTCATTGATGCTTCCGACTTCCGACGTCCGACGTCCGACTTCTTGGAACGGGCAGCTCCCGGTGTGGATGTGCTCCATCACCTCGTCCTTGTAGTAACCCATGATCGAGATGATCGGGGAAACCGCCGAGGGTCCCAGCGGGCAGATCGTGGTTTGCTTGGGCGGCCATCCCAGGCCGATCGAGATGTTGTCGGAAACGTCGAGCAGCAGATCGGCGTCGATCGGCCGCCCCTGGCCGGCTTCGATCCGGCGCAGGATCATCTCCAGCCACGTCGTGCCCTCCCGACAGGGTGTGCACTGCCCGCACGACTCGTGGGCGAAGAAGCGCACCACCCGCTCAGCGGCCCGCACCACACAGGTGGTGTCGTCCATCACCACCACCGCTCCCGAGCCGAGCATCGACCCCGCACCGGCGGCGGCGTTCTTGGTGATCTCGAGGTCGAGATGATCGTCGGGATTGAACCAGGGGGCCGAGGCTCCGCCGGGAATCCACATCTTGAGCCGGCGGCCGTCGGGGATCCCGCCCCCTACCTCGTCGAAGAGCTGACGCCAGGTGATCCCGTGCGGCAACTCGTAGTTGCCGGGACGGTTGATGTGGCCCGACAGCGAAAGGAGGAAGGTGCCGGTGTCCGCGCCGTGACCCAGGTCTTTGAACCATTCGGCGCCGTTTTCGACGATGTGGGGGAGGTTGGAGATCGTCTCGACGTTGTTGACGATGGTCGGCTTCATGTAGAGGCCGACGGCGGCCGGAAAATACGGGGGTTTGAGCCGGGGCTCGCCCCGCCGCCCCTCGAGCGAGTTGATCAGGGCGGTTTCCTCGCCGCAGATATAGGCGCCGGCGCCGAGGTGGACCGTTACCTCCAGGTTGTAGCCGGTCCCCATGATGTCCTTGCCCAGCAGGCCGGCTGCATACGCCTCGTCGACCGCGGCCTGGAGACGTCGGGCCGGCTTGGGATACTCGCCCCGGATGTAGACGAAGGCGTGGGGGACCTCGTTGGCCCAGGAGGCGATGATGATCCCCTCGATCAGCTGGTGGGGATCGCGCTCGAGGAGCTGGCGATCCTTGAAGGTTCCCGGCTCCGACTCGTCCCCGTTCACCACCAGATAGGCGGGCCGGTCGGGAGCGAGAAAGCTCCACTTCATGCCGGCGGAGAAGGCGGCGCCTCCCCGGCCGAGCAGGCCCGACTCCTTGACCAGTTCCACTAGCTCGTCACGGGTCATTCCCAGCGCCTGGCGGGCCGCCTCGTAACCGCCGGTGGCGCGGTAACGCTCCAGCGTGTGCGAATCCGAGGGGTGTTCCACCATCCGCTTCGTGACGACCAGCGGCGTGGTCGAGACCGAAGGAGCGGTCACGAGCGGTCCTTGCGGACGGTTCCGAGCGGTTGGAAGGCGGGATACGGCCCCACCGCCCCGCCGCCGGACGGAATCGCCCAGTCGAAGCTCCGTCGGCCTCCGAACAGCTCCTGCATCTCGTCGGGATCCACCACCTCGGGGGTGGTGTTCCGCAGCCACGCCACGAGCTCGCGTGCCTTCTCGGGTGTGATCCCTTCGATCAGCTCGTAGTTGACCTGCACCACCGGGGCACCGCCGCACGCACCCAGGCACTCGGCATGCTCGACGGTCATCGTCCCTTCGGCATCGGTCTCGCCGTTGGGGAGCCCCGACGCGTCCTCGACCGCATGGAGGATCTCGTCGGCGCCGAGGAGCATGCACGAGATGGACGTGCAGACCGAGATCAGATACCGACCGGTGCGCTCCCGCTTGTACATCGTGTAGAACGAGGCCACCGACTGGACCTGGGCGGGGGTCATGTCGACCAATAGCCCGACCTGTTCCATGCCCTTCTCCGTCAGCCAACCCTCTTCGGCCATCGCCAGATAGAGCAACGGCATGACGGCCGAGCGCTTCTGGGGATAACGCGAGATGATCTCGCGTGCCCGCTCGAGGGTGGCTTCCGACCAATCAGACATCGGTGTCGCAGGATAGGAAAGGTGGGTTGACCGTGCCGAATCGTGGCGGTCAGCGCGACACGGTCAAGTCGGCGAAGTTCGACCATGACTTGCCGAACTCCCACCAGCCTTCGATGCCGGGCCGAACCGCCACCAGGTTGCGGGCGTAAGCAAGCGGGATCACCGCGACCTCCTCGGCGACGGCCATCCGGTCGGCGGCATGGAACAGAGCGAGGCGCTCGCGTTCGCGCGGCTCGCGGCGGGCCCGTTCCACCAGGGCGTCGTATTCCGGGTCGGAGAACCGGCCGTAGTTGCTGAGGGCGTCGCTGTGGAGAAGAAGGCGCAGGTAGTACTCGGGGTCGGTGTATCCGGGATACCAGAAGGCGCAGGCAGCGTGGGGCAGGGGGTCGTCTCCTTCCCAGATGGAGTCGGTCTCCTCGGGCTCGAACAGGTTCACGTCCACCTCGACCCCCAGGCTCTCTCTCCACATCTCCGCCAGCGCGTGCATGATCTCGCGGCTGATGCGCCCCCGGTCTCCCCTGGGCGCGGCGAGTTCGAGCCTGCCCACCTCCTCGACCAGATCCAACAGACGACGTCCCTCGGCGGGATCGAACGGGAGGGCGACGTCCGGCGTGTGACCCGCCAGAACCGGCGGCACCATCCCGCCGGTGGCCACCTCCAGATTCGCCGGCAACGCTTCAGCCAGGACCCGCCGGTCCAGTCCGTGCGCCAGCGCCTTGCGGACCCGCACGTCGGTCACCGGAAGACCGTTCAGCCTGAAAGCCAGGTAGATGAGCCCGGCGGGTGGCTCGCAACGGGCGGAATCCCCCAACTCCGGCGCCCATCGGCCGCCGAGCGCGGTCCACCACAGCAAATCGACCTCGCCTTTTAGGAAGGCGTCGACGCGGTTCCCCATCAGGCCGGTGCTCCACTCCACACGCGAGACGTTTCCAGCCCGGTGACCCTGGTAGTCCGGGCGCCGCACAAGCACCACCGACGCCTCGTCGTGGACGATTCGGGTGAAGGCGCCGCTGACCGCCTCGCGGCCGATCGCGCACCAGGCGTCACCTCGGGCCTCGATGGCATGGCGGGGCTGGGGCCCGCAATCCGGACGGTTGAGCATCGCCAGGAAATAGGGAGCGGGGGCCTCGAGCCGGAACTCGACGACCCGATCGTCGATGGCCTCGACTCCCACCGTGGCCGGGTCGGTCTCTCCGCCCAGGGCGTAGTCGCGGGCCCCCTCGAGGACGAAGAACATAGCCAGCCCGGGGTTGGGACGCTCGGGATCGAGATTGCGCATGATTCCGTACTCGACGTCATGGGCAGTGAGCGGGTGGCCATCCGACCAGGTCAGACCCTCGCGAAGGGTGAACCGGTAGCTGAGGCCATCGTCGGCGAACTCCCAACTCTCGGCTAGGGAGGGCACCAACGTGTCGTCGGCGAAGCGTTCGACCAGGCGATCGAAGAGGGCCATTTGGAGCTGGATGTCGTTGAGATAGAACGAACGGCTGGGATCGGGTACGTCGAAGAAGGGTGGCCCGGCGACGCGGAGTGTCTCGGTGGCCGGTGGCGAAGGAGGCGGGGACCACGCCTCGAATGCCTGCCGGTACACGTCCTGCGACTCGGAGAATCTCAGGGCGTTGTGTAACGCCAGGGCGAGTTTGAAGAGCACGGTGGCGATAGCCCGGGAGTCGTCCCGTTTCTCCAGCAGGGGCAGCAATTTGCGGTAGTGGGCGATCGCCTCGTCGAGGGCATGGTCGCGTCGAGCCAGGTCCCCGGCCCGGCCGAGAGCAGCGATCGCCCGATCATCCTCTCCTGCCGCCGCCCAGTGCCGGGCCAGCTGCCCCATCACCTCGTCGGCGCTGCGGCCGTGACGCTGCTCGAGCCACTCCGCTGCCCGGCGGTGGAGAGCGAGGCGACGATCCTCGGGGAGGGTGGCATGGGCGGCTTCCTGGATGAGGGCGTGCCTGAAGACGTATTCGGCCTGAGGCCATCGGCGGGTTTCGATCAGCAGCCCCGGCCGCAGGAGGGCCTGGATGTCATCGACCTGCACCCCGTCGGCGCCGACCACGCCCTGGAGCAGGGGGAGCCCGAAGCTGCGACCTAGGACGGAGGCGGCCGTCAGCAAGTCGCGGGAACGGCGTTCGAGTCGGTCGATCCGGGCCTGGACCACCTTCTCCACCGTCTCGGGAACTAGCACACCGTGAAGCGGATCCGGTGATCCGTCCTCGAGCAACGACGCCACAAGTTCCTCCAGATAGAACGGGTTGCCCTCGGCGAGGTCCAGGATCTGCTCCTGGACGTGGTGGGGGAGTTGGGCCTCACCGACCAACGAACCGAGCAACGTGCGGATGTCGCCGACCTCGAGGCCTTCCAGCGCGATCTCGGTCACCCGATGCGGCATCGCCCGCCGGATATCGTCCACGAGTGCGTCGGTCCGACGTTCGGGGTCAGGGCGGGCCGTGACCACGAAGACGATCGGGAGCCGCTCGGTCAGCGGTAGGAGGTGGTTGAGCAACAGGCCCGACGTCGGATCGGCCCAGTGGACATCCTCGAGCACCAGCACCAGGGGCACGTCGCGGGCGGCTCCCTCGATTACCTCACCCACGACCTCGAAAATCCGGTACTGGAGCGCCTCGGAGGCGAGGTCGACACGGGCAGCCTGTTCGGGCTCGAGCTCGATCCCCAGCATCGCCCCGAGATACGGATACTCGCGGTCGGGGTTGGAGGGCAGGATCTCGTCCAGCCGGGAGTGAAGGGCGACTCGGGCCATGAGGTCGGTGTCGTCCACCCCCAGCCCGAGCCAGGCCCGGAACAGGTCCCGAAAGGCGCCATACGGCGTGGAGTCCAGGTAGGAGGCACAGTGGCCGACCATCCAGGACACGTCGGTGCTCCGACCACCGAGTTCCTCCACCAGCCGCGACTTGCCGACTCCTGCCTCGCCGGTGATCAGCAACACTCCCCCCACGCCCCGCCCGAGGGCCGAGACGACCCCGGCCGCCTCCTCCAGTTCCACCTCCCGGCCCACCAGGGGGACACGCCGGCGGCTCAGCCTGGCCTTGGCTGCGCTCCGCACGGTGGAGAGCGGCACCCACGCCGGTGATTCATCCTCGCTCCCGGCGAGGCGATCCCATTCGAAGAGATCCTCGACGAGACGGTGGGTGTGGTCGTCGACCGTTACCGCCCCGCCCGGAGTCGCTTCAGCTGTCGCTTCGAACCCATCGAACCGCATCGACCCGTCGGGCGAGACCTCGGCGGCAAGGGTGCTCACCGTGGAACGGGATGACAGGGCGTCGTAGCCCCAGGATCGCCGAACCGACTCGGCCTGGGCCTCGACAGCATCGCGGACGCGGAGAGCGGACCGGATGGCGCGATAGGTGTCGTCTTCATGCGCCCGGGGCACGCCGAACGCCGCCCGGAGCCGCTGGTCGGTTGCCTCGAAGATTCGGCCACCGAACCGTTCGACGGTCCTCCTCACGGTCTGGCGGATCTCGGCGAGCACCCGCTCGCCGGCGTCGCCGTCGAGCCGCTTCCTGAGTCCGTCCGCGCCCACCAGTTCGACGTCGACCACCGTCAGCCGGCGATGGTCGGCCACCGGTTGGTAGGCCGGTTCGGGGGCAGGCGGCGGTTCCCCTTCCGGGGTGGACGGACGCTCACCCTCGCCCAACAGGCCGGGGTCGTGGGCGAGGATGCGCTCCTCGAGTTCGCGCAGCTGAGGGCCGGGGTCGATGCCCAGTTCCTCGACCAGGCGGCGGCGCGCCTCGCCGAAGGCGCGCAAGGCCTCGGCCTGGCGGCCGCTGCGATACAGCGCCAGCATGTACAGCCCCCACAGATCCTCGCGCAGAGGGTGAACGTCGACCAGAGCCCGCAGCTCGGGCAGGACTTCCTCGGCTCGCCCGGCCCTCACCTCATGCTCGGTTAGGTCGAGCTGGGCCCGGATCCGCAGGTCCTCGAGCCGGGTACGGAGAGGGGCGAGCCAAACCGCGTGCTCGGCTTCGAGGAACGGCGTGCCCCGCCACTGCGCCAGCGCCCTCCGTAACCGGTCGGCGCCAACTTCCGACGACTCCCGTGCGGCGGCGGCGATCTCGTCGAGGAAGGTCCGCCAATCGAGAGATCCGGCCACCAAGCGGTACCCACCCCCCTCGGTAACGATGGCCCCCTCCGGGAGCAGGGTGCGGAGATGGTGGATGTAGGTCTGAAGAGTCTTGACGGCACTGGCCGGCGGAGACTCGCCCCATAGGCCGTCGATCAGGCGATCGGCGGATACCACCCCCGGCTCGGCCGCCAGCAAGGTCAGGAGGGCGCGCTCTCGGGGCCGCCGGATGTCGACGGGACGTCCAGATGCGTAGACCTCGAGGCGGCCGAGAACGCGAACCTCCACCCTGGTGACGCTAACCCGCCTCCTACCGCCGTGCTAACGCCTTTCCACCATCGCTCTACCGAGAGGCGGCAGTGTCGAGCCCGGCATCGTCACGAGAAGGAGGAACGTATGCCTTTGTACATGGACATCCACCAGAAACTCCCCGACGGGGCAACGGCGAAGGATGTCGCCGAGGCGCACACTGCCGACATGGAGATCCAGGACCAGTACGGCGTCACGTACCGCAACTACTGGGTCGACGACAAGGCAGGCAAGGTCTTCTGTCTGGTCGAGGCGCCCTCGCCGGAGGCGGCGGCCACAGTCCATCGTGAGGCGCATGGGCTGGTTGCCGATGCCATCTTCGAGGTGGAGCAGGGATGAGGACCCGCATACCACAACTCGCCCTGGCCGCGGCCCTGGTGGCGGTGCTGGTCATCCCCGCCGGAGTCATGGCCTCCGATACCTTCGTGGACGTCCCCACCGACAACGTGTTCCACGGCGACATCGCCTGGTTGGCGGAGACCGGCGTCACCCGAGGATGCAATCCGCCCGAGAACACCGAATTCTGCCCGGACGACGACGTCACCCGTGGGCAGATGGCCGCCTTCCTGCACCGCTTCGACGGGCACCTGAAGGACACGGCCGCCGCCAACGTCCCCGGCGCCCTCGCCAACCAGCTCGCCGCCGCCAACCGGGCGACGGCCGCCTACCAGGATGTCGAGGTGGCAGAGGCGGACGGATACGCCAGCACAATCGGCGACCTCGGTTGCCATCAGAACCCCGGGGTCGGAGGCATGGGGGTCCATTACCTGGACGCCTCGTTGATGGACGGAGTGGTGAGCGCCACCGCACCCGAGGCCCTCGTGTACGAACTCGACCACAACGGCGACATCGCCGGACTGGTCGCCCACGAGTACATCGTGCCGTTGGATGCCTGGACCGAGGCGAGTCCGCCGACTCTGTTCGGCCAAGAGTTCACCCAGCATCCGGTCCTGCCTATCTGGAAGCTCCACGCCTGGGTGTGGAAGGACAACCCCGTCGGCACCTTCGCCGACTGGAACCCCAAGGCGCGGCTGTGTCCGGCCGGCGTGCCGATCTTCGGCGTCGACGTTCCGTGAAGCCTGCCCGAAACGGAGCGAGACCCTGCCTCCCCCGACACCGGGGGAGGCAGGGTTGCTTGGCTGTTTGAAAGCCTCGCTCGGCGGGTAGCCCTTCGACCCCAACCAACCCAGGAGGGAACCATGACCGAAGTAGTTGCGCTCTTCAACGACCGCATCGGAGCCGAGCGGGCAGTGGAAGCGCTGTATGCCCGTGGGTTCGATGCCGCCAGCGTGGGCTATCTGGACCGACGGCGTGACGAGTCCGGAAACGTCATCACCGACCCGGACTACACCGATCCGGACTACGTCGACGGGGATATCGACGACGACACCACCGGGACCGCCGGTGAGGAAGCGGCCAAGGGCGCTGCCGGTGGAGCCGTGGGCGGCGCCGCCGTTGGCGCCGGGGCAGGATTGCTGGCCTCGGCGGGCATGCTCCTGATACCCGGGGTGGGGCCGTTCCTGGCGGCCGGAACCCTGGCCGCAACGCTGGGCGCCGCCGCCGCCGGAGCGGTGGGAGGAGCCGCCGTCGGGGGTGCTGCTGGGGCGATCCTCGGCGCCGCCACCCACGACGACGAGACCACCGAGTACTACCGGAGCGGAATCGACCGGGGCAGCTCGATGCTCAGCGTCGAGGTAGCCGACAATCAGGTCAACCAGGTGACCGACGCCCTCCGGGATGCGGGTGCCGACCGGGTCGACGTGTACGGCGACGAGGGCTGGGTCATCTGAGCTCAGGCCGACACCAAAAAGTGAGGGCGCCCCTGCGGGGCGCCCTCTCGCGTGGTCAGTTCCCGAAGCGGGCCCTGCTCATCACGTCGATTAGACACCCGTTCTCGAGCTCCTGGCTCTGGGTGGCGGGCTGTTCCGGTGGCAGTCAGTCGTGGTCGGGTCCGCCGAAAAGGTAATGGCCTCAGCGGTCGACGTCGCCCATGACCGGGTCGAGCGAGGCGATGGAAGCCACCGTGTCGGCCACGAGCGAGTCGGCCATCATGATCGGCAGCGCCTGGAGGTTGTAAAACGACGGGCCCCGGGTGTGCATCTTCCAGGGTTTGCCGGTGCCGTTGGAGACGATGTAACAACCCAGTTCGCCCCGGGGCGACTCCACCGCCATGTAGGTCTCGCCGGGCGGGACTTTGAAGCCCTCGGTGAAGATCTTGAAGTGGTGGATGAGGGCCTCCATCGACTCGTCGATGCGGGCACGGGGCGGAGGAGTGATCTTGCGATCGTCGACGCGGTAGTTGCCCGCGGGCATCGAATCGACCACCTGGCGGACGATCTTGATCGACTCGGCGATCTCGTCCATCCGCACCCGGTAGCGGTCGTAGACGTCGCCGCGCTCGCCGGTCGGGATGTCGAACTCGTACTGCTCGATGCCGGAGTACGGGAAGGCCTTGCGAATGTCCCACGGCACCCCGGCCGCTCGCAAAGTGGGCCCGGTGATGCTGTAGGCGTTGCACTCCTTGGCCGTGATTACTCCCACACCGCGGGTCCGTCCCACCCAGATCGGATTGTTGTCGAGCAGGTCCGAATAGCCGGCCAGGCGCTCGGGAATGGTGTCACAGATCCCAATCACATCTTCTTTCCATCCGGGAGGCAGGTCGGCCGCCACCCCTCCCGGGCGGATGTAGTTGTGGTTCATGCGCAGACCTGTCACCTTCTCGAAGAAGGCCAGGATGATCTCCCGCTCCCGGAAGCCGTAGAGCATCATCGAGAGGGCACCGATGTCCATTCCGTTGGTGGCCAGCGCCACCAGGTGAGACGACATCCGGTTGAGCTCGGTCATCAGCACCCGGATCGCCTGGGCCCGGGGCGGCACCTCGATGTCGAGCAGTCGCTCCACCGCCATCGAGTAGGCCAGTTCGTTGTGGAGGGGGGCGAGATAGTCCATCCGGGTCACGTTG
>DATHVR010000135.1:0-36340 GCA_035461175.1 Acidimicrobiia bacterium | reverse complement strand
CGTTTCTGCTGCCACTTCCACGCTCATCTCGGCCCATCCCTCTCCGACGGGGCACCCCGTCTTCGGCGCCGCCAAAGCTGTGCCGGACAGCGCCAGCACACTGGCCAACACGAAACCGGACACCGCCCCGCGCGACAACTGTCTCAGAACTCTACGCACTTCCCAACCTCCCTCTCGTTCGTGCCTCGGCACGAGTCGATCCTTCTATTCCCCCGGTGACCTGAGGTTACTCGGCAGACCCTCGAAGTGTCGCCCAAAATCCGACTACGTATCGCTAGCGAGGATCCCACCCCGAGTGGTCTCGGCAATGGCTTCGCCCCACTCCGGTCAGCTCCAGGCTCGCCGACATCCCGCATCCCCAAAGGCGTAGCTCGAGTGTTTCACGGCCAGCGGGTTCGCCTTCGGCCAGTTCTCGAAGGGTCTGCTGGTGCTGGTCTGAAGTGGGAGGCATGAGCTGCCGGCGGGACGTATCTACCGCTGGGAGTGATCGAGGGGACACGTAAACATGCATGCTGGCCGTCAGTGTCGACGCCCATAGTGGACTGACGGTTGCTCGTCACGTAGGGTGGTGAATAGGAGATGCGTAAGGAGAGGAGAACTAACATGCGCATTCGACTCATTGCACTGCTCACAGCTGTAATGCTGATGATGGCCTTGGCTGCCCCAGCTATGGCAGCCCCGGGAGCGAAGCACGGATCCTGCGAGCGTTTTGGTCAAGCGTTCGCCGTCTGGGCAAGAGGTGAACTGCCCGTCGATGCCGGGCATCCCGGGACTGTGATGCCAGTGCTCGCCCAGACTGCACCAGGCTTCGCCGCTGACGTTCTACATGCGGAGATGACGGCGGTGGTGCCGGGCATCCCTGGTACTCCCTTCTGCGATCCACACCCCACGGAGTGACCAAGGGCGGACACCGGGCAATGCCCTAGTGTCCGTATGGAGCAACATAAGCAGCTTCCACGCGGTCCACATCTTGCCCTGTAACGCATACCAGGGCCCCGCGACTGAACCGAGTGAAGGGGCTAATGGGAGGCTCCATGTGCACGCTTGGGGAAAGCGCGCACTTTGTGGCGGAGGGGGCTCGGTCAGCGGGAGTGGGGAGTGGGATGCTGAACCAAGCCCCCTGGACCCGCCGTTTCCCCACCTCCAAGACCTGTCTGCCCTAGTGCCGACCTTACGAAACTTCGTGGCCAAAACTACTCTTGACGTTCGTCACCTACCCGGCGGACAGGGCTGGGAGTGCCCCCTTTCTGGAGAGCTTGCGGGGTATGGACTCCCATCGAGAAGAGCCCCCGGCCACGCTGGGGGCTCTCGTTTGCATAATGAGTCGGCTTCGAGGATCCCACCTCGAACCGTCTCCGCATGTATCCAACCCACGCCGGTCAGCTCCAGACTCGTCGGCATCACCCATCCCCTCGGCGAAACTCTTCAAGCGTCTGCCGGTCTGAGGGTTCGCCGCCGGCGACCAGCTCTCGGAGGGTCTGCCGGTGACGCTCCGTGAGTGGAGTGCATGACATAACTGGCGGACCGTATCCGGCCGGTGAGACGTGTCTTACCCGGCACCGAGACAACGGCCCCGAGTAGTCTCGAAGCTGGCTGCGCATCCACAGCGCGGTTGCAGAAAAACCCCAGCCCCGAACTCCAGTATCCGGGCGGGGTTCCACGCTTGTGGGCGACACCGGCCGGCGCCTTCAGATTGGATAATCAGAAGCCGATCCAGGGCACATGTCATTGCGTACTAGCGGACGACCGTTACGGCGTCGTCTATCCATTGCCTTGGTCGCGGCCGTCCTCGCCGGTTGCGCGAATCCGGCACCCACCAGGTTGAGTGACGCCGACTTCGCACAAGCAGTCGAGTACTGTGCGGGATCTTGTCGTCGCAGCCCTGGGTGGTGGCGGTGGCGCCGGCTGTTCTGATCTAGTAGATGCATTCGAGCGATCAGGCTGCGTGACTCTTCGCGACATGTATGTCGCGGTCGACACCGGGATGCAAGCGATACGAGGGGAGAAGGACCGAACCGCCGCATCTGACGAAGCGACTGCGTACTGCATGGCCACTGGCATAAGGCAGGAGCCGGGCTGAGCGGGAGCGCGCGCGGAGTGCTTCCCTAGTGCTTCACTCACCGCGAATCGCGGCGATCCATCGCGGAGCAAGGAAGGGCGAGAATCGGCCCTGACCTGGGGATTCGCGCCGTTTCTCCTGGTCAGCGCCGTATGGCCGAAATCGGCCGATATGCCTTGACGCGAAAGAGGCTAGAGGTTCGAATCCTCTAGGGCCCACATAGATAGCCCTCGTCACCACGAGGGCTATCTATTCGTTGGGATTCCCCGCTCAGTCCTCTCGTCTCGAGATTGTCTGTTACCAGGCGGGGGCGGAACTCGCCTCACCCCCGCCCACTTTACTGTTCATCACCTGCCTTTAGTCCAACCCTTCCGGGACGTTTCTGGCTCTCCTTGACGATTTCCCCCGAGACCTGACATTGAATGTGGCGAAATAGTCGGTTCTTCCGGCTTTTCAAAGCCCCCCGACATACCTACAGTCAGTAGGACATAGGGGTCCAACCCTTTCCCCACAGAAGGAGCAACCGATGCCGATGTCAGAGGAGCACAAGGCCGCTCTGGCGCAAGGAAGACGTGAATCCCGAGCGATAAAGGCCTATTTGGAGGCTCTCGGTTCCCGCCGTCCCGGGCGCCCAGTCACCGCCGACAGTGTGCGCAAGCGCATCGAGACCATCGATGAGAAACTGTCCACCGAAGCGGACCCCCTCAAGCAACTGGATCTCCGCCAGGAAAGGCTCGACGCTGAAGAGGCGCTCAAAGACGTCGAAGCCAAAGAGGACATCGACGCCCTCGAGAGCGGTTTCGTTGATGTCGCCAAGTCCTACTCGGAGCGGAAGGGCATTTCGTATGCCGCTTGGCGCCAGGTTGGCGTCCCCGCCAGCGTCTTGAAAGAGGCTGGTATTCCTCGTACCCGCAAGAGCTGACTGGCTAATCCCATCCCAATTCGTGGAGGCGGGAATCGTCGATTCCCAGGTGATGGGCCAACTCATGAAGGACGGTCCGGCGTATCTCCTCCTCGAGCTGGTGAGGAGAGAGTCCCAAGGCCAGGTGAGGTAGCCGAAATATGGTGATTTGGTCGGGCATGGCTCCCCAGTAGTCACCCGATCGCTCCGCAAGAGAGACGCCCTCATACAGCCCGAGCAGACCTGTGCCTTCCGGGTCCTGCTCGGGGCTGGGACGGTCCTCGACGACCACAAAGAGGTTGTCGATCTGCTCGTGCACCCAGTCCGGCAGTTCTTCGAGAACCCGATCCACCACCGATTCGAAGTGGGATCGGCTCATGTGCGAATGCATCCCCCGATTGAAGTCGATTCCCAGCGGTCGGGTAATATCGACGCTTGCGGGCGCTTAGCTCAGCGGGAGAGCGCTGCCTTCACACGGCAGAGGTCACTGGTTCGATCCCAGTAGCGCCCACTTCGGAAACCCCTTACACCACAAGGGTATCCGCTCGGTCCGGGCAAATCTGCGACACCTATCGCACCGTTCTGATGCTTCTCTGGTGCTATCCCTCCGTCCCGCAGTGGCACCTTGTCGGCGAGCCGCCGCGCTCCGCGGCGGCGGCCTCCTTGAAGGCCTGCTCTTCGCCGCCCGGCGCGTATCCCGCAAGATATCGAGCCGTGGTACTGACCACGACGAAATGGTGGGTCGCTCCCCGGGGCACGTGCACCATGTCGCCCGCGCTCACCTCGAACTCCCGGTCCTCGACGGTAAACCGTGCGCTCCCGCTCAGAACGTAGAACCACTCCTCGGACCCAGGATGGCTGTGGGGGTTCGACCCAGTGCCCCGCGGTGATTCGATGTCCAGCTGTAGCTACCGCCCGTTTCTCCGGTTTCAGCGAGAAATCGGAACCTATGCTCGCGAAAGCCATAGACCTCGCGGGACTGAGCCGGGACGTGTAGCGGATCGCTGTCCATGGTCTCGCGGTCTCCTCCTCACGCTTGCACCGAGCATACGGAATCCCTGAGCCGCCGCACGTATCGGTCTCCAAACGTGAGGCATCCATCTTGCGTCGGAACGAATAGCGGCGGGGTGCCTGGCGACCTGAGCCGTCCAGTGCCAGATACCGTAGGACCAAGCTCATAGCCGCCACCCCAACCGGGCGGGAAGGCTGGGTGTCGCCCCCTCCCCAAGTCCAGAAAGACCCCGAACAGAGAAGAGCCCCCGGTGCATCGAGGGCTCTTCTCCATATCGCCAAGCGGAGGTCTTCCGACCGGACAGGTTGATACCCCGGACCATCTCGCCTGAAACCTGCCGGCCGAGGGTACGGAGAAAACCGCTGGGAAATCGAGATAGGGCTCTGGATCTGGTTCGAGACCCTCTCCGTAAGTGCCGTCCTGTGCGTCTGCTGACGGCGGCATTCTCCGGCGCGTAAGGTCGGAGGGGGAGGAAAGGAGAAGCATGCGCGTCGAGGCTTCTACGACCATCGCCAGGCCCGTGGCCGATGTTTGGGAGCTCTATGCGGTCAACCACGTGGAAAACCATCCAAGATGGGACGAGACCATCGAGTTGGAGGCAACGTCTGACGCACCGATTGGGGTGGGAACAGTCATCAAACGGCGGGTGAACCGGTTCGGGAACGTCACTGAGGGGACGATGGAGGTGATCGAATTTGAACCCGGCGCCGTGATGCGGGTCAGAATCCAGGACGGGGCGATGAGCATCGACGGGTTTGCTTCGTTTCAGGCCATGGGAGATGAGGAGACCGAACTCACAATCGGTGGGGAGATACCCGGTATTGACGAGTCGATTGCCGAACAGATCCGAACCATGATGCGAGGCAGCGTTGCCAACATCAAGGCCCTAATCGAGGCTGAAACCTGAGGTCCGGACCATCGCATCCGGCTAGTACTTGGTCTCGGTGGTGGACGAGCACGGTGAGGGCTGTGGCAATTCGCTGAGGGCAGAAATTGCAGGAAACGGGCTGGTAGGGGCTCCCAACCTTAAGGACGAGCCCCAGCGCTGAGAAGGGCCGATAAGAGCCTCCGTCGCGGTCATTTCCCGGCGATCCAGCTCGAATTCTGTCGGTGACGATAGGACGGCCGTCTTCAGCCGGTCAGATGGAAGACGCTACAACCGGACCGCAGCGTCCTTCTGGCGATTCTCCTCCACGCCAGTTTCACCCCTGCCCAGGATCACCTACTCCTCCAACCGGAGGGAGTCCACGGCGCGGGCGACGTCGCGATCGGTGTCGCCTACCTGGTTGGAGTCCTTCTCGTTGTCGTTCTGACTCGGAGTCGCTTCGGCTTCAACCAGCACGACAGCGCCGCCCGTGTGAGCGGAGACCCAGGTACCGCGTAGTGTCGACTGCTACCAACGCAGTCGGACACGGCTGGGAGTGCCCCCTTTCTAGAGAACTGGAGACTGGACTCCCAACGAGAGAGCCCTCGGGCGGGACCCGGGGGGTCTCTCCGTTTCTACGAGTGCTTCCCTGTCGGCGTGCCTTCCTTGTTTGCCGTCAGAAAGCTGCGCCCCATAGCACCGAGAACGATCCCCAGACCACCGCCGACGGCACCACCAAGAGCAAGGCCGATAGCACCTGCCAAGATGAGGCCCAAGGTTGCGCCGATGCCAGCTCCGAGAACTAGCCCGAGCCCGACAACGGCGTCCCCCCATTGGCTGCGTGTACGTGGTTCCACTCTTCTCACCTCCCTGTAAGCAAGTCGAAGGCGTGGACCGGGGTCCGAATCTATGGATGGGTCGGCAGAACCAACAGGGTCACAAGTCACACGACGACGAAACGAAGCCGCCGCCAGCGCTCACGGAGGCGACCACTCCGGGCGGCCTCTGACCACCACGATGGCGGCCCACGACACCGCCGAGCACGTGCCGTGAATCCAAACCCTGGGACTCGCCGGCACGTGCCACCGGGCTTACCTCCACCCACCCGGGGTACGATCGAGCGCAGACGCCAGAAGGGAAATCACGATGGCTGAGATGTCAGCGAACGACTTCCAGCACCGGACCGAGGACGACGCTTGGCGGGTACTCGAAGGCGCCGCCCAAGCCTGGTTCGAAGCACCTTCTCATGCGGCGGGAGCAGCCCTTGCCGAGCGCGTCGCCGGGTCTGGCTCCGTCCCCGATATCGACCTGCGGCCCACCGGAGTTCGGTTTCGCCTCGCGGGCCACGGCGAAGCGGAGGTGCGCCAGGCTGCGACCATCTCGGCAGCGGCACGCCAAATGGGCCTCACACCGGATCCTTCGGTCCTGCAGGTGGCCGGGTTGGCGGTCGACTGCTCCGATCCGACGGAACTGATGCCGTTTTGGCGCGCCGTGATGGCCTACCGGCAGGCCGGCGAGGCTCGCTTGACCGATCCGTTGCGCCGCGATCCAACGATCGTTTTCCATCAGGACGGCGACCTGCGGCCGCTACGCAACCGACTCCACGTCGACGTCGGTCGCCCACCCGAGGCAGTGGCATCCGCGGTGGCCGAACTCGGACAGTCACCATCCGGGCCGTACGGTCTCATGGTCTCCGACGAGGACGGCAACGAGGTCGACCTCGTGCCGGGCGCCCCGATGTCTGACGGACCGGAAATCGCCGATTGGCGTGCACCGTTCGCCGCCATGGCGTTCTATCCGACGGCGGCACCCGAGCAGGCGTCGGCACTGGTGACTGCGGTGGCCGGGCTGGCGAATGACGCCGGGATCCCGCTGCTGATCGATGTCCGACCCGACGGCGTGACCATCGACAGCGGCAAGGACCTGTGGGAGGGGCCAGACGGCCCCGTGCCCGCCTTCACCGACCTGGCGGCCAGGATCCAGGCCGCGGCCCGGGGCCTGGCCCTATCCGCAGATCCGGTCCGGCCCCGCTTCGTCCAACTGTGCCTGGACGTCGTCGACCTACCTGCCGCCCGTGAGTTCTGGACGTCGACGCTGGGGTACCAAACCGATCCCCGAGAGGACGTCACCGACACCTACGACCCCCTTCGGCTGAACCCGGTGCTCATCTTCCAGAGGATGGACAGCTCGGATGAGGCCCGGCGAGGCCAACGCGACCGGCTCCGGGTGGTGCTGAACGTCCCCCACGATCAACTCCAGCATCGGATATCCACCGCCGTCGCCGCCGGCGGAAAGGTCGTGGACACGACCGACGGCAGAACGCGGCTGTCGGACCCCGAGCGCAACGAACTGGATCTCGTCAGCGAACCCTGACCAATCCGGACAGATCATGGTGCCCCCTGATGAAGTCGAGCGAACCGAGGTGCGATACCGGGCACTTCCTGAAATGAGCGCTATTGACCCGGAGTTGTTGTCGGACTGATCCGGGTAGCCGGGTGTGCCTCCACCAAGTCACAATCCAGAGGCAGAGAGCGATTGTCTTTCCCCCCCGCCCAGTCGAGCCGCTCGTCCCCTCCACATCCGCGCCCGACTCCGGGATGGGCACAAGGGGACAGAGGACCCTGGGCCTGGCCGATTCACCGGGTGTCTCCGGTGGCCGGGAACGATGGATTCGCCTGCCGACCGCTCCGGTTCTGACGGGACAGCCGACAGCGGGTTAGCGTCGTGGAGATGACGGACCCCCCACCTTTTCTCTCCGAATCCGAGATCCAGGAGCGAGTGAGCCAACTCGCTACCCAAATCGACCATGACTACGCCGGCGTCGACACGCTGGTGCTGGTCGGGGTCCTGAAGGGAGCTTTCATCTTCCTCGCCGACCTCTCCCGCCGGCTGCACATCCCCCGAAGAATCGAATTCCTATCGGTGACGAGCTATGGCAGCAATGAGAGCGAGCGGGCGGAGTCCGTCCGCCTCCTGATGGACCTGCGCCACGACATTCGGGACGAGCACGTCCTGTTGGTAGAAGACATCGTCGATACCGGGAGGACCCTCGCCTACCTGCAGAAATTGCTCGAAGCCAGGGGACCGGCCTCGCTGAGGACCTGCACGCTCCTACACAAACCCGATCGGACCGAGACCAGCGTCGACCTCGACTACCTGGGATTCACGATCCCCGACGTCTGGGTGGTGGGCTATGGCCTCGATTACGCCGAACTTCACCGCACTCTTCCCTATATCGCCCAACTTCCTCGGGACGGCTGACCGACAGATCCGTCGAGGCTCCAGCTGGCTGCCCGCATCGTCCTAGGCGCAAGCGTCGTCGTAGCGTCGATCACCGACCCTTAGGAGGGTTCATGGACGGGTTGATGCAGACCATCCAGCTAAGGACCGGCCCCCCGCCGACGGGCTCAAGGAGCCGCCCAGGCGGCCCTCGACTTCCTCAAGGAAACACTCCCGGCCGGAATCGGCGACGGGCTGGAAGACATGATCTCCGGCAATGCCGACGCCGTTTCCGAGGGCGCCGCGGAGGAATGGTCGACAGGGCAAAAGGCATGTTCTCGTGCTGATCCGATCCGATTTGAACCGCTTGGGGCCGGCACACGGGTGCCGGCCCCAGGCGTGTCAGAACGAGACTTTCGGCCCTGTCGCGAAAATCACACGTATCCCAGGATGGGCGAAGAACGGCCCGCCGGGTCGTTCGGAGAGGAGGTGGTCTAAGTGACGGTCCTTCGCGAGCACCCCACTGACGAGATCACCCGCATGCCTGTGAGGTCCCGCGCCTTCGAATGGACGGCCGGGATCCTCGGTGTGTTGGCGGCCGCCGTCGGGGCGTGGATGTACTTCGTCCCCTCCGATTGGTTCCTGGGCGGACTGGCAGAGGGCTGGTACCTCGGTGCATTCATCGGGGCCGGCGTTCTCCTGGCGTTCGCCTTCGGAGTGGCTGCCAATCGGGCGTTTGCGCTCGATGACGGGTGGAGCGGTGAAGCCGTGACCTGGACGGTCCTGAGCCTGTTGGCTCTGGCCGCGGCCGTGGTTTTCACCGTCATCTGGATCGTATAGGCGGAAGTTTTAGGCCGGGTCGACCCTCCCACCGACCCGGCCCTTCCGCGTCTCAGCCGGGTATCGGCTCGAACCGCGCCTGGAAGAAGCGCAACTCGGCCGGCTCATAGGTGAAACGCAGGCCCCGGACCTGCTCCCGGCGCGAGTACACCTCGACCACCGATTCGGTGACCACATCCATGTGGGCCTGGGTATAGACCCGGCGGGGGATCGTCAGCCGGACCAGTTCGAGCTTCGGGTAGTGGTTCTCGCCGTCGGACCTGCGTCCAGCCGATACCACCCCCCGTTCCATCCCTCGTACCCCACTATCGAGGTAGATCTCCGCCGCCAGCGCCTGGGCCGGGAAATCCGACTGGGGAAGATGCTCGAGGATCACCCGGGCGTCGAGGAACACCCCGTGGCCACCGATCGGGTGCACGACCGGGATTCCCGCCTTGATCAGGTTGTTGCCCAGATACTCGACCTGGCCGACACGGGCGGCGACGTGGTCGTCACCGTCCACCATCTCACGGATTCCGACCGCCAGAGCCGCCATGTCGCGGCCCGACATCCCGCCATAGGTGTGCAGACCCTCGAATGCCACCAGCAGGGCCCGGGCTCGACGGGCCAGTTCGGGATCGCGCAGAGCCAGGAAACCGCCGATGTTGACCAGGTTGTCCTTCTTGGACGAGACGGTGGCTCCGTCCGAATGGGAGCAGATCTCACGCAGAATCGATGCCACCGACCGGTCGTGGTAACCGCCCTCGCGCTGTTTGATGAACCAGGCGTTTTCGAGTGCCCGGGTGGCGTCCAGCATCACCAGGATGCCGCGATCGCGACACATCTCGTAGACCGCCGCCAGATTGGCCATCGACAGCGGCTGCCCGCCCGCCATGTTGACGTTGGTCTCGACCGACACATAGGGAATGCGGTCGGCGCCGTACTCGTCGATGACGGCCCGGAGCTTGTCTAGATCGATGTTGCCTTTGAAGGGGTGTTCGGAGGCCGGGTCATGGGCTTCGTCGACGATCACGTCCACGAAGCGACCCCCGGCATACTCCTGGTGGAACTTGGTGGTGGTGAAGTACATGTTGCCCGGAACCACGTCACCTTCGCCGATCAGGATCTGGCTCAGGATGTGCTCGGCGCCGCGACCCTGATGGGTCGGAATCAGTTCCTCGTATCCGTACACCTCCCGAACGGAGTCCTCGAGCTCGTAATAGGACCGGCTGCCGGCGTAGGACTCGTCGCCCAGCATGAGGGCCGCCCACTGCCGCTCGGACATCGCCGAGGTCCCCGAGTCCGTCAGCAGATCGATGTAGACATCGGCGGATCGGAGCAGGAACGTGTTGTAGCCGGCCGCCACGATCGCCTCCTCGCGCTCCTGGCAGGTGGTGACACGAATGGGCTCGACCATCTTGACCTTCCACGGTTCTGCCCAGCTGCGTCGAGTGGTCACTGTGATCCTTTCGGTGGCTGCCTCCAATGCTGACATCATCGGCCGGATGGGGAAGGGTCGATGGTCCCGACCCGAGTGGTGCTACCAGGTGATTTCGGAACAGCTCCGGTGGGAGGCAGGTTCCACCGCAGGGGGGCATGGTGTCCCACGAACGCCTCGAGAACTCCGGTCAACCCCAGAACTCTCTCGACCGACGGCTCGTCGTCGCTTCCGTCGCAGCCGACATCAGTCGGTTTCGCCGGAACGGGAGTTGATCGTGTGCAACCGCTCCCGGCGGCCGAATAGATCCCCGGCGATGCGAGCCGGCCATCGGAAGGTACGCCTCCATGACCTAGGTAAAAATCGTCGCCAAGCGACCTTCTCCGCATACCGGTAGAGGCGGACAGCGCCGGCATCTACCGAGGCGCTCTGAACTAGAGCTGACTGGTCTACGACGCGCTGGGGCTGAAAGGCGGAGTTGCTGTGCACAGCCATGGCGTTGAACGTGGGCTCCAGGCATACGCCCTCCATATCGAGGCCCAGCCAGTCGAGAACTACGCTCATCGTCGCCGCTGTGTCAGCAACGAGGCGGTCGAACGGGATGAGGAACACGCGATCCGGATCCTTCACCGCCAAGTCGATGCTCGCAGTCACAGAGGCTTCCCAATGCTCCAGGTCTCGATAGAGCTCCGGTTGGTGGTGGTGGGCTGACGCCAGCCAACTGCGCGGATCGCGCACCAGGGTTATCAGCCGACCGTCGGGATAATCACCGAAGAACTCCCCGGCCGCGAGATTGTGCCTCTTGCCGAATGCAACTGTGTAGGTCTTCGGGATGTACCTATCTCTGTAGTCAAGCCATGCAGCGAAGAATGAATCGAGATATCCGTCGAGCAGCTCTCTGCGAGTGCCATAAGAGCCCTGCATGAACAGGCGGCGAGGTAGGGCCAGGTTGTATATGTGGGGTAGGGGTTATCCGGCTCTCGACCGACCGAACTTGTTGTAGCCAGACTCGCTGAACCGCTTGCGGATGGGCAGTTACCTACGAGAGAGTTGTGCGAACGCGTCTGCTAAGGGCAGGTCTACAACCTCGTCTGACGGCCACAGTCTCGTCGGCAGGGTTCCAATACAACTCGTGGGGATAGACCCGGAGGTCTGAATGACCATCGAAGAGTCGGCTGAGGAGGGTTCCACCCGAGCGTTGCACTCGTGCAATAAGAACAAGGGGAGGATATGCGGGCTGCCACCGAAACGCGCCGAGGTCAGGTAGATCGACGAGCCGGCGCGAATCCTCAGCCATCTCGAATGGTCCCATCTAAGTCACCGTAGTTCCTCCGATATCGCGGAGGGACTCGCCCGGCCGGCGGTGACTAGTCATCTCGGTGGAATCGGATCTGGTCATCGATTGCAGGTGGTAACTGTCCGATTCAGAGAACATGACTGCACTGAGCGTATTTGAACGTACGGCGGTGAAACTCCCCCAATGCGACCGCTGCGACATGACCGCCTGGGCTGTGACTCCCTCCGGTCCCCGCTGCGAGGAGCACACGCTCGAAGAGTTGCGGGACGCCATCGCCAAAGACGAGTGCGACTGGGTGCCGCGCAAGCTGCGCCGGCGTCGCTGACCTCGTACCGGCACCAGTCGCTCCCGGCTCCTAGGCTGGAGCCATGCCGGCAGTGACCGTACCCGATATCCTCGCCCTGCCCCGGGTGCCTCGACCCGATCTCGCCGTGGCGGCCGAACGACCGGTCCGGTCCGTGACCACGGCTCCACGCGGGTTCGAAGGCGAGGGATTCCCGGTTCGCCGGGCCTTCGCCGGGGTCGATCTCGCCGACCTCGACCCCTTCGTCCACCTGGACCAGATGGGTGAGGTGGAATACGCCCCCGGAGAGCCCAAGGGAACCCCCTGGCACCCCCACCGCGGTTTCGAGACCGTCACCTACATGATCGACGGCATCTTCGAGCACCGCGACTCCCACGGCGGCGGCGGGACCATCACCAACGGTGACACCCAGTGGATGACAGCCGGCTCGGGCATCCTCCACATCGAGACGCCACCCGAGCACCTGGTGATGTCGGGCGGACTCTTCCACGGCTTCCAGCTTTGGGTGAACCTCCCCTCGGCCGCCAAGTTCACACCGCCTCGCTACCAGGACCTGCGGGGGAGTGCGGTCGCCCTGCTCACCTCCCACGACGGCGGGGCCCTCCTCCGCCTCATCGCCGGCGACCTGGGAGCGGTAAGCGGGCCGGGGACGACGCACACCCCCATGACCATGATCCACGCCACCGTCTCGGCGGGAGCCCGGATCCAACTTCCCTGGCGAGCCGACTTCAACGCCCTCGCCTATGTCCTCTCTGGCCGGGGCACGGTCGGGGCCGAATCCCGCCCCATCGGGGAGGGCCAATTGGCGTTGTTCGGGCCAGGCAACGCCCTGACTACCACGGCCGACCCGGCTCCCGACAGCCGCAACCCAGATTTGGATCTCTTGATCCTGGGGGGACGGCCAATAGGAGAACCGGTGGCATGGGCGGGACCGTTCGTCATGAACACCCACGCGGAACTGGCCCAGGCCTTCGATGACTATCAGCGGGGGCGCCTGGGGGCGATCCCGGCCGACTGAGCTCAGCGGGCGGCCCGCAGGCGCCGCCGCCGGAGATGGTGATCCAGCACTTCCCACACCTCGGGCTGGGCGAGCTTTCGCTTCATCGAACTCAGGGTTCGAATGAAGGTTGGCACTGCCGCCTCCGCCGCCATCGGATTGGGCCGCATCGCCGACAGGACGGGGGGCGAAGGACGCAGCACCAGGATCTCGGTGTCCGGCCACGCCGAACGGACCAGTCGCAGTTCCTCGTCCAGGGACCGACAACCGACGTTGTCGAGGAGGTTCTCGTGGAACCATGCTCCCCGCCTCCCCTCCAGCGCCGCCATCGGCGCCAGCACGATGACCAGGTCGAGGGGCTTGTCGGCGCCGAGGATCAGGTCCAGGTGGGTCCCCGAGGCCACCCCTCCGTCCACGTAGGCGCGGCCATTGATCTCATGCGGATTGAATACCAGGGGGATCGCCGAGCTTGCTGCCACCGCGTCGGCGAGAGAGACGTCGGGGGCGGCCTCGGTGCCGAAAGCGACCCGCTCGTGGGCGTCCAGGTCGTAGGCGACGATCACGGTGGGACGCAGGGGCCAAGCGTGGGCGGGCTCTCCTACCTGCTCCACCACCCACGAAGCGAGACCACCCGGGTCGAAGCGGGCGGGGGAGCCCATCAACATGGTCACTCCGGGCCGGCGCAGACCGGGCAGCACCCCTCGCCGCAACCACCGGGCCACCCTGACCCCGGACTCACGCACGAAGACGTGGCGCCGAATCCGATCCGCCACGTCTTCGGGCTCCTCCCCGTCCCGGACCAGCGAGTCAAGGCCGAGCGATCCCGAGCGGACCATCGCCGTCACATAGGAGCCGCCCGAGGTGCCCACCACCACTTCGGAGTCGTTTGCGTCCCAGTCGCAGGCCAATTCCATAGCCATCAGAGCGGCGAGCTCA
The DNA here is from genome assembly GCA_035461175.1 of Acidimicrobiia bacterium. Lineage (GTDB taxonomy): Bacteria > Actinomycetota > Acidimicrobiia > Spongiisociales > ZC4RG35 > DATHVR01. The sequence goes on along the minus strand of DATHVR010000135.1, from coordinate 22,493 downwards.
TACGCCGCTCCTGTGATCCCACCGCCGCCGAGGACGAGACCGATTCGTGCCATCTGGGACACCAGCATAGAGCTGCAACCATCCTCAGCTACGGTCTGTCCGGTGCAGATCGAAGCAGTCGAGACCCTCGAACACCGCCATATCGCCCTCGCCTTCTTACGTTCGCAAGCGGACGCGGGCCTGAGCGAGAACAAGGCCGGATGGCTGGAACGAGACGACGGCCGGCCCGGGGACGGAGTCCTTCTCCTCGTTGACGGAGCCCCCGTCGCCTACGCCGGCGTAGCCCCGGCCCGGGCACCGGGGGAGTGGGCGCTGGAAGTGGTCGCCGACGATCTCACCGCCGCCGTTCAGCTGATTCCGGAGGTCGAGAGACGCCTGCGCGCCCGGGGAGGTCGCCGACTCCGCTGGTGGACCTACGACGCCGGGGCGGAGCAACTGCCGCCACAGTTCGGCTTCCAGCCCGAGCGCCGCCTGCTGAGGATGGCGTACCCGCTTCCCCGCCCTGACTCCGAGCCCAGCTTCCCCCCCGAAGTCGAGGTCCGGGGGTTCATCCCCGGTCGAGACGAGGGGGCCTGGCTGGAGGCCAACAATGCCGCCTTCGCCGGTCACCGGGAGAATTCCAACCTGGATCGGGCCGACCTACGCCGACGGATGGAGATGGACTGGTTCGACCCCGAGGGGCTGAGGATGGCGTGGTGGGGTGCCGACCTGGCCGGGTTCTGCTGGACCAAACGTCACGGGGCGACCGAAGGAGAGATCTATATAATCGGGGCGGTGCCCGGCTACCAGGGCCGGGGACTGGGGAAGGCGCTGGTGCTGGAGGGGATGCGTTATCTGGCCGCAGCGGGCTGCACGAAGGTGTTTCTGTACACCGAGGGGGACAATTCCCGCGCGGTCGCCCTCTACGAATCGCTCGACTTCGAGATCGAAGCGGTCCACCGCTCCTTCATCGAGGACCTGGACTAGCCGAACTTACGATCGCAGGTTGGGCAGCGGTCGTCGGTCTCGGTGGTGGCGTGGCCACACCAGGGACAGGGAAGGTCCCGTTCATCGGTCGACAGATCGACCACCAGACGGGGGTCGACCACGAATGGGCTCTCCCGACCATGGCGGGCGAGTGCCAGCAACCCGGTAGTGGCCGTGGCGGCAACCAATGCCTCGAACACTTGACGATCCTCCTGCGCTCGCTCCGGCGACGATACGACAGCCCGGCCCAGGATTGGTGGATTTCGCGGTCTGAAACGGCGCCCGCGCGACTGGCCGTGGGGGATCAGGCGACGCCGACGGCCCGGCTCAGATCGTCGACGATCGTTGCCACGTTGAGGCGCCCCTCCGTGGACTCGCCCATGTCGAGCAGGGTGACGGCGGCGTGATAGGCGGTCCAGCTCTCCAGACGGCTGCGAGGGATGTCACCGCTGTAGCCCTCCAGGAAGGCGGTCATGGCGTCCTCGCCGTGGACCGAACCGATCGACCACACCGCCAGGCTCACATCCCACTCGGGCGGAGCCAGGGTGGCCCACTCCCAATCGACCAGCATCACCTCGCCCCCCTCCGACACCAAGAACTTGTCGGCGGTGGGGTGGGTGTGGGTCGGAACCGGATCACTCGACACCGGGGTGGGGGCGTTGGCGGCTGCCTCCAGCACCTCGGGCGGGATCTGGAGCTTGCGCCGGTAGCGACCCAGCCGCTCGATGGTCGAGTGATAGTGGGAGGCGACGTACTCGCCGTCCATGCCCCCTTCGAGATTGGTGATGGAGCCTTTGCTGTCCTGGACGTCGCGCAGGATCCGGCCGGCCCGCCTCAGCACGTCGTGGTTCTTCGTCAACGACTTGAGACTCCAGCCGCCCCCGTCGGTGAGCTGGGCCCAGGCGGTGCCGTCCGAGGTGACCCCGCGATCGATGATCTCGGGAACACCTTCGACCCCGACCAGGGCCTCGAGAGCGTGGCGTTCGCGGCGTTCGCGGCCGGCGGTGGTATATATCTTGACTACCGTGGCCCTGCCGCCCTCCTCCAGGAGACGGAACACCCGGTTTCGCTTGGGACCGGCCTGGGTGCTGACCTCGCGTACCGACGCATGGGGCGCGATCGTTCCCACCAAAGTCAGAGCGTCCATGGTCCTCGGCCTCCTGCTTGCTATGCCTTGTCGTAACTCAGCGACTTCGTAATTGCGCTTGGGACCCCGGCCAAGCTCGGTACGCTTGGGGCCGCAGGCTAGTCAAAAGACTGCCGATTTCTATGGACTTCTCCCTACCCAAACGGCTGGCAATCGTGCCCATCGAACTCACCTATCCAGACGGTTCCGTCCACACCCATCCCGACGGCACCACCGGCCTCCAGGCGGCCCGGTCGATCGGCAGCCGGCTCGCCGCGGCGGCGGTGGCCGTCAAGCTCGACGATCGCCCGCTGGATCTCGACCGCCCGCTGCCGGGTTCGGGTCATTTCGCGGTGGTGACCGAGTCCAGCGAGGAGGGCCGCTCGATCCTGCGCCACTCCTCGGCCCACGTCCTCGCTCAGGCGGTGCTCTCGCTCTACCCGGGAGCCACCTTCGCCATCGGCCCCCCGATCGAAGACGGCTTTTACTACGACTTCGACATCGGTCGTCCCTTCACCCCTGAGGATCTCGAGAAGATCGAGGGACGGATGGACGAGATCATCTCCTCCGACCAGCCGTTCGAGCGCCAGGCGATCACCCGGGACGAGGCGCTCGAGCTCTTCGCCGAGCATCCCTTCAAGACCGAGATCATCCAGGCGGTCGACCCCACCCAGGTCACCGAGGGCGAGGAGGTCACCGTCTATCGAAACAACGGCTTCGTGGATCTGTGCCGGGGACCGCACGTCCCTTCGACCGGACGCCTCAAGGCAGTCAAGCTGTTGCGTAGCGGCGGCGCCTACTGGCGCGGAGACGAGAATAACCCCCAGCTCCAGCGCATCTACGGGACCGCCTGGGAGGACCGCAAGGCCCTGGAGGCTTACGTCCACCGTCTCGAGGAGGCGGAGAAGCGGGACCACCGCAAGCTCGGGACCGAACTCGACCTGTTCTCGTTCCCCCAGGAACTGGGCGCCGGTCTGGTCATCTGGCATGCCAAAGGGGGCGCTCTCCGCAAGGTGGTGGAGGACCACAGTCGGGACCTGCACGAACGATTCGGGTTCGATTTCGTCTTCTCGCCCCATCTGGCCCGTTCCGAACTGTGGAAGATCTCGGGCCACCTCGACTGGTACGCCGAGGGCATGTACCCGGGGATGGAGATGGACGAGAGCCACGAGTACCGGGTCAAGCCCATGAACTGCCCCTTCCACATCCTCGTCTACCAGTCACGGGCTCGCAGCTACCGGGATCTGCCCCTCCGTTACGCCGAACTGGGCGGGGTCTACCGCTACGAACGCTCGGGAACGATTCACGGCCTGATGCGAGCCCGGGGCTTCACCCAGGACGACAGCCACACGTTCACCACCCGGGAGCAGTTGCGGGGCGAGGTCGAGCACCATCTGGAGTTCGTTCTTCAGTGGCTGCGTGACTTCGGTTTCGACGACTTCGACGCCGACCTTTCCACCCGCAATCCCGACAAGTCGATGGGCGACCAGGAACTTTGGGACGAAGCCACCGAGGTCCTGCGATTGGTCCTCGAGGACTCCGACCTCGACTACGCCGTCTCCGAGGGCGAGGGGGCCTTCTACGGTCCCAAGATCGACATCCACGTGAAGGACGCCATCGGGCGGCGGTGGCAGATCTCGACCATCCAGGTCGATTTCATGCTCCCGGGCCGCTTCGAGCTGGAGTACACCAGCGCCGAGAACAAGGCAGAACGACCGGTCATGATCCACTGCGCCAAAGCGGGATCGATCGAGCGATTCATTGGCGTCCTCATCGAACACCACGCCGGGGCCTTCCCGATGTGGCTGGCGCCGGTGCAGGCGTCGGTGATTCCCGTGGCCGACCGCCACCTCGACTACGCCGCCCGGGTCGCCGAGCGGCTGGGATCGGCCGGGTTGCGGGTGGAGGTCGACGAGTCGGGGGAGACCGTGGGCGAGAAGATCCGCCGGGCCCTCACTGCCAAGCATCCGACGGTGCTGGTAGTGGGAGATCGTGACGTGGAGAGCGGTACCGTCGGGCTGCGTATGTACGGCGAGGACAGCGAGCGGCGGGGGGTCCCCGTCGACGAGCTGGTGGAGGAATTGACCCGGCTGGCGGCGAAGCCGTCATGAGCGAGCGCCGCGTCTCCCGGGAGGGCATCCATATCGACCGTGAGGTGGCCGACGCCGTCGCCATCGAGGAGGAACTCGACTCGAACGTCGTCGGCCCCTACCGGTTTCCCGACCCGCGGCGGCGTCGGACCCCGGCGCTGATCTATCTGGCAACCGCCGTGCTGGTGGCCGTGATCATCGACCCGCTGGCGGCCCTCATCCCGCTCGGCTTGGCGATCTGGCACTGGTTCGCAGCCTGGCCGCTCGTGGTGGAACAGGAAGCCGCCCTTGCCCAGGCCGCCACCGCGGTCGATTTCGCCATCGGCCACGCCTCGGCCGCCGTCGCCTTCAAGGGGCTGCGGGCCCGGCCCGAGTGGTCGGTGATCGTCTATTCGGCCGCCGAGCCCCCCGACCGCCGCGCCCTAGTCACGATCGACGGCGTCGACGGCACCGTCCTCGGCGACCCCTACGTCGAATCGATTTAAGCCCCCCCGAAACGGCCAGGCCCCCAGAGCTTTTCGCGACAGAATTGCGCGCCATAGCGCGCAATTCTGTCGCGAGAACGGGTTTTGGGGTGCTCAGCTCCGTTGGGAGAGGGGGGTGATGTCGCGGGGCTCGGGACCCGAGTACACCTGGCGAGGGCGGAAGATCTTCGACTGGGGGTCGGACTGGAGCTCGCGCCACTGGGCCAGCCAGCCCGGGAGCCGTCCGAGGGCGAAGAGGACCGTGAACATGTCGGTCGGAAAGCCCATCGCCCGGTAGATGATCCCCGAGTAGAAGTCGACGTTGGGATACAGCTTGCGCTCGACGAAATAGTCGTCTTCGAGGGCAACCTGCTCGAGCTCCTTGGCCACGTCGAGGAGCGGGTCCTCGAGCCCGAGCTGGGCGAGGACGTCATCGGAGAGGGTCTTGATCAGCTTCGCCCGGGGGTCGAAGTTCTTGTAGACCCGGTGCCCGAAGCCCATCAGGCGGAACTTGTCCTCCTTGTCCTTGGCCTTGGCCACGTACTTGGAGACATCACCACCGTCATCGACGATCTTCTCCAGCATCTCCAGGACGGCCTGGTTGGCACCGCCATGCAGCGGACCGGAGAGAGCGTGGACGCCCGAGGCGATCGAGCTGAAGATGTTGGCGTGGCCTGAACCGACCAGGCGCACGGCCGACGACGAGCAGTTCTGGCCGTGGTCGGCGTGGAGGATGAAGAGAACGTTTAGCGCCTTGGCGATGACGTCGTTGGGTAGGTACTCCTCGGCCGGCACCGAGAACATCGTGTGGAGGAACCGAGACGAGTATTCGAGGTCGTTGCGGGGATACACATAGGGCTGGTGCACCCGGTACTTGTACGACCACGACACCATCGTGGGCAGCTTGGCGATGAGACGCCGGGACGAGATGTCGACCGCAGTTGCGTCGAGGGGGTCGAGGGCGTCGGGATAGTACGTCGCCAGCGCCGACGTGGCCGAAGCGAGGATCTGCATCGGGTGCGCCTCGTGGGGGAAGGCCTCGAACAGCTTCTTCATGTCCTCGCGGAGGAGGGTGTGATGGGTGATCGAGTCTTCCCACTCGGTGAGCTGGTTCTCGTTGGGCAGCTCGCCGTAGAGCAGCAGATAGGCGACCTCGAGGAAGCTACAGCTCTCCGCCAGCTGCTCGATCGGATAACCGCGGTAGGAGAGAATCCCCTCTTCACCGTTGATGAAACTCACCGACGATCTGCTCTCGGCGGTGTTGGCGAACCCACGGTCGAGAGTGACGAGCCCGGTCTCGGAACGCAGCCGGCTGATATCGACCGACCTCTCTCCCAGGGTGCCGACCTCGACGGGAAGGGTGATCTCGCGGTCGTCGTATCTGAGGGCGGCTTCGGGCATGACGTTCCTTTCCGTTACTGCTCTTCAGCGCGTGCGGCCTCGATGATCCGCTGCACCTCCTGGTGGGGGACCTCCTCGTAGTGATCGAAGCTGACTTCGAAGGTCCCGCGACCCGAGGTCATGGAGCGGAGGTCGACGGCATACCGTTGCACCTCTGCCATCGGTACCTGGGCCTCGATGAGGCGGACACCGCCGTCGGTGTCCATTCCGAGAACCCGACCGCGCTTGGCATTGATGTCGCCCATGATATCCCCCGTGTAATCCTCGGGAACACGGACGGTCAGATGCATGATCGGCTCCAACAGGACTCCGCCCAGATTGGGAGCGGCCGCCCTGACGGCCTGGATACCCGCCATGCGAAACGAGAGCTCGTCGGAGTCGACGGCGTGATACTTGCCGTCGAGCAACTCGGCGGCGATGTCGAGCACGGGGTATCCGGCCACGATTCCCTGGGCCAGCGCCTCCTCGATTCCGCGGTGGACGGCGGGAATGAACTGGCGGGGGACCGAACCGCCCTTGATGCTGTCGATGAACTCGAAGCCCGATCCGCGGGGGCGGGGCGAGAACTTGACCACCGCCACCCCGAATTGGCCCCGGCCCCCCGATTGCTTCTTGTGCTTGCCCTCGGCCTCGGCCGAGGCGGTGATCGTCTCGCGGTAGGGGATCTTGGGCAGGGAGGTGTCCACCTCGACCCCGAACTTGCGGGCGATCCGGGCGATCGTCACCTCCAGGTGATTGTCACCCAGGCCGGCGAGGATCGTCTCGCCGGTCTCGCCCCGGCGCTCGATGCGGATGGTGGGATCCTCTTCGGCGACCCGGGCCAAGGCACTCGACAGCTTCTCCTCGTCCTGGTTGGAATGGGGGTTGATCGCCAGTTCCATGACCGGGGTGGGCTGGGTCATGGGAACGATGACCACATCGGAGCTCGCCGCCCGCAGCGTCACGCCCGCCCGGGCCTGCTCGGCCTTGGCCACCGCGGCGATCTCACCCACGCCGACGGACTCGACTTCCTGGTGGTCCTTGCCCTGCATCCGGAACAGGTTGTGCATGCGCACCTTCCCGCCCCCGGACAGCTCCAGTTCCGAGTCGACGGGAATCGAGCCCGAGAACACCCGGAACATCGAGATCCGGCCCACGAACGGGTCCGACACGGTCTTGAAGACGTAAGCCACCGGCGGTCCTTCGCCGGAGATCTGCAGCGACCCTTCCTGCAATGGCGGGACGGAGTGCTCGAGCGGGTTGGGACCGAAGTCGACCAGGAATTCGGCCAGGGTGTCGATGCCGATGAGCTTGTGAGCCGAGGCGACCAGCACCGGGAATATGTCGCCGGCGAGCATCCCCTCGTGAACGGTGCGAACGATCACCTCGCGGTCCGGCTCCTTGCCCTCGAAGTAGGCCTCCAGCAGCGAGTCGTCGGTCTCCACCACCGATTCGACCAGTGCCGTGTGGGTGGTGTGCACGAGATCGGCCACCGAGTCGGGCAACTCGACCTGCTTGCCCCGCTTTGCCCCATCGGTGTACTCGTAGGCCCGCTCGGAGACGACCCGCACGATTCCCGACAGGTTCCCTTCCTCGCCGATCGGCACCTGGACCGGAGCCACCCGTTTCCCGAAGGTCTCCTTGAGCTGGTCCAGGGTGCGCTGGAAGGAGGCCCGATCCCGGTCGAGCTTGGTGACGACGATCGCCCGGGGGATGCCCTCTTCGGCCGCCGCCCGCCACATCAGCTCGGTCGACACCTCGACCCCGTCGACGGCGGAAACCACGAACAGGGCCAGGTCGGCGGCGCGCAGGGCGGCACGAGCGTCGCCGGAGAAATCGGCGTACCCGGGGGTGTCGACCAGATTGATGGTGTGGCCGTGCCAATCGAAGGAGGCGACGGCGAGACTCAGGGAGATCTTGCGGTCGATCTCTTCGGGCTCGTAGTCGAACAGAGAGGTTCCCTGGTCGACGGAACCGAGCCGGTTGCTGGCTCCCGCTACGAAGAGCAGCGCCTCTGCCAGGGAGGTCTTGCCGCTCCCGCCATGACCCACCAGGGCGACGTTCCGGATCTTTTCGGGGACCATTTGAACTCCTCGCAGTCGGCCTGGCGATCATAGGAACGCTGGGGAGACACCGCATCCTCGCGTCCTCCCGACCTGCGACCCGGGGGGTCGATCTGTTACGTTGGCGTCCTCGTGATCGACACTCGTGTCCGACCCCGCATTCAGGGATTCATCGGACCCATCGGGACTTTCCTCGCCACCATTGGAGTGACGCCGGCCGCCATGACTGCGATCGGCCTAGCGGTGACGATTGCCGGCGCCATCGTCATCGGCACCGGTCGCCTCACCGCCGGAGCCGCCATCGCCCTCCTCGGCTCGGCGCTCGACGGCCTCGACGGGACCGTGGCACGCGCCTCCGACAAGGTCTCGGCGCGCGGTGCCTTCCTCGACGCCGGCAGCGATCGCATCGGTGAGATCGCCTCCTTCGCCGCCCTCGCAGTGGCCATGGAAGGCAACGCCCGGGTGCTGCTCCTCATCGTCCTCTCCGTCGGCGGAGCCATGCTCGTCCCCTACCTGCGGGCCAAGGCCGAATCGGTCGGGCTCAACGGCAGTTCGGGGTTCATGGGGCGGGCCGAGCGGGTTCTCCTCTTTGCCGTGGGGCTCATGCTGGGATTGGTCGAGCCGATGCTATGGCTGATGGTCGTCAGCGTCTGGTTCACGGCCGTCCAGCGCTTCGTCTCGACCTACCGACGCATCCAGCCGTGACCCCCGCCCCGCCGTGAAGGAACGCGGCACCTACCTCGCACTGCGAGTCGCCGTCGCCATCTTCGGAGCCCTACCGGAACCGGTGATTCGCCGTCTGGGGCGGGCGGCGGGTCGGATCTGGCACCGGGTCGACCCGCGGAGAAGGCGGATGGTGGAACACCACATGCGCCGCCTCGATCAGCCCGCATCCGGGGCGGTCGAGGTTTTCGCCTCCTACGGCCGCTACTGGGCGGAGTCGTTCTGGGCCCGCCCCCGACGGATACCCCGGTTCAAGGAGACGCTGACGATCGACGGCCTCGACAACCTGAGGCGGGCAATGGATGGGGGACGAGGCGTGATCGTGGTGCTGCCCCACCTGGGCAACTGGGAGGCGGCGGCCCTGATCGCCCACTACCTCGATCTGGACGTGGTGGCGGTGGCCGAGCGACTCGCCAACCCCCATATCACCGAGTGGTTCACCGAGCAGCGAGCCATGTTCGGTATCGAGATCGTGCTCACCGGCGACGGCGGTGTCACCGCCCGCCTGGCCGAGCGCCTCCGCCAGCAGGCGGCGGTGTGCCTCCTCTCGGATCGTGACCTGACCGGACGAGGTTTGGAGGTCGACTTCTTCGGGGAGCGGACGACGCTTCCGGGAGGGCCGGCGGTCCTCGCCCGGCGCACCGGGGCGCCCCTGGTACCGGCGGCGGTCTACTTCAAACCTGGGGCCGGCCACCACGGGATCATCGGCAGCCCGATCGAAATACCCGCCGACGCCGACGCGCAGGAGACGACCCAGAAGATCGCCCGTCAGTTGGAGGAGCTGATCCGCCGGGACCCGACCCAGTGGCACCTCGTTCAGCCCAACTGGCCTTCGGACCGCGCCTGATGCGGGTGGCGATCGTCTGCCCCTATGACCTGGATATCCCGGGTGGGGTTCAACAGCAGTGCCTGGAACTCGCCCGGCGCCTCGCCCAGGGCGGTGACGAAGCCGTGGTGGTCGGACCCGGCGCACACCCCGGTACGGTGGCGGCGGGGCGCTCGATCGCCCTGCCGGCCAACCGTTCCCGGGTTCCTCTCACGCTCGATCCGCGGGCCGGGCGACTGGTCCGCTCCGCGTCAGAGAGCGCCGACGTGGTCCATGTCCACGAGCCGCTCATCCCTCTGGTGGGGTGGGCGGCCCTGAGTCGGCGGAGACCGGTCGTGCTGACGTTCCACGCCGACCCTGCTCCCTGGACCCGCCGCCTCTATCGTCTCGGCGGGGGCCCCCTGCGGCGGCTGTTTGCCGGGCGTCCGCTCACCGCCGTCAGCCAGGTGGCCGCCTCGGCCCTGCCCGCCGCCTGGGGAGAGCCCGAGCTGATCCCCAACGGCATCGACGTGGCCTCCTATCGCATCGATACCGAACGACGGCCACAGCAAGTGGCGTTTCTCGGACGGGACGAGCCCCGCAAGGGCCTCGACGTCCTCTTGGGGGCCTGGCCGCTGGTCCAGGCCCGGTTTCCCCACGCCGAACTGGTGGTGATCGGCGCGGAGCGGGCGACCAGCCTTCCCGGCGTGTCCTTCCGGGGCCGGGTCGACGACGACGAGAAGCGGCGGCTGCTGGCCTCCTCGGGGGTGTTCGCTGCTCCCAACTCGAGCGGCGAGAGCTTCGGCATCGTCGTGGCGGAGGCGATGGCGGCCGGGTGCGCGATCGTGGCCAGCGACCTGCCCGCCTTCCGCCCGGTGCTGGACGGATGCGGCGACATGGTTCCTCCCGGCGACCCCCATGCCCTGGCCGAAGCCATGATCCGCCTGCTCGACGACCCCGACAGCTCGAGGGCGGCCGGGGAAGGGGCCCGAGCGGCGGCCGGGCGCTTCGACTGGGCCGTGGTGGCGGGCCGGTACCGGGCGGCGTACGAATCGGCGCTGGCGGCACGGTAGGTACCATGGGCACTTGGAAGGAGTAACCGTGGAACGTGGAACTGAACTCGTCAAGAGAGGCCTCGCCGAGATGCTCAAAGGCGGCGTCATCATGGATGTCGTCAATGCCGAGCAGGCGATCATCGCCGAAGAGGCCGGCGCGGTAGCCGTGATGGCACTGGAGCGGGTCCCCGCCGACATCCGTAAGCACGGCGGTGTCGCCCGCATGGCGGATCCGGCCAAGGTGGAAGAGATCAAGGCGGCCGTGAGCGTCCCCGTCATGGCCAAGGCTCGCATCGGCCACTTCCTCGAGGCGCGGGTCCTGGAAGCGCTGGAAGTCGACTACATCGACGAGTCCGAGGTCCTCACTCCCGCCGACGAGGAGCATCACATCGACAAGTGGGCCTTCACCACCCCCTTCGTGTGCGGGGCGCGCAATCTCGGTGAGGCGCTGCGCCGCATCGGCGAGGGTGCCGCCATGATCCGCACCAAGGGCGAGGCCGGCACCGGCAACGTCGTCGAGGCCGTCCGCCATATGCGGGCTATGAACAACCAGATCGGCGCCGTCACCCAGCTCGGTGAGGAACAGCTGATGTCGGCGGCCCGGGACCACGGGGCCCCCGTCGACCTGCTTCGCCTCATCCGTGAGGAAGGGCGACTGCCGGTGGTCAACTTCGCCGCCGGCGGCATCGCCACCCCGGCCGATGCCGCCCTGATGATGGCGCTCGGCTGTGACGGCGTCTTCGTCGGATCCGGCATATTCAAGAGCTCGAATCCCCCCGCCCACGCCCGGGCCATCGTCGAGGCCACCACCTACTGGGAGGATGCCGCCAAAGTGGCCAAGTCGGCCACCGGTTTGGGAGAGGCCATGGCCGGAATCGCCATCGAGGAGCTCACCGAGGCCGAGCACCTGGCGACACGGGGCTGGTGAGCGTGACCCGCGTCGGAGTACTCGCTCTCCAGGGCGATGTCCGCGAGCACCTGCAGGCGCTCGCTCATCTGGGGACCGAAGCCGTCCCGGTCAAGAGCCCCGAGGACCTCGAGTCGGTCGAGGGACTGGTGATCCCGGGCGGCGAATCCACCACGATCGGCAAGCTGAGCGAGCGGTTCGGCCTGCTCGACCCGCTGCGCCGACGGATCGACGACGGCATGGCCGTCTTCGGAACGTGTGCGGGTCTCATCTTCCTGTCCGCCGCCGTTACCGAGGGCTCCCAGCCGCTGGTGGGGCGACTCGATGTGATGGTGCGTCGCAACGCCTTCGGGCGACAGAACGACTCCTTCGAAGCCGACCTCGATGTCGCCGGCCTCGACCGACCCTTTCATGCCGTTTTCATCCGGGCACCCTGGGTTGAGAAGGTGGGAGCCGAAGTGGAGGTGCTGGCGCGGGTCCACGATCATCCGGTGATGGTTCGCCAGGGCAGGATCCTGGGAGCCTCCTTCCATCCCGAACTCACCGCCGACGACCGCATCCATCGCATCTTCGTCGATATCGTCGAAGCCGACGCCCAGGAGACCTGATGGCCGGACATTCGAAATGGGCCAACATCAAACACCGCAAGGGCCGCCAGGACGCGGCCCGGGGGAAGCTGTTCGCCAAGCTGGCCAAACGGATCGAGGTGGCGGCGCGCGAAGGCGGGGGAGACCCCGGCTTCAATCCGACCCTCGCCACGGCGGTGGAGAAGGCGAAGGCGGCCTCGATGCCCAACGACAACATCGATCGCGCCATCAAACGCGGCACCGGCGAGGTGGAGGGGGCCATCTACGAGGAGATCTGGTACGAGGGCTACGGGCCAGGGGGAGTGGCGCTCTATGTCCAGATCCTCACCGACAACCGCAACCGCGCCGCCAGCGACGTCCGCTCCACCTTCACCCGCAGCGGCGGCAACCTGGGCGAGCCGGGCTCGGTCGGCTACCTGTTCAACCAGAAGGGACTCGTCGTCGCCGCCGGGGAGGAGGACACCGTGATGCTGACCGCCCTCGAGGCCGGAGCCGAAGACGTGCGGGACGGCGGCGAAGGGATGTTCGAGGTGGTCACCACCCCGGGCGACCTGGCCGCGGTACGCAAGGCGATCGAGTCGGCCGGGATCGCCGTCGAAAGCGCCGACGTCACCCAGTTGCCCACCACCACCGTGCCGGTGGAGGAGTCCGACGCCAAGAAACTCCTCCGCCTCATCGACAACCTCGACGACCTCGACGACGTCCAGGCCGTGTACTCGAACTACGACATCGACGACGAGGTGATGGAACGGGTCATGGCCGGCGCCTGAGGCGCCGCAATGCCCGAACCCGTCACCCTCCCCGCCTAAGCTCGCAGAACACATGTTCGTCTTGGGTATCGATCCCGGCCTCACCGTCACCGGATACGGCCTCGTCGAAGGGCACCCTCGCCCTGCAGCCGTCGCCGCCGGCGTCATCCGCACCGACCCCGGCCTGCCGCTCGGGACCCGCCTCGCCGCCCTCCATCGGGACCTGACGGCTCTGATCGCCGAATACCGGCCCGAGGAGGTCTCGCTCGAAACCGTCTTCACCAACCGCAACCTCAACACCGCCATCTCGGTGGGCCGAGCCTCAGGGGTTGCCATCCTCGCCGCCGCTCAGGCGGGCATCGAGGTGACCGAATACGCCCCCACCGCCATCAAAGCCGCCGTGACCGGCGACGGGAGCGCCGGCAAGGCGGCGGTGGCGGCAATGGTCGCCCGGCTGCTGCGCCTGGCCGACCCTCCCTCCCCGGCCGATGCCGCCGACGGGCTGGCGGTGGCCCTGTGCCACCTCCGCTCGGCGCCCCTGTCGCACCGGGTCAAGGCCGGGGAAGGCCGGCGATGATCTCCCGACTGCGCGGTGTCCTGGCCTCCCTCGGTCCCACCAGCGTCGTTCTCGACGTCGGCGGGGTCGGCTACGAGGTGGCGATGACTCCGCACTCGCTCGCCGAACTGCCCGACGTGGGCGAGGAGGTGGTGGTCCACACCCATCTCCAGGTCCGCGAGGACGACATGAGCCTTTACGGGTTCACCTCCGCCCCCGACCGGGACCTGTTCCGGATCCTGATCTCGGCAAGCGGGGTCGGGCCCCGGGTGGCGCTGGCTCTCATGGCCACGCTGCGGGCCGATCAGTTGCGCAGGGCGATCGCCACCGAGGACGTGGGAGCGCTGTCCACCGCCCCCGGGGTGGGGAAGCGCTCCGCCCAGAAGATCATCCTCGAGCTACGCCCCAAGCTGGCCGACGCAGAGGCCGAGGTGGTGGAGGGCAGCGGCCCGGCTCGCGTCCGCCAGGCCCTGGAGCAGCTCGGCTATCGGCCCGATGAGATCAACGAGGTCGTAGCCGACCTCGACGAGTCCGACCCGCTCCCCGCCCAGATCAAGACGGCCCTCAAGATGCTCGGCAAGCAGCGCCATGCGTGACGACAGCCTTCTCAGCCCGGCGGTGGACGACGAGGTCGAGATCACGCTCCGACCGCATCGTCTCGACGAGTTCGTCGGCCAGGAGAAGGTCAAGGAACGGCTCTGGATTTCGATCGATGCCGCCCGCAGCCAGGCTCGATCCCTCGACCACATCCTCCTCTCGGGCCCTCCCGGGCTCGGGAAGACCACCCTGGCTGGGATCGTGGCCACCGAGATGGGGACCGACCTGCGGCTCACTTCGGGACCGGCGCTGGAGCGACCGGGCGACCTGGCCGCCATCCTGTCGAACCTGGAAGAGGGCGACGTCTTCTTCATCGACGAGATCCACCGGCTCCCCCGCACCGTCGAAGAGGTCCTCTATTCGGCCATGGAGGACTTCGCCATCGACATCGTCCTCGGCAAAGGCCCCACCGCGCAGTCGATTCGCCTCGACCTACCCCGATTCACCCTGATCGGAGCCACCACCCGCAAGGGCACCGTGACTGCTCCGCTGCGGGACCGGTTCGGGATCGAGGAGAAGCTGGACTACTACACCGACCCGGAACTGGCCACGATCGTGACCCGCTCGGCGGGAATTCTGGGCGTCGACATCGAAGACACCGCCGCCTTCGAGATCGCCCGCCGGAGCCGTTCCACCCCCCGCATCGCCAACCGGCTTCTGGCTCGGGTCCGCGACTACGCCGTTGCCCGCGCCGAAGGCCATGTCGACACCGAGGTCGCCTCCCGGGCGCTCGTGATCTTCGAGGTCGACGAACTCGGCCTGGACAAGGTCGACCGGGCCATCATCGAAGCGATCATCCTCAAGTTCGGGGGCGGCCCGGTGGGCCTGGGAACCCTGGCCATCGCCGTAGGGGAAGAGCCGGAGACGGTGGAGGATGCCTACGAGCCCTTCCTGCTCCAGATCGGCCTCATCCAGCGCACCCCCCGGGGCCGTATCGCCACCGACACCGCTTACCGCCACCTCGGCATCGAGAACAGCGGCGGCCAGGCCACGCTTCTCTGAGCGCGACGTGAGGAGCTCCGAGTTCGATTATCCGCTGCCGGAGACGGCGATCGCCCAGACTCCGATCGAGCCCCGCGACGCGGCCCGGTTGCTGGTCGTGGCGGGAATGCAGGATCACCACTTCCGCGACCTGCCCCGGCTGCTCGACCCGGGAGACCTGGTGGTCGTCAACGACACAAGGGTGCGGGCCGCTCGCCTCTTCGGGGAAAAGGCGGAGACCGGGGCCAGAATCGAAGTGCTGCTCCTCGACCGCACCGCCGATGGCCGCTGGGAGGCGCTGGTGCGGCCCGCCCGCCGCCTCCGGCCCGGGGACGTGATCCGGCTCGGTCCCATCACCGCCGAGATTCTCACTTCCCCGATGGAAGGACGCGTCCATCTCGCCCTCACCGCCCCGGGTGACGTCGAGGACGCGATCGAGGCGGCGGGCGAGGCTCCGCTTCCCCCCTACATCACCACCACCCTCGCCGACCCCGACCGCTATCAGACGGTGTATGCCGCCCGTACCGGTTCGGCCGCCGCCCCCACCGCCGGCCTCCACGTGACTCCTCGGTTGCTGGAAGAGTTAGGCCACCGCTCCATCGAGATGGCCCGAGTCGAGCTTCAGGTGGGGCTGGGGACCTTCCGCCCCATCACCGCCGAGCTGATCCGCGATCACGAGATGCACCCGGAGCGCATCTCGGTGCCCGAGGCCACCGCCGTCGCCATCGAATCGGCCCGGCGACGGGGCGGGTCGGTGGTGGCGATCGGAACCACGGTGGTCAGGACCCTCGAAAGCCGGGCCCTGGGACCCGGGGTGGAGCCGGGGGAGGGGGAGACTTCGCTGTTCATCACTCCCGGTCACCGCTTCTCGGTGGTCGATCGCCTGATCACTAATTTCCATCTACCCCGGTCGAGCCTGGTGGTGATGGTGGCCGCCTTCCTCGGACCGGAGTGGCGGGACGTCTACACGACCGCATTGGAGCGGGGATACCGGTTCCTCAGCTTCGGGGACGCCATGCTCGCCGATCGTTTCGACCGGAGGTCGCCGTGACCCACGCCGCCTCCTGGACCGGCTCCGGCCAGGACGGGTCCGCCCGAACCGGCACCCTCACCCTCACCCACGGGACCGTGGCGACCCCGGCCTTCATGCCCGTGGGCACCCGGGCGGCGGTGCGGGCCGTCGACGTCCATGATCTGAGGGCGACCGGCGCCGAGATCGTTCTCGCCAACACCTACCACCTCATACTGCGCCCCGGGGCCGAGCGGGTCGCCGCCCTCGGGGGACTACACGGCTTCATGGCATGGGAAGGTCCGATCCTCACCGACTCCGGCGGCTATCAGATCCTGTCGCTCGAGCCCCGCATCGGCGAGGAAGGAGCCGTGTTCAAGTCGACCTACGACGGCTCGACCGTTCACCTCACCCCCGAGCATGCCATCGAGGTCCAGCAACTCCTGGGGCCCGACATCGCCATGGCTCTCGACGTGTGTCTCGCCCTGCCGGCGCCGCGAGAAGAGATTCGGGCCGCGATGGAGCGGACATTGCGCTGGGAGGAAAGGGCCCTGGCCGTCCACGACCGGGAGGACCAGGCTCTGTTCGGGATCGTCCAGGGGGGTGTCGACCCGGAGTTGCGATCCGAGTCGGCGGCCCGGACCGCGGCGCTCGGCTTCCCCGGATTCGGCATCGGCGGCCTCTCCGTGGGCGAGAGCCCCGAGGAGCGCAACCAGGCCCTCGAGGCCTCGGTGCCCGCCCTCCCTCCCGACCGGGTGCGGTATGTGATGGGACTGGGCGACACCGAGGGGGTGCTCGACGCCATCGCCCGCGGCTGCGACCTCTTCGACTGTGTCTGGCCCACCCGACTCGCCCGCCACGGCCGGGTTCTCACCGCCGACGGCGACTACAACCTGCGGCGGGCCGAATTCGCCGCCGACCCGGCCCCCCTCCACTCCGAATGTCCCTGCCTCACCTGCTCGACCCACAGCCGGGCCTACCTGCGTCATCTTCTCGCTACCCGGGAACTGTCGGTTCATCGGGCCCTGACCATCCACAACCTCACCTATACCCTCGGATTCCTGGCCGCGGCGCGGGAGTCGATCGACGCCGGCCGCTTCGACGACTACCGCCAGGCGGTATCCGAGCGGCGCCGGGCCGGAGGTTGGTGAGCCGTCCCCGGCCCTCCTAATCTCGGGCTGTCCCAAAGCTTCGAGAGGAAAACGTGATCCCTGTCGTCCTAGCCCAAGAGACCACCACCGGCGGTGGCTACGGCTCCCTCATCTTCCTGGCCCTGATGGCGGCCGTGTTCTGGTTTCTCATCATCCGGCCCCAGCGCAACCGGGTCCGCCAGCAGCAGGAGCTCTCCTCCTCACTCCAGCTCGGCGACGAGATCCAGACCATCGGCGGCATCAAGGGGCGGGTGATCCGCCTCGATGCCGACGACGTGGTGCTCGACGTCGAGCAGGGCCAGCTCCGGATCAGCCGGCGAGCCGTGGCCTCCCGGGTCGGACCCGAGGTGGCCGAACCGGACTCCGAGTAACACGAGATGGCCGGTGGGCCGACGTAAACTGGCTCGGTGGAGCCATTCAGCACTCTGATCCGTGACATCGCCGACTTCCCGGAACCGGGAGTGGTCTTCAAGGACATCACCCCGATCTTCTCCCACGCCGGGGCCTTCTCGGACCTGATCGGCCACCTGGCCGAACCCTTCCGCGACTCCGGGATCACCCAGGTGGCCGGCATCGAGGCGCGCGGCTTCACCCTGGCCGCCCCCATCGCCGTCGAGCTCGGCGCCGGCTTCATCCCCATCCGCAAGCCCGGCAAGCTCCCCTACGACACCGTCACCGAGGAGTACACCCTCGAATACGGCACCGACCGCCTCGAGATCCACGTCGACGCGGCCGGAAATGGAGACCGGGTCCTGATCGTCGACGATGTCATCGCCACCGGCGGAACCGCCGCCGCCGCCATCCGGCTGATCGACACCATCGGAGCGGAGGTGGCGGGCCTGTCTGTGTTCATCGAGCTGGCCTTCCTCAACGGCAAGTCCCACCTTCCGGAGGTGCCTTACCATGCCCTCCTCGTATACGACTGACGTCGATCCTGCCCCCGCCACGTTCGACAACGTGGTGGAAGCCTTCCTGACCCACCACCCCGAGGGCGACGTCGACCTGCTCCGGCGCGCCTACCAGCTGGCCGACCGGGCCCACGCCGGTCAGCTGCGCAAGACGGGCCATCCCTACATCACCCACCCGCTGGCGATCGCCTGGCATCTGGCTCACTACGGTCTCGATGCCGCCACAGTCGCCGCCGCCCTCCTCCACGACACGGTGGAGGACACCACCGTCACCCTCGAGCAGATCGTCATCGAGTTCGGACCCGAGATCGCCGCCCTGATCGACGGCGTCACCAAGCTCGACCGCATCGAGTACTCCTCGGTGGAGGAGGCCCAGGCCGCCACGATCCGCAAGATGGTGGTGGCGATGGCCCAGGACGTCCGGGTGCTTCTCATCAAGCTGGTAGACCGGCTCCACAACATGCGCACCGTCTCCAGCCTCCGCGAGGAGAAGCAGCGCCGGGTGGCGCGGGAGACGATCGACATCTACGCCCCGCTCGCCCACCGTCTCGGTGTCCAGGAGATCAAACACGAACTCGAGGATCGGTCTTTCGCCATCCTCCATCCGGGCCCCTTCGCCGAGATCGAGGGAAAGCTGGACGAGCGGGGGGTGGAACGCAGCGTCTTCATCGAGAAGATGATCGCCGAGGTGGAGGGGGTCCTCACCGAGGCGGGAATCTCGGCCCAGGTGACCGGGCGGCCCAAGCACCACTACTCGATCTATCGCAAGATGGTCGAAGAGGACCGTCCCTTCGAGGAGATCCACGACCTGATCGGGATCCGGATCATCGTCGGCTCCACCCGGGATTGCTACGCCGCTCTCGGGCTGATCCACAGCCACTGGGTTCCCATCTCCGGCCGGTTCAAGGACTACGTGGCGATGCCCAAGCTCAACCTGTACCAGAGCCTCCACACCACCGTGATCGGCCCCGACGGCAAGCCCCTCGAAGTCCAGCTCCGGACCGAGGAGATGCACCGACGCGCCGAGTCCGGCATCGCCGCCCACTGGCGCTACAAGGAAGGCGGCGAGGCCACCCGGCAGGCATGGATCGAGGTGGGGGACCTGGAGGAGGAGGACCCCTCCGAGTTCCTCACCAATCTCAAGCTCGATCTCTACCAGGACGAGGTGTTCGTGCTCACGCCCGCCGGCGATGTCAAGACCCTCCCGGCCGGGGCCACTGCCGTCGACTTCGCCTATGCGGTCCACACCGAAGTTGGCCACCGTTGTGTCGGCGCCCGCATCAACGGACGCCTGCTTCCCCTGTCGACCCGACTCACGTCGGGCGACATCGTGGAGATCATCACGGCCCGGCGCGACAGCGGTCCGAGTCGCGACTGGCTCACCTTCGTCCGCACCTCCCGGGCACGATCCAAGATCAAGCAGTGGTTCTTGAAGGAGCGGCGCGACCAGGCCCTCACCGACGGCCGGGAAGAAACGCTGGCCGCCATGGGACGAGAATTCCCCGGTCTCCCTCAACCCGAACGGGACCGGCTGCTCGGCCAGGCCGCGGAAGAACTCGGGTTCCGCGACGTTGAGACCGTCTTCATCAAGGTCGGGGACGGTTCCCTGTCGGGGTCGGCGGTGGCGGCCCGTGCCCGCCGGATAGAGACGCCGGAAGGCGATGGCGCCCAGGCACCATTCGTCACACGGGAGCGCCGCCCGGATCAGGACAGCCCCGACGTGATCGTCGAGGGTCTCGACGACATGTTGGTTCATCTTGCCCGATGCTGTGCCCCGGTGCCCGGGGACCGGATCGAGGGCTTCGTGACCGTGGGACGCGGGGTCTCGGTCCATCGCAGCGACTGTCCCAACATCGGGGCCCTGCGCGAGCAGGCCGAGCGGATGGTCGATGTCGCCTGGCCACGCGATCGCATGACCGGATTCTCGGTGTGGATTCAGGTCGAGGCCCTCGACCGCACCCTGCTCCTGCGCGACGTGACCGCAGTCATCTCCGACACCGGCGGCAACATCACCGCCTCGTCGACAGTCACCGGGCGGGATCGGGTGGCGGTTCTCCGCTACGAGGTCGAACTGTCGGACTCCAGCCAGCTGCCCCGAATGCTGGCCGACATCCGCGGGGTCGACGGGGTCTATGCAGTTCGGCGGATAGCGCAGCCCCAGTGACCGCCGGGACCCGACAAGCGGCTTTGTGCCTTGCCGCTCTCGGTGTCCTGGCATTCTTCGGGCTCGCCCACCAATCACCTCCCGGACTTCCGGCCGGCGCCGAGGCGGCCGGACCCACCACCACGATCACCACCGCTGTCACCTCCTCGACATCTCCGGCCTCCAGCGAAGCCGCCGACACCACCACCACTACCAGCAGGCCCGCCAGCACCACCACCGCAGCTCCGCGAGCGGTCGAGATCGTGGTCTATCCGAGTTCGGCCTCCGCTTCCGTGACACTGACACCGGCCGACGGCGAGCCCATCAGCGGCGGGTCCCCGCTGGCGGTGACGGCGACCGGCCCGATCCAGGCAGAAGTCGGCGCCGAGGGCTACCGAACCGAGATGACCACGGTCGAGGCAGACTTCGCCGGCACCTTTGAGGTGTTCCTCGACCCTCCCGACCAACTCGTGGACCGTCGGGTCGTGTGGACGACCGGCGCCGCCCCCAAGCAGGTGGCGTTCACTCCCGACGCCTCCGAGCTGTGGGTGACCCTGCTGGGTGGACCCGGCCTCGAGGTGTATGACCCCGGCTCCGGGGAGATGCTGGCTGCCATCGACCTGCCCGAGGCCGGTTCGGTCGAAGTCATCTTCGACTCGGCGGGCACCACCGCCTGGGTCAGCCAGATGGAGACCGCCTCCGTCTACGAGATCGACGTCGCCACCCGCCAAATCCGGCGCACCTTGAACACGGGAGGATCGTGGACGAAGGTGGTGCTGCTCGACCCGAACGAGGAACGTTTGTGGGCCTCCAACTGGGTCAGCAACGACGTTTCCGAGTTCGACCTCGCCACGGGGGAGATGGTGCGACGAATTCCGACTGTCACCACACCCCGTGGATTGGCCACCGACCCCGACGGGTCCCGCCTCTATGTCACCGGATACGACAGCGGCGACATCCAGGTGATCGATCTGACCACAGGTGAGGGAACCGTGATCGCCGACACCGGGGGAGCAATGCGTCACCTGGTGGCCGACCCGAGCTCGAACCTCATCTACGCGTCCGACATGGCCCTCGATCAGATCTTCGCCATCGATACCACCACCGACACCGTCGCGTCGATCGCCGACACCGATCGACTCCCCAATACGGTCGACATTTCCCCGGACGGGCAGGTGCTCGCCGTCTCCAACCGGGGGCGCAACAACCCCGAGACCTACTACCTGCCCGGGCCTCAGTGGGGATCAGTGCTCCTCATCGACACCACCACCGGGGAGATCCTCGACGCCATCGTCGGTGGCAACCAGCCCACCGGACTCGACCTCTCGGCGGATGGGACCCTGCTTGCCTTCTCCGACTTCCTCGACAACAGGGTTACGGTGCTCTCGGTCCCCTCCACCTCCGACCTGCGGGCCGGCGATGGGGGACGAGCCGACTCCTACCGCAACGAACTCGAGAAATGATCATCGACAGTCGCCCGCTCTGGCTGACCCAGACCAATACCTATGTCATCGCCCCCGAGCCCCACGGCCCGGCCGTCGTCGTGGATGCCCCACCCGACCCCACCGCCGTGGTCGAGTTGCTCGCCAAACACGACCTCACGCCGGTGGCCCTGCTGCTCACCCACGGTCACATCGACCACATGGGCGGGGCGGGGGCGGTCGTAGCCTCCACCGGGACCCGTGCCTACGTCCACCCCGACGACGCCTTCCTCACCCTGGACCCGGGAGCCCAACTCCAGATCCTCTTCGGAATGCGGCCACCGGGCGACTTCGCCCCACCCGAGGACCTGGTCGACCTCAAAGAGGGCCAGTTGCTCGAACTGGCCGGTCTCGCGATCGATGTCCTCCACACCCCCGGCCACACCCCGGGCCACTGCTGCTTCCATCTCGAGGCGGAGGGGGTCCTGTTCTCGGGCGACCAGCTCTTCGCCGGCTCGATCGGTCGCACCGACCTCCCCGGCGGCGACACCGCCACCCTGGGACGGTCGATGCGGGACCGGGTCATGGTCCTGCCCGACGACACCCGGGTGCTGCCCGGTCACGGCCCCGAGACCGACATCGGCCGCGAGCGCCGCACCAACCCTTTTCGCCAGTTGTGGGAATGACCTCGCTCGGCTTCGACCCCAGGGGAAGGACTGCCATCCTAGTCCCCGACCTCACAGCTCCCACCCCCACCACTGCCTTGATCACCCCACCCCAACCACTGCCTTGATCACCCCACCCCAACCACT
>DATHVR010000134.1:0-4577 GCA_035461175.1 Acidimicrobiia bacterium | reverse complement strand
CGGCCTCTCGGCCCGCCGTGGGACGGGCGAGAGCGAGACCGCCTGACCCGGTCGGGGTGTGATCCGGGGCTCCACCCGTCGGGAGTCGCCTATCCGAGGACGACCTCGACGTGGTGGGTGGCACCATCGTCGACGAGGTCGATGTCGGACCCGGCCGGCTGGACCCTGTCGTCGACAGTCAACCCGACCACTCCCTTGGTGGCACCGTCGGGATTGTGGACCCGGATCTCATAGAGCGACGAGTGGTAGCGGAAGGTGATCGAGAACTCCCGCCAGACGCGGGGGATGCAGGGATCCAGCCCGAGGCGGGTGCCGCGCAGATGGAAGCCGAGGATCCACTCCACCCCGGCCCGGTACATCCACCCGGCCGAACCGGTGTACCAGGTCCATCCTCCTCGCCCGACGTGGGGCGGCTCGGAGTAGACGTCGGCCGCGGCGACGTAGGGCTCGACCCGGTAGCGATGGACTCCCGCCCTCGTGCTGGAGTGGTTGATCGGGTTGAGGAGGCCGAACAGCTCGCCGGCCCGGTCACCGTCGCCCAGTGCGGCGAAGGCGATGACGGACCAGATGGCGGCGTGGGTGTATTGACCCCCGTTCTCGCGCACGCCCGGCAGGTACCCCTTGATGTAGCCGGGATCGACATCCCACTTGTCGAACGGCGGGGTGAACAGCAGCACCAGCCCGTCTCCCGGGTGGACCAGGTACTCCTCGACCGAGGCCATCGCCCGCCGGGCGCGCGGTTCCCGGGCGCCGCCGTGGATGACCGACCAGGACTGGGCGATCGAGTCGATCCGGCACTCGGGGCTGTCCGTGGACCCGAGCGGGGTCCCGTCGTCGAAGAAGGCGCGGCGGTACCAGTCGCCGTCCCAGGCCTCCGCCTCGAGGCTGTCCCTCAGCTCCGCCGCCGCGTTGCGCCAGGCCACTGCCAGGGGCGACCGGTCCATCCGATCGGCGATGTCGGCGAACCGTCGCAGGTTGGCGTCGAGGAACCAGCCCAGCCACACGCTCTCGCCCCGGCCTTCCCTCCCCACCCGGTTCAGGCCGTCGTTCCAGTCTCCCGTGCCGATCAACGGGAGGCCGCGCTCGCCCAGGCGGGACACGGCTCGTTCCAGCGCCCGCCGGCAATGGTCGAACACGGTCCCCTGCACTTCCGATGTCTGCGGGGCGATGTAGGCCTCGTCCTCGTGAGCTTCGAGCTGGGGTCCCTGGAGATAGGGCACCTCCACGGTCAAGAGCTCCTCGTCGCCGGTCACCTCGACGTAGTGGGCAACGGCGTACGGGAGCCACAGGTAGTCATCGGAGATCCTGGTTCGCACCCCTTTGCCGGACGGTTCGTGCCACCAGTGGAGCACGTCGCCCTCCATGAACTGGTGGGCGGCCGCCCGCAGCAGGTGCTCGCGGGCCATCTCCCGCATCGGGACGACCAGCGCCATCACGTCCTGGAGCTGGTCGCGGAAGCCGTAGGCGCCGCCGGCCTGGTAGAAGGCCGAGCGGGCCATCACCCGACAGGCCAGGGTCTGGTAGAGAAGCCAGTGGTTGATCATGAGGTCGAACGAGCGGTCCGGAGTCTTGACGCGCACCGTCCCCAGCACATCGTTCCAGCTGGTGGCCACGGCGGACCCGATCGTCTCTGGCTCGGCCCGGCGATGGCGCTCGATCAGGGTCCGCGCCTCGGCGGCGTCGGCGCCCTGGCCCAACAGGAACCGCACCTCGATCTCTTCGTCTGCCGCCAGGACGATTCGCCGTTGCAGGGCGGCACACGGATCGACTCCCGTCCCCACCCGTCCCGACAGCCCCGGCGTCCCGTCCAGGGCAGCCGGAAGGCCGGCGCTGCCGTGCCGCCCGAGGAACTCGGTCCGGTCGGTGGTGACGGTGACCTCGCCGTCTCCCAGGTCGGCGAAGGCCACCCTTTCCCCGAAGTCGCCGTTCCACGGGTTGCGGGCCACGAGGGCTCCGGTGGCCTCGTCGCGTCCCGTGATGATTTGTCTGGCGAGGACGGCCCGGGTGACTCCGAGCACCCACTCGACGTAGGCGGTGATCGAGAGTCGCCGGCGACGGCCGCTCAGGTTGCGGATACGAAGACGGGAGATCTTGACCGGATCGTCGAGCGGGACCGATTGGTGGAGTTCCAGCGCGATCCCCCGGGTGGTGTGCTCGAACTGGGAGAACCCGGGGCCGTGACGGGCCACGTAGAAGTCCTGGTCCCGGATCGGGAGGGCGGTAGGCCCCCACACCTCCCCGCTGTCCTCGTCCCGGATGTAGAGGACCTCGCCGGGAGGGTCGGCGACGGGATCGTTGGACCAGGGGGTGAGCTGGTTTTCCCGGCTGTTCTCCGACCAGCTGAAACCCGACCCCGACTCCGACACGCAGAAGCCGAACCGCGAGTTGGCCACCACGTTGATCCACGGGGCCGGAGACCACTGCTCGTCTCCCAGCACCACGACATATTCGGTGCCGTCGGCGGCGAAACCGCCGAGACCATTGTGGAACTCGAGGGCGAGTCTGGGAGGAGTCGCCCCGGTGTGAACGGGTTTGGCGGGTGCCGTTGCCACGGAGAGGAACGGCTCGGGGCGAGGGCGCCGGGCGACCTGGTCGGACAGCGTCCCGTGATGGCTCAGCAACACCGCCCGGGCCGAGAACTCGAGGACGGCCCGGTCGTCTTGGGAGAGCATCGGCCCGTCGAGGACGAACACCCCTCCTTGCGGCGACTGGCCCGGCTGGCGCCCCTGTTCACGCACCAACCCGTCGATGACGTCGCGCAGGTCCTGGGCGTAGGAGCCCGGCTTCTCGTTGACCACCACCAGGTCGGCATACAGGCCCTTGATCCGCCAGTACTCCTGAGCCCGGAGCAGGTCGCGGACCAATCCCCGCTCTTCGGGCTGGTCGATGCGGACGAGGACGATCGGAAGGTCACCGGAGATTCCGTGCTGCCAGAGACCGGCCTGGCCCAGCGAGGGGGCGGGTTTGCGGGACGAATTCGCCAGCACGGGATCGGAGTAGATCAGGCTCCCGGCCAGCTGTTGGAAGATGTGGGCGTGCTCGGGTTCGATCCCCAAGTGATGGAGACGGACCTGGGCCTGGGTCCAGGCCAGGGTCAGGGTCCGCTCAAAGGCGGCTGTGTCGGAGTACTTGTCGATCAGGTCGAGCGCCTCGCCCCGGGTCGGGGCGACGACGGTGGTGAAGTCGAGATGGGCGGTCCCCCCCGACGGGATCCGCACCTTCCGGCGCAGGCTGAAGACCGGGTCGAGGACCCGCCCCACCGAGTTGGAGAGGGGACGGCTCAGGGCCGCCGCCCGCCGCAGCGGGTTACCCCGGCCGAGGAAGCGGGCCCGGTCGGTCTCGTACTGGGCTCCCCCCACCACCTCACCGGATACCGCCAGGACATGTCCGGCCCAGACCTCGTCTTCTTCCATCGAACGGCGGCGGCGGGTGGCGAGGAGGGCATCGCGGCCGTTCACCTTCTCGGTCTGGAGGAACAGATTGGAGAAGGCGGGGTGGGCCGCGTCGACCCCGGGCGGGGCGAGGACCAGTTCGGCATACGACGTCACCTCGATCTCCCGGGTCGATGAACCTGTGTTGGTGAGGCTCACCCGGCGGACCTCGGCGTCGTCCTCGGCCGATACGACCACCGTCAGCAGGCTCGACACGCTTCCGTCCCGACGCGAGATCTCTACCTTGTCCTCGCTGAACGCCGCCTGATAGCCGTCCGGCTCCACCCCGGTGGGCTGGTAGCCCGCCGACCAGGTGCGACCCGACGCAGATCGGAGGAAAACGTAGGCGCCGAAGTGGTCGCGGGTGGTGTCCTCGCGCCAGCGGTTGATCGCCAGGCCACGCCAGCGGCTGTAACCGGACCCGGCGGCCGTGACGACGGTGCTGAAGTCGCCGTTGGAGAGAAGCTGGGCGACGGGCATGGGACTGTGCGGCGATCCCACCCGGCGCACCACCCCCTTGGCCTCGGCCACGGGACGGGCCGCCTCGCTTACCTCCTCGGCCCGGGGACGCGCCACCTCGACATCGCGGGGGACCCGCTCGTGGAGCAGCAGCTCCGCCGCTTGCACCGACGGCTCGGCGTGGAACAGGCGGCGGGCGAACCCATCGAAGATGACGTTGGCCACCGCCACCAGCGACATCGCCTGGTGGTGGGCCATGTAGGCCTGGACCAGGACAGCCCCGCCGGTCTCCGGGCGACGGGCCGGGGTGAAGTCGAGCGCCTCGTAGTAGCCGTAGGCGCCGAGTGCCCCCAGCCCGGCCAGACGGGTCAGGTTGGCCACCGCTTCCTGCGTGTCGACCATCGCCGCTAGCACGGTGGCATAGGGGGCGATCACCAGGTCCTCGCTCAGACCCCGCTCGAACCCGAGCCCCGGCACCCCGAAGGCCCGGTACTGATAGGTCAGCATCACGTCGCGGGCGGAGTAGGCGGCCTCAGAGATCCCCCACGGGACCTGGCGCTCCTTTCCGTATGCGACCTGACGCTCCACCACCGCCCGGTAGGTGGTGTCGAGGACGCTCTCGGGGGGTGACCGCATTACGAGCAGCGGCATCAGGTACTCGAACATCGAGCCCGACCACGAGATCAG
>DATHVR010000133.1:0-2038 GCA_035461175.1 Acidimicrobiia bacterium | reverse complement strand
GCAATTCTGTCGCGAAAACGTTCTAGGCCCGGCCCGAACGGATCAGCGGCACCTCGGGCAGATCGCCGGCGGGCCGGAACCCGAACACCTGGCCGTAGAAGGCCAATTCGGTCTCCAGGCTGTGGATCAGGTTCTCTGCCTGCCGGAAGCCGTGGTCCTCGCCTGCATAGGTGATGTGGGCGTAGGGGATGCCGTTGGCGTCCAACGCCGCCGCGATCTCCTCCGCCTGTTCGGGAGGCACTACCCGGTCCTCGAGGCCCTGGAACAGCACCACTGGCGCCGTGATGCGATCGCAGGAAAACAGCGGCGAACGGCGGCGGATCTCGTCCGGATCGGTTCCCACCAGGCCGTCCAGGTAGCGGGACTCGAACTTGTGGGTGTGCTCGTTGAGAAGGGCAATATCGGCCACCCCGTAATAGGAGGCGCCGGCCCGGAACTCGTCGCCGAAGGCGAGGGCGGCCAGGGTGGTGTAGCCCCCGGCGCTGCCGCCGGTGATGATCAGGCGGTCGCCATCCACCAAGCCCTGTTCGGCGAGGTAGCGGGCAGCGGCCCGGCAATCCTCGACGTCGTAGATCCCCCAGCTATCTCTGAGCAGGTTGCGATATTCGCGGCCGAAGCCGGTCGAACCCCGGTAGTTGACGTCGACCACCGCGAAGCCGCGGCTGGTCCAGAAGGCGACGGTCGCGGCCAGTCGCGGATACACATGAGAGGTGGGGCCGCCGTGCACCTCGACGATCAAGGGGGGCAGCTCCCCTTCTGGAGCGACGAAGTTCGGGTTGGTGGGCGGGTAGAAGACGCCGTGGGCGACGGCTCGCTCCCCGGTCGGGAAAGTGATGAGCCGGGGTTTGGGGATGTAGGCACCGGGGACCACCGACGGGTTGGCTGCCAGCGTCACCATCTCACCCGTGTCGACGTCCAATCGGAAGACTCCGCTCGGCGAGGTAGGCCCGGCGCCGAGGAACCAGGTCCGGGATCTCCCGTCGGTGCGTAGGCAGGAGTGGATGGTGAATGGGTCCTCCAACTCGGTCACGGTTCCCGAATCGGCGATTCCCAGCCGATGCGTGCCATCTCGCCAGTAGCCGACCAAGAGGCGGCCGCCGGAGAGGAAGCCGAATGAGGAGTGGCCGAACGTCCAGGCCGGCTCGCCGATGTCGGCTGCCATCTCGACCTCGGTGGTGACGCTGCCTTCGCCGGCCGAGTAGACGTTCCACCATCCGGACCGATCCGAGACGAAGAACAAACGACCGTCGCGACGCCAGCACGGGTGCAGGATCGACTCGGCGACTCCTCCGGCGACCTGGGTGATGTCACCGGAGGAATCGAGCCGGCCCACCTTCAACTCGGTCCCGTCCCAGGGCATGTTGGGATGGTCCCACTCCAGCCAGGCGAGCCGGGTGCCGTCGGGCGAGGGCCGGGGCGAGGAGTAGAAGTCGCGTCCGGTGGCGATCACGGTCACCTCGCCGGTTGGGGACACGCGCACGATCCGGTTGGTCGCCTCCCCTTCCTCGGGATGGCCCTCCTCCACGCATACCAGGGAGCCATCCGGAAGGAAGCGGCCGTCGGCATATCGCCAGGACGCCGGACGTGGCGGTTCCGGAGTGAGCGGGGCGATGGTCCCGTCGGGATCGATCGTGTAGAGGCGCTGGTCGGAGAACTCCGAGAAGGCGACCCTGCCTCCACTCGCTGCCGTCGACCCGCCCCCGTACTCGTGGACCCGGGTGCGGGCATGATGCGGGGGAGGGGTGAGGTCCGATGGGGCGTCGTGCGGCTCCTTACGGACCAGCACCTGCCGTCCGCCTTCGGAAGGGCGCATCTCGGTCCAGTACACCGAGTCGCCGTCGACGAACAGGTCCCGATAGGTGACCTGTCCGGCCACGGTATCGGCGGCGGCGATCGGGGAATCCCAGGCTCCGTAGGGGGCAATGGTGACCATGATCGGAGCGTACCCCCGCAGCGAACGGCGCCCCCCACCGCTTTCACGACAGAATTGCGCGCCATGGCGCGCAATTCTGGCGCGAAAAGGGGTTCGAGCCTCACC
>DATHVR010000132.1:0-5117 GCA_035461175.1 Acidimicrobiia bacterium | reverse complement strand
TCCATCGGGTGGCGGGTGAGCCGGTCCTGGTCGACGACGACAACGGCGTCGATGGTGCCGGCTTCGAGATCCTCGACCATCCGTTCGTATTCGGGCCGTGGCGCCCCGGAATAGGCGGATAGATCGTTGTCGATGTAGACGTGCGCGACGGGCCAGCCCTTCCGGTTCGCCAGGTCGCGGCAGAGTTCCTCCTGGCGTGCCACCCCAAGCCCTTCCCCGCGTGCGTCCTTCGATATGCGGCAGTAGAGCGCCGATGCGTTAGGGGTTGACATACGTCCGGAGCATAATGTGGAAACATACACGTGGCCAGCACCAGTTTCACCAGGTGCCGAAGGCTGACCTCGCCCCGGCCATCGAGCGAGGGCGGCCTCGCTTCGTAGAAGGAACCGTGCACCAGCGGAACTTGAAGCTCGCGCACCTCCTCGCAGCAGCGCACGCAGTGGCCGGCCGGGACCGCCCCGATCAGAGCAGACAGGAGCGAGGTCTTCCCCGCTCCCGGCGGGCCCGACACCACGATCGAGGTGGAGGCCTGCATCACCGCCCACAGAAAGCGGGCCGCCGCCGGCGGGAGCGCCGACCGCTCGACCATGGTGTCGAGTGTTTCTCGCCGCAGTGCGTAGCGGCGGAGCGTGGCCGACAGACGATCCGCCACCGGAGGGATGACGGCCGTGAGGCGGGCCGAATCGTCCAGGACCCTGGCCTGGACCATGGGGCTGGAGGCGTCGAGCCGGCGGTCGGAGTCGGCCAGCAGGCGTTCCAGGACCTGTCGATTCTCCCGCTCGGAGGTCGGCTGATCCAGGGCCCGCAGCCGGCCCCCGGCGTCGATGTAGCTGACCCGGCTCCCCTCGATGAACACCTCTTCGAGATCGGGGCGGGCCAGCAGGTCGGTGAGCGGACCGAAGTCGGCCACGGACCGCATGATCCGCTCCAACATCGCCGCCGGGTCGGCCAGGGCTCGTCCCCGGCCCAGGTGGGCACGCCGCTGATACTCCTCGACCGCTCCACCGACCACGCGGCGGGCTGCTTCCCGATCGGCGACCACGTCGATCCCCTGTTCCTCCACCAGCGCCACCGCCCGGCGACGAATCTCCTCGTAGGCGTCGTTCACTCGCCCACCTCGCCGGCCAGACGCCGCAGCGCCCGCCGGAAAGGACCACCACCGACCAGGGCTCCGGCCCAGGCCGCCTCCCCCACCCGGGAGTCCTCGGCGACCAGGCTGACCGGAACCCCCGGCAGCGCCCGCGCCAGCTCCCCGGCGACCTCGCCCCGTTGATAGGCAGAGCGGGGCACGCGGTTGACGACCACCTGCCAGCGGCCGTCCGGTGCCAACGTGGCCGCCTCGGCCATCCACTGGATCAGACGTGTGATCCCGACCGGATGTGGCAACCCCACCCCGACCACGACGTCGGCCCGCCCGACCAGGCTGCGGGCCAGCCCGAAGCGGCCCTCCCCGAGTTCGGGACGTTCGAGACCCGAGGCGATGTTCACCACCACGGTTCCTACCGAGCCGGCGTATTCGTCCACGACGGCCTGCACCTCGCCGGGATGGAGCTGACTCCACTCCTCGCCACTCACCAGGCCCGCCACCAGGTCGAGGCCGGCGAGCGAGGTGAGGGCGTCATCGATCACTCCCGATCGGTGGTGGATCACGTCGATGGCGGTGCGCAGGTTGGGATGGAGCGGACAACCCAGCCGCTGGGCCACCGACGGGGCGAGATCATCGGCGTCGATGAGAAGTGCGCCCAGCTCGACTGCCAGCCCGATGGCGATCTCGGTGGCACCGGCACCTCCCGGCGGGGCACCGACGACGATCACACGCCCGGCCGACTCGACCTCGGATTGGACCGACACCTGCGGCGGCGGTGCCGGCCGCAGCTCCCGCACCCGCCGCACCACGGCCAGAAACTCCTCGGGGGTGGCCTCCGTCTCGACCACATCGTCGACACCACAGTCGATGAGTCGGCGCTTGGCGTCGGCGCCGTCGCGGGGGTCGAACACGCCGACCACCGAGCGTCCACTCCGGCGCACCTGTTCGACGAGGCGCGGCGTCAGGAACGAGCACACGTCGTCAATGATCAGAACGTCGAACGCCTCTGCTCCCACCTCTTCGGCGCCCATAACCACGGCCCGCACCCGGGCCCCGCCGTGGTCGGTCAGGAACCGGTGCAGGGTGTCGGACCAATCGCGGGCCGAGGCGGCCAGAGCCAGTTCCAGGTCAGCCACCATCCACCCCGGTGGTGACGACCACGTCCACCGATCCGTCGGCGATCGCCTCGGCAACCGCCAGTACCTGGTCGGAAGTCACTCCGATCACCAGCTGCTCGCCGCCGCCCGCCGCCAGAGCGCCCGTGCGCGCCTCGGAGACCGAGAGGACGGGAGCATCCCGGATGACATAGGCGGCCCCGCCTTCGCGGGTGACGTCGACCAGGTCGACCCGATCGCCCACCCGGATCAGGCCGCCGGCGGCGTGGGCCGGGTCGATCGGTACCGCCATCGAGGCCAGGCCACCGGGTGAGGCCCGGTCGAGGAAATCGGTTCCGGCGATGAGAGTGCCCGCCATGATGGGGCGCGACGCCACCTTGCCTTCGAGTGAATCCGGCGAGGTGACGAGGGAGGAGAGTATGGCGCCCTCGGCCTTTACCCGCGCCGTCCCCAGGTCTGCCGCCGTCAGAGTCTCCCCCGCCGCCACATCACGGGCCGCCACCATCACGAGCGTGCTGTCGTCCTGGGAGCGCAGGAAAGCGAGATTGGCGACGAAGGCGAGGATGGCGGCGACGCCGACGGCGAGATGGCCCACGCTGAGACGCCGCAGCCTCGACCCGCTCGCCGACTTCCTCACTCCCGCGGCATCACCTCGGCTGAGCCCCACACTCATATCATCCCATCCCAATCCACGCCGAAGAACCTACGCTTTCGTTGTGGAGCGTGCCGGAAAACGCGAAAACCGTGACTGACGAATTCGACGATCTGGCCCGATCGCTCCGTCAGGGGGCGGGACGGGAGCTGCGGGATGAGGCGGCCGTCGACGAACAGTTCACGGAACTGCAGCGCCTCCGGCGCCGGGACCTCGCCGAAGCGATCCGCGCCGCCATGCACCGGGGCCACACCGTCACCGTCGCGGCCGGTGGGCTGACCCTGAGCCACCCGCTGAGCGCCGTCGGCGCCGACTACCTGACAATGGACGATGGCGAGAACCTCATCGACATCGCCCTGGGCCATGCCCTGGTGACCACCAGCCCGAGCCGGCAGGGCGGGTCGGCCGGCCGGGCCGCTTCCGTGACTCTGCGGGCACGCCTCGGCGAACACGAGCAACGGGAAGCGATCCTCGACATCGTCACCTCGGCCGGGGCCTCGATACACGGCCGAATCGAAGTGGTGGCCGCCGACCACGTGGTGATGGCGGAAGGATCCGGACCGGAGACCTACATCCCCACCTCTGAGATCGCGGTCGTATTCAGTCGGCGTCCACCTCGGCGGAGCTGAGTTCTTCAGATTCGGCCTCACCCTCGGGAACCACCGGGTGGGCACGGATGAACTCGAACAGGTCGTCCCGGAAGAACTTGAACGTCCGGCCTCCGGGCAGCTTGTAGGCCGGGAGGCGTCCTTCGCGGGCGTATCTGCGAACCATCTGCACGTTCATGCCCAACAGTTCCGCTACTTGGGCTGCGTCCAGAATGGGAGGTAGATCCTCATTCGCCATGTGCCGTCCTCCAATGACGTATACCGCCATCGTATGGGAGGCCTCGGACAATGTGAAGGTTGTCGTCGGTCGCAGGTTCCAGAGGTCCGGACGGCTCGGCTGGATATCACGCAGCCCCGAAGCGCTCAGCCTCATGCCAACTGGAGTCAGCGTTCAGCGCCGCCGGGAAACCGGACCACCCGGACGTGACGAGTTGCACAACTCGGCGACCAAGTTGGCTGCCTCTCGCCTCACCTTGTCGACGGGCTGAGACGCGTCGAGACGGACGAAATGGGGAAGGTGGGGAGCCTGAGTGAGGTACATCAGTCGCTCTCCCTCGAGATACTCGGGGCTGGCTTCGCCTTTGCGGGAGAAGAGGACGTCACCGGATGCGTCGAGCATCAGCACCAGGTCCGGCCGCGGGTATAGGTTCCGCATCAGCCAGTGATAGGCGTCGGTCGACCAGTCTCTTCGTCCGTGCGACCGGGGCGCCAAGGAACCGCCATCCAACAGCACGTGACGGTCGTAGATCACCACGTAACCTCGCAACTGGTACGCCAACGAGATCGCCTGCCGGTACCAGGCCTCGACCAGCCTGTTGGCGAGGCGCGCCGCCGTCCACAACTTGCCCCGCCGCCGGGGTGAATACTCATAGCGGTCCGCCGGTATACGTTTCGCCGCCCCGGTCGCTCCGGACGTGACGGCGAGGTCCCGGCGATACGAGCGACGCTTGAGCATGAGGACGATCCTCGATGTCGGCAGGAGTCGATCACCCGACTGCGCGCTCATGCCGAGATACAAGTACTTCGCCCGAATACCGGTGGATGTCGTCAGGTGCCGGGCAACGGTGGTTTTTCCGGCCCCGTCGCCGCCGACGATCGCTACTGTCGTCATGCGGCTCCGGAGGCCCTACGGCAGAAAAAGATGTTCTCGTCGTCGAGGAGCCCGTAACGATCCCTCTCATCATCGTCGATTGCTCTCGCCTCATGCAGAGCAACTTCGAATCCCGCGGCTTCCAGGCGGTCGATGAAGTCGTAGCCGTAGTACCTCACATGGGTGGTCTCGCCGAAGGCAGCCTCTCTCGCGGCTGCGGTGACAATGGTGGCGTCCTCATAGGTCGGCCTATCGAGTCGGAGCGGGACGGATATCACTGCCCATCCTCCGGGCCGGAGGATCCGATGCATTTCGGTGATCGCGGCCTTGTCCTCGATGATGTGCTCCAGCACGTGCACGCATATGATCGCGTCTACCGACGCCGACTTGAGCGGGACCGCCGTCAGGTCCATTCGCACCGTCGTATTTGGGCGGTTGGCGATGTCACCTGCGATGTATTCGAGGTTGTCCAGGCGCGACAGCCGTCGGGACACCGCGTACTTGGGGGAAACGTGAAAGATTCTGAGCTCGTCATCGAACAGGTTCGTCTTCTCTGCCAGAAACA
>DATHVR010000131.1:0-3504 GCA_035461175.1 Acidimicrobiia bacterium | reverse complement strand
TCGGACTCATACCGGCCTATCTCGGCTTCTCAACAGGCATGATCGGTCTCGTCGTCGTTGTCTACAAGGCGGCCGGAGTGTGGTCGGGCTTTCTCGCCGGCCT
Source organism: Acidimicrobiia bacterium (assembly GCA_035461175.1). GTDB lineage: Bacteria > Actinomycetota > Acidimicrobiia > Spongiisociales > ZC4RG35 > DATHVR01. The sequence goes on along the minus strand of DATHVR010000131.1, from coordinate 3,401 downwards.
CGGCATCGTCGGGATGTTCGTTTTTTGGGGAAGCTATCCCGACCACTCCACGATCGGGGGTTTGGGCGCCATCCTCGTCGGGATAGCTGTTCTTTGGTTGCCGGGGTGGGCCAGATTCACCTCCCCGCTCTGGGTCGCATCAGGGATCATGGGCATCACCGAACTGGTCCGACCCGGAACCAGCTGGGGGCCTATCGCCGGGTTCACACTTGGCGGGGCAGCCGTTGCCGTGACCGGGGCGTTCGTGCTCTGGGGGCTGTCGTCCAAAAGTGCTGTCGGGCCGTCCATCCCGCTCGTAGACCGAGCGGCACGATAAGCCGATGAAGGACCGACACACAGCCGCTGTATCGGCGCAGGCCATGAATAGGTTCGGCCTGCCTGTTTCGGTCGCGATCGCCACCGCCGTAACCATGGCCGGCGCGGTACTCGTCATCTTCTGGCTTCTTCTCAACTTCGAGCCACCCGGTTTCCTGGAGGCACTTCCCATCTATTTGGCCATTCCGGCGGGACTCCCTTTGATTCTCGGGCCCCTCCTGGTGGCCGGCGCGATGTGGGGGGCGCTGATCGCGCATCTATTTGGTCGCCCCCTCGTTCCTGCGGCACGTACCGGAGCGCTGAGCGTCACCGGCATGATTGCTCTCCTCGAGCTTCCCGTTCACCTCTCCCAGGCTCTGGCCCCACCGGGATGGCTGCCGCGACCGCTGGGGATCCATTTCTTTTTCACTCTGATATTTATGTTCGAGGTAGCTCTGGTCTCAGGCGTGTCGGCGGCCCGACTGTGCGCACGGCTCGGCGTCGACGGTGGACCACGTATAGGAACCCGGGCCGGCATCGCCGGAGCGCTCGGCTTCGCTCTCGGTTCCGTCGTAGCGGCCGCGATGGGGTTCGTCGTCGGCGAGCCTCCCGGGACCAACATGGTTTGGGCCCTGCACGTAGGCAACGTGTTTGCGGGTCTCAGCGCCGGATGGCAGTTTGGCCGACAACTCGACGCCGCCCGAAGCGCCGTCCCTCCGGTAGGTGTGAGGGCGTGAGCCCAAACCGGTGCCAGTGGTTTGATCGTTCCGCGGTCGGGCCGCTTTAGGTCCGAGACCGTTTGGAGGCCCCCCAGCAGCTGAGTTCGACTCAACCTTGATGGGGGGCGTGGTGAGACCCGGGTGGGTCAGGGACGGTGTCGATCCGACGACCTTCAGTGCTTCGGACCGAATCAGGGGCTAAATCTGCCCTCAACCGAGGATACAGCCGCAATACTGCCCCGATGCCGATCGACCATCACCGCCAGACCAACCGCGCCAACTGGGACGCCCGGGTAGACATCCACGTCGAGTCGGATGTCTACGAAATACGGCGGTTCGTGGATGATCCGGGGTTCGTCGGTGGGGTGGTCAGATTCGACGCCGCCAAGCTGGGCGATGTCGATGGGAGGCGCCTTCTCCATCTCCAGTGCCATATCGGCACCGACACCATCGGATGGGCGCGGCTCGGCGCCGAGGTCACCGGGATCGACATCTCATCGAAATCAATCGAGACCGCCCGCCGGATTAGCGAGGAAACCGGCACTCCTGCTCGGTTCATCGTCTCGGAGCTGTACGACGCACCAGCGGAGGTGCCCGAGAGCTTCGATGTCGTCTATACCGGTGTTGGGGCGATCTGTTGGCTGCCGCACATCGAGGGCTGGGCCGAGGTGGCGGCCGGCTTCCTGGCGCCGGGCGGTCGCTTCTACATGCGGGAAGCCCACCCGATTCTTTGGGCCCTCGACATCGAACGGGACGATGATCTTCTCGTCGTCGACTACCCGTATTTCGAGACGGCCGAGCCGCAGCATTGGTCGGAGACCTTCACCTACGCCGGCGATGGCGAGGTGGCCAGTCCCGACACCTACGAGTGGAACCACGGGATGGCCGAGACCCTGCAGGCGTTGATGGATGCAGGGCTGCGAATCGACGAAATCGAAGAGTACGACTTTCTCGAATGGGAGGCGGGACCGGTCAATCAACTGGGCGACGACGGTCGCTACCGCCTGCCAGATCGCCGGGAGCGCCTTCCGCTGATGTGGTCGGTTCTGGCCACCAAGACGTGAACGAGCAGGTGCAGGACCTGCGAGGAGTTCGACCGCCTCCCTGCCGCACCGAGACACTGGCGACCGCGGGTAGTCCCGCCTCGGGGACTACAACGAGAGGTGGACAACTTCCAGGAGCATGTGATGAGCAGGTTTCCCTTTCGCCATTCCCGTCTGATGGTCGTCCTGTCGGTAGCCGTGATTGTCGGCGCGTGTAGCGGAACCGGTACGACCGACGAGCCGACCCCGACCTCCGCCGGAACATCCCCTCCGACCGAGAGCTCCTCGGTCCCGACCAGTTCGGCCCTCACCACCGTCCCTTCCGACAGCGTCCCCTCCGAAACCCTGCCGGAGGCGGAACCGCTGCCCACCAACGCAGCCGCCTACGCCGCCGCCGCATTCGAGGCGTGGAGGGCCGACGACGAGGAAATGCTGGGGCGCCTTCTGACCGAGGAGTCGCTGGAAGCACTCCGAAACATCACCTTCGATCCGGGCGCCGACTGGGAGTTCGACCGTTGCGAAGGAGCGGCCGGATCCTCCTACTGCACGTGGACGGGTCCGGACGGGTCGCTCTCGTTCCGGGTCGGGAACCAGGCCGTCGCCGCAGGTGAGGAGCAGGCCATCACCGAAGCCCTGGTGACGGGAGGGTGACCTGCCTTGATCAGCTCAGGGGTCGACCAGGCTCGGTCGTCCCGGTCTAGTCGCCCAGGGGTGGTGCGTGGGCCGGCGGGGTGGGTCGAGTCCAGCCGCTTCCCACGTCCTGGTGCGGTTGTATGGCGACCGATCTCACGGCCGACCTCGAGGACGGCGGCCACTGAACAGGGTCACCGCCTGCTTCCGCTGGTGGGGACGGTGGCGTGAAAAGCGGCCAGGATGTCTGCCCACTGGTGGGGATGTGTGACGTAGGGGATGTGGCCTGCTCCAGCAATCGTCTCGATCCGGGCGTCCGGGACGAGCATCGCCAGCGCATCGGTGATCGCTGCGAAGATGCGGGGGCTCTCACTGCCCAGGGTGATCTTCAGTGGCACGCTCGTCGTTGCCAACGCAGTGAGATTGACCGAGGTCGAAGTGGGATCCCGGAGTTCGTCCAGATAGGTCGGTGCGTTGCCTTTGAGCACGGCCTTGAACGGCTCCGGGAGCTGCGCCCTCGACCCGGGTCCGAGTGCGACCCGGTCGATGAAGTGCTCGGCGGCGTCTCGGCGGCGGTCGCGTTCGATCAACGAGGCCACCACGGCGAGGTCCTGGTCGATTCGCCCTAGCTCCGACGCAATCTCAGCGTCGTCCGTTCCTTCGAGGAGGGCCAGCACCGGTGGCTCGCGTACGGCAGCACTGGCGACCAACTCAG
>DATHVR010000130.1:0-1657 GCA_035461175.1 Acidimicrobiia bacterium | reverse complement strand
TGGTGTCCCTGGTGACGCCGTCCTCGGAGAGGACGCCGGCACACAGGAACGCCTTGATCAACGCCAGGACGCGTTTGTCTCCGACCCGTTCCCGGATCCGGTCCATCAGGGCCGGATGCGAGATCTCGTCGAAGCACGCCTCGATGTCACCTTCCAGCACCCACTCGTAGCGGTTGGATGCCAGCATGTGGATCTCGGCGATGGCGTCATGAGGCCGACGAGACGGACGGAACCCGTAACTGCACGGGTGGAAGTCCGCCTCGAAGATCGGCTCGAGGACCAGCTTCAAGCTGGCCTGCACGATCCGGTCTCGGACCGCGGGGATGCCCAGGCGACGGACCTTGCCCGCCGCTTTGGGGATCGTCCGCTCCTTGACCGGGAGCGGCTCGAAGCTGCGGGCCTTGAGCTCGGCTCGCAGCTCCTGCAGCATCGAGTCACCGAAGACGACCGAACGTGCGGTGACGCCATCGACCCCGGCAGATCGTGCTCCTCGGTTCCCTCTCACCCGATCCCACGCCACCGTGAGGAAGGCGGGATCGGCGACAAGGTTGAACAGGTCGTCGAACCGACGACCACCATCGTCGATCGACCATTGGTGCAGCTTGGTCTGGATACCCAGTACCCGCGCCCGGGCCTCATCAAGGTCCGGCCACCGTGCGCCGGTGTTCACCAGCGACCTCCCGGCATTCCATCGCATCGACTGCGAACTCGCTGGGCCCCTTCGCCATGTAGGCGGCTTTCCCGCCCTCGGACTACTACGGGCCCTCCGCCCCCTCGCCGAGCCGTCAGCCGACGGTGAGCCTGCCCGCCGCCGCCCCGGACGGGCGACGGGAAGGGCGACCCGGCCAGGGTTCCCACGTTCACTATGTGCCGGTCGGCAGGATCGGCGCCCAGCTCTGCCGCTACAGCCTCGCCACCACCGAACCCGCAGCGACGCGGTGATGGCCTCCCCACCGACATCAATAATCGGCTACGGAGTCGCTGACCACATCCGCGGCGGCCAGCGTGCACTGTTGCCCGGCCCGGATCTGCCAGGTTCGAGCCGGTTCCACCCTTGAGCGGGTTCAACCACTGGTTCACTCTCGTTACGCCTCTCTGCCTCGCTTGCCGGGCACGCTGCCATCTGGCAGTGCTGGCACGCCCCGGCGTCGTCAGGGCTGCTTCCCGCCCTCCCCCGCACCTCCGGGATCAGGCTGCCCTCAGCTTCACCGACCTGCTGCGACAGACCGGTGGGGCGGGCCTCTCACCCACCCCCGAACACACAGCGCCTCGTGGCGCACGCGGATCACATGGAAGTGGTCGACCACCAGCCGGGCGGCGGGCAGGCCGCGGGCGACGGCGGTGGCGTAGGGCTGGTAGGGGTCGATCACGACATGGCGGATCCCGGCCAGCCACGGGGCGGGCTTGCCGGCCAGCCAGTCGGTGACCGCGACAGCGCTGCGAGCAGGCAGAACATCGACGAGCCGGCCGGTGTCGAGGTCCACGATCCCGGTCACCAGCAGCCTCGGTCGCTCGGCGGTGGCGGCCAGGAACGAGGTCTCATCCAACCCCACCGCGGCCGGGGCGCCGAGGCGGGCGAGATGATCGACGCGGGGCCGGCCGTGGTCGCGCACCGCGGCCATCGCCGCGTGCCAGGACACCCCGAGGTCCCGGGCGG
>DATHVR010000129.1:0-18378 GCA_035461175.1 Acidimicrobiia bacterium | reverse complement strand
CGCTCCAGTCCTCGATGAGGGCCTGAAGCTCGGGGCTGTCGAAGAAGCGCTCCCGCAGTTCGGGCGCGCCGAACGCCGCGTAGCGCTGCGACTCGCCGTCGATCAGGCGGTTGAAGCGCCGCGCCAGCACGCCGTCCCGGTCGCGGGCCAACAGCTCGTCCCACTTGCTGCCCCAGGCCAGCTTGATCACGTTCCATCCGGCCCCGCGGAAGATGCCCTCGAGCTCTTGGATGATCGAGCCGTTGCCGTACACCGGACCGTCGAGGCGCTGCAGGTTGCAGTTGACGACCCAGATCAGGTTGCCCAGCTTCTCACGCGAGGCGAGTGAGATCGCACCCAGGGTCTCGGGTTCGTCCACCTCGCCATCGCCGACGAAGCACCAGACCCACGAATCGGCGGTGTCATCCATCCCGCGATTGTGGAGATACTTGTTGAAGCGGGCGTGGTAGATCGAGTTGATGGGGCCCAGACCCATCGAGACGGTCGGAAACTCCCAGAACTCGGGCATGAGCCGCGGGTGCGGATAGGAGGAGAGCCCGCCGCCGCCCGTCTCGAAGCGGAAACGGTCCAGGTGGCTCTCGTCGAGCCGGCGTTCGAGGAAGGCCCGTGCGTACATGCCCGGTACGGCGTGGCCCTGGAAGTAGACGTGATCGCCGGGATGGTCCTCGGTCTTGCCGCGGAAGAAATGGTTGAACCCGACCTCGTACAGCGTCGCCGAGGAAGCGAAGGTCGACAGGTGGCCCCCGATTCCCTTTTCCTTGTGGTTGGCCTTGACCACCATCACGGCGGCGTTCCAGCGGATCAGCCGGCGGATGCGCCGCTCCAGCTGGCCGTCGCCGGGATACTCGGGCTGATCCTCGAGCGGGATCGTGTTGATATAGGGGGTGGTGATCGGTGAGGGCACCCCGAGCTCGTTCTCATGGGCGCGCTCGAGCAGCTTGGCCAACAGGTAACGGGCCCGCGTCGGCCCGAATTCGGCCACTACCGCGTCCAACGATTCCAACCACTCGGTGGTCTCGACCGGGTCGGTGTCCGGGAGCTGTTGCACGAAGTCGTCGGCCAGAGTGCGAGACAGATCGGGAGGAAGAGCCATGCGTCTGAGCCTACCCCCGATTCCGTAGGTATCACATGGCCCTACGATCGAATCGAGATGCGCGTTCTCCTCATCTCGGGCTATGAGCTCGGTCACCAGCCTCTCCACCTGGCCGCCCCTGCAGCCGAGTTGCTGGCGGCCGGGGTCGAGGTGTCGACCCTCGACCTCGCCGTGGAACCCTGGTCGGCCCACCAACTCGACGCGGTGGAGGCGGTGGCGATCTCGGTCCCCATGCACACCGCCCTTCGCCTCGGGATCGAGGCCGCCCGCCGGATCCGGCGGTTGCGCCCCGATCTGCCCATCGCCTTCTACGGGCTCTACGCCGCAGTGGGAGCCGAGGAATCCCCCGGTCTGGTCGACCGACGAATCTGTGGGGAGTACGAGGACGCCCTGGTGGAATGGGTCCGTTCGCTGGACGGGGAACCGACCGGCGGGGTCAGCGTCCACATCGGCCGGCGCCGTTTCCGGCGTCCGGCCCGTCACCTCCTGCCGCCGCTCGACCGTTACGCCCACCTCGCCGTTGGCGACGGTCATCGTCTCGTCGGGTACGTGGAGGCCAGCCACGGCTGTCGCCATCGCTGCACGCACTGTCCGGTGCCTACGGTCTACGACGGCCGCTACCGGGTCACCGGGGAGGAGACCGTCCTGGCCGATGTCGCCCAACTGGTCGAGGCCGGGGCCCGTCACATCACCTTCGGCGATCCCGACTTCCTGAATGCCCCGGCGTACGCCCGCAAGGTGCTCGAGGCCGTTCACGCCGACTTTCCCGACCTCACCTTCGATGTGACCGTCAAGGTAGAACACATCCTTGCCCACCGAGAACTGCTGCCCGAGCTGGCCGCGGCCGGGGTGTTGTTCATGGTGTCGGCGTTCGAATCGCTCGACGAGTCGATCCTGCGGCGGATGGACAAGGGCCACACCGCCTCCGACTCGGCCAAGGCCGTGGAGGTGGCACGGCAAACGGGCATCGACCTCCATCCCACCTGGTTGCCTTTCACGCCCTGGTCGACGGTGGACACGGTGGCCGACATATCACAATTCGTGTGGGACCAGGACCTCGCCCCCGTCACCGACCCCGTTCAAATGACGATTCGTCTTCTGATACCGGACGGCTCGTTGATGCTGGAGCTGGCGGACCTGACCCCGCATCTGGTGTCGTACGACCCGGAGGCGCTCGGCTACACCTGGAGGTCCGCCGATCCGGCCGCGGACCTCCTCCAGAAGCGACTCGAGGCGATCGCAGCGGCGGGTGCTTCGGCGGGCACGGATCCGCTAGAGATCCTCGCCGAGCTCTCGGCAATCATAGCCGCCGAGTCCGGCTCCAACTTTGCCGCTCCGGTGGGCAACGGCGGCGCCCCCCGCCCGCGCCTTACCGAACCGTGGTTCTGTTGAAGTGAGCCCACCGGCGCCCAGTTGGGCGCCTTCGACGGGGCGGACGGAGGCGAGAATTGACAGCCTGGCCCAGGGTCGCTTGGTTCTAACCTCGTCCTGCGACGAGGAGCGACACGATGGCCGACGTATTGGTGGCGGACAATCTGGAGCGGCGGTTCGGTGACCTGGTGGCCGTCGACGGTGTCAGCTTCCAGGTGCAGCCGGGGGAGACCTACGGCTTGCTCGGTCCGAACGGTGCGGGCAAGACGACCACCATCTCGATGATCTGTGGTCTGCTCGCCCCCGATGCGGGTCGGGTGACGGTTCTCGGAGCGACCATGGCGCCGGGAGAGCTGGAGGCACGGGCCTCGGTGGGATTGGTACCCCAGGACCTGGCCCTGTATCCCGATCTCACCGCGGCCGAGAACCTGGGATTCTTCGGACGCCTGTACGGCCTGGTCGGCGACGACCTCAAGCGGAGGGTGCAACAGGTGCTGGAGGTGGTCGGACTCGATGGCCGTGCCGACGACCGGGCCCAGGAATACTCGGGAGGAATGAAGCGGCGGCTCAACATCGCCATCGGCCTCCTTCACGAGCCCCGTCTCCTCATCCTCGACGAGCCCACCGTGGGCGTGGATCCGCAGTCTCGCAACGCCATCCTCGAGTCGGTCGAAGCCCTCTCGGTCGAGGGGATGTCGGTGGTCTATACCACCCATTACATGGAGGAGGCCGAACGCCTGTGTGACCGGGTGGGGATCATAGACCAGGGCCGTTTGATCGCCGAGGGGACGAGGCGGGAGCTCGTTTCCCAGGTCGGCCAGTTCGACCGACTCGTCATGCGGGGGAGAGACTCGATCGAAGCGGCGGCGGCGGCGGTGGGCGCGGTCCCGGGAGTGGTCGAGGCGGCTGTGGCCGACCACGCCGTGACGGTGCTGGCGGCCGAGGCGTCGAGCGTGTTGCCGGCGGTGCTGACGGCGGCAGCCGGAGCCGGGATGACAGTCACCGGCGTCGAGGTCGACGAGCCCGACCTCGAGGCGGTATTCCTCCATCTCACCGGCAAGGCCCTGCGCGACTGATGCGCGCCGCCTGGCTGATCGCCCTCAAGGACCTGCGCCTGCGCCTACGGGATCGCTCGGCTCTCATGATCGGCGTCGTGGTGCCGCTGGCGCTCGCCTTCGTGTTCAACGCCGTCTTCGGCGGCGCCTTCTCGGGCGATTCCATCCTCACCCTGGGATGGGTGGACGAGGACGGCGGGCGGGTAGCCGAAGCTTTTGGCCAGGTGGTAGACGCGGTGGCGGCCGACGGCGGGATCGATTTCGTGTCGGCCGCGGATGCAGCCGAACTGGAGGAGTTGATCGATGGCGGCGACATCGGGGCGGGCCTGGTCCTCCCCGCGGGTCTGAGTGATGCGGTCGAAGCGGGGAAGCCGGCCCGCATCGAGGTGGTGGCGGGGGTGGAAGCCCCCACCTCCTCTTCCGTGGCCGAGTCGATCGCTCTCGCCTTCGGCACCGGAGTGGAGGACACCCAGCGGGCTGCGGCAGCGGTAGTGGCCTCGGGCGGGCCGGATCTCGTACCCGCCGTGGTCGCGGCTGCGTCCCAGGGGAGCCCGTTGCTGACTTTCGGCACTGTCGAGACCGCCGACCGGGTGCTGGCGCCGGCCACCTTCTTCTCCGCCTCGATGGCGGTGTTCTTCCTCTTCTTCATAGTGCAGTTCGGGGTCACGGGTCTGCTGGACGAGCGGCGAGAGGGGACCCTGACCCGGCTGGAGGCAGCTCCTATCCCGCGCTGGTCCATCCTGGCGGGCAAGGCCATCACGAGCCTGGTCCTCGGGATCTTCTCGATGTCGGTGCTCGCCCTCGGCACCACTCTCCTCATCGGAGCCGACTGGGGCAACCCGATGCCGCTGTTCATTCTCTTTGTCTTCGTGACCCTCGCCGCCACCTCGCTGATCGGAGTGGTCGGGTCGGTTGCCCGCACACCCGAGGGTGCCGGCAACCTCACCAGCGCCCTGGCAGTGGCGATGGGGATGGTTGGTGGCACCTTCTTCCCGGTGGCCGGCGGTAGCGAATGGCTGGAACGCCTCTCACTCCTCACCCCCCACTCGTGGTTCTTGCGCGCCGTGGGTGACCTGCAGGCGGGGGAGGGCCTGGCCGGGATCACCGATTCGCTGCTGGCCCTGGCCGCCTTCACCCTGAGCGGGCTCGCTCTGGGTTTCGTCCTCTCCCGGGTGGTCCGGCGATGAAGGTGTGGACGATCGGAATGACCGGACTGCGGCGTCTCTTTCGTGACCGGTCGAGCATCTTTTTCGTGTTCATCCTGCCGCTGGCCATCATTCTTCTGATCGGTGCCCAGTTCGGTTCGGGCGGGGCTCCTGAGATCCTGGTGCACCATGACGGCAGCCAGGTTGCGACCAGCATCGTGGAGGCGCTCGAGGGGGTGAGAGCCGAGACCTCTGACGACGCCGACCAGTTGGTGGAAGATGTGGAGCGGGGTGGGGCGAGTGCCGGCGTGGTGTTCCCCGACGATCTCGATCGGATTCTTCTCGAGGGCGGGGAGGCGGAGATCGGGCTGGTCTCGAGGGCAGATACCCCGGCGTCCGTCCGCCAGATCGTGAGTGCGGCGGTGTCCGCGGCCACCGCCGACCTCCGGGTCGCCCGCATCGTCGCCGAGGTCACAGGCCGACCCACCTCCGAGCTGATCCCGGTGGTGGCCGGCACCGACGCCCCCGGGATCGAGGTGGAGGTCACGACGGTGGGGGAGTCCTTGTTCGGGCCCAACATCACTCAGTTTTCGGTCGGGGCCGCCCAGCAGCTGGTGCTGTTCGTGTTCCTCACCACGCTCTCGGGCTCCGCCGCCCTGATCCAGAGTCGCCAGCTCGGAGTGACGACCCGGATGCTTTCTACCCCCACTCCGGTCCGAACGATCGTGATGGGTGAGGGGCTGGCCCGGTTCCTGGTGGGGGGTTTTCAGGGGTTCTACATCGTCATCTTCACCCTGGTCGCGTTCGGGGTCGACTGGGGGAGCCCGCTCGGATGGATCGCACTGCTGGTGGCATTCGCCGCCACCGGGGCCGCCTTCGCCATGCTGATGGGGGCAATCTTTCGGAACGACCAGCAGGCGGGCGGCCTGTCGGTCCTCTTCGGTCTCGGTTTGGCCGCTCTGGGCGGAGCCATGCTCCCGATCGAGCTGTTCTCGTCGACCATGCGTCGCGTCGCCCATCTCACCCCCCATGCCTGGGCGATCGACGGCTTCGGCGACCTGGTTTATCGGGGTGGAAATCTGAGCGACGTGGCGGGAGAGGTGGGCGTCCTCCTCGCCTACGCCACCGTCGTTGCGGTGCTCGCCGCCTGGCTGCTGAGGCGGGCAATCCTGCGTCCCTGATCTAGGATGGCCTCGTGGCCGAACAGACCAGACGGATCGGATGTGGTTGTCTGCCGCTGATCGGGCTCTTCCTCATCGGTTCGGTTCTACTCGGGGCAGTCGAGGATGTGACCGACGGTGCCATCGACAGTCGAACAGTGCTGGGTGCCCTGGTCGTCTTCGGGTTCCTGTCGCTGCTCGTTGCAGGTATCAGCCGGCGCCGGGCTTCGGAACGCCACGATCGCGACGACGATGGTATGCCTGCCCCCGCCGCCCCCGCCACCACATCCACCTACCGGCCTCCGGCCGCTCCGCCACCCCGGACCGAGCGGGAAGTGCGGACCGGCACCCGGGAGTTGAAGACCCAGATCGATGATCCCGCCTCGCAGGCCTTCAAGCAGCGGCTGGCGGATGCGGTGGCCGACCTGGCCGACAACGTCGAGGAGATGCCGGGGCCCGGCTCGGGTCAGCGGCGGCTCACCTCGGCGGAGATGGTGGAGCGGGCCAAGCGCCATATCGCCGACTTCGGTTCTAACGACTCCTGATCTCGGACCGCTTGCGGGCGGCGGCGACGTAGCCGTCCATCTCGATGGCGAAAGCGGCACGTCGCTCGGGGGTGTCGGGCGAGACGGTGACGAGTCGCCGGTTCTCGGCCAGGCGCAGGCCCCCCTCGAACAACACGCGGGAGACACTTTCGTCCGCTTCGATCTTGCCCTCGAGCAGATACAGGCGTCCCCGATCCAGGCAGGCGTCGAGGAACTCGTCCTTGTCGATCTCGGCGCGGCGGGAGGCGAGTTCATCGGCGACGATCAGGTAGGACTCGAGGAGCGGTGCCACCGACCACCCGACCGTCGAAGGCTGGAGCCCGATCCGTGATCCCTCACCCCGGGCCACGGCCTCCTCCCAATCCGGTGCATCGATGGCGAGGTCGTCTGCCACCAGTTGACGGAACTCCTCCCTTTCAGCGAAGAAGAACTCGAACTTGAGCAGATCCCGCAGGGCGAAGACGTCGCCCCAGAACGTGTCGATGTCGGTGGCGGTGACGAGTGCCACCTCGGCCAGCCCGCGCGGGACGAAGAAGTGCTCCACGGTGCCGGCGTAGTAGGCCGCCCGCAGCTTCTGATCGCCGTCCATCCAGTGAACGGTCCGTCCGCCGGCGTTGAGCGTGGAGATGAGACCGTGGTCGGCCATCAGGGCGAGGGTCGACCGCAGTGACTCGGGGGTGGTGGGGAGCGGCACGGTGGTGGGAAGCTCCCTGGTCTCGATGTAGTCGACGATGGCCCGGGCCGCCTCGCTGATGGCGTAGATGTCTCGCGCCTGTCCCTTGGCGGCGAGGAGAATGGTGGCGACGAGGGCGGTGGGCGTGATCGGGGTCACCGCGCTCATCCGGTACATCACCTCGAAGGCGAGCTTCTGCACCTCGATCGGGTTCTGGTCGGCGAGGTCGGCGCCCTCCAGTTCCTTGGCCATGGAGATCGGCTCCGCGAAGCGGATGTGGATGTCGCCGTAGCGGCGGCGGAGGCTGCGGGCGAACTTGACCGCCCATCCAAAGCTTTCCTTCTCCTTGCTGCCTCCGGTGGCCTCGTTGACATAGGCGCCCACCTCCTGGATCTGGTCGTAGGCGATCGAGATCGGAAGCAGGTAGATGTCCTCCGCCTTGCCTCGGGCGAAGCCGTCCACCACCCACGAAAGCATGCCGTAGCGAGGCGGCCGCAGCTTCCCCGACCGGGAGCGGCCTCCTTCCATGTACCACTCGAGGGGGAAGCGCCTTTCGATCAGGTAGTCGAGGTAGGTGCGCACCACGAATTTGTAGAGGTCGTTGTCCTTGAAGCTGCGCCGGATGAAGAAGACGCCGGTACGGCGTACGAGAGGGCCGACCGGGAAGAAGTTCATGTTGATCCCACCGGCGGTGTGGTTGGGAGGGAGGTCGTTCTCCCAGAGCATGAACTGGAGGGAGAGCCGGTCGAGGTTGGACTTGTGGGTGGGGAGGAAGACGAGGGGATAGTCCCGGCCCAGCCGGGCCACCTCGTCCAGGCTGTTGGAGTTGTAGTAGATGGCGCCGTAGCCCTGGCGGATGATCCAGTTGATCAGGTTGGCGATCAGGTCGATCAGGAACGGGCTGTGGGTGGCGGCCATCTCCCGCAGGTAGTAGCGGGCCCGGGCGAGTGAGATCACCTCGGGAAGTCCCCGGCGTCGCCCGAGCAGGATCGCCTCCTGGCGGAAGGAGGGTCGGTTGATGATGTCCTCGGCCACGAAGCGGGAGATCTTGTAGCGGTTGCCTCGCTCCGCCCGCTCGGCGCGGTCCAGTACCCGCCAGGCCCGCCGGGTGAAAGAATCGATCGGATTCGCCTCGTCGGTCTGGACCTGTTGGGCGGCGACCAGTTCGGCGTCGCTCGCCCCCTCGCCCACCACGATTCTCACCCGATCCGGGCTGCGCCCGAGGATGATGTAGTCGCGCCACCAGCGTGGGTCCCGGGGGTCGCCCAGCTTGAGGACATCGAGCCACGAGACGCTGCGGTGTCCGTCCCGCTCGGCGGGCATCCAGGCCACCCGCAACGGGATCACCCAGGTGGGGTGCTCGGCATGGAAGACCTTCGTCTCGAGGGCCGGGTCGGTGCGCCGGCCGCGACGCCGGATCCGTGAAGGAGCCACCTGGTGTACGTTGGCGGCGAAACCGGGGTCGCATCGGCGCAGCCAGCCGCGCAGCAGTCGATCCTCGAGCCCGGTGGACGCATCGAGTACGAACAGCGGCCGATGCCCGGCGGGGATCTCAGGGCAGGGCGGCTCCTGGGGCAGCCGGACCTGAGATATCCGGGTCAGCTCGGCGAGGGCGGGAATCGGCATCGCCCGGATCGTACCCGCCCGGCGCCCCCCGACCCGATGCCACCGCCCCCCAACCCGTTTTCGCGACAGAATTGCGCGCCATAGCGCGCAATTCTGTCGCGAAAAGGGCGTCGGGGGAGCCGCCTTTAGGATGCCGGCGATGATCACGGTCTTGCAGCGGGTGGCTGAGGCGGCGGTGGACGTCGACGGGGAGCGAGTGGGATCGATCGGGCCCGGGCTGCTGCTGCTGGTGGGCGTCGCTCGGGGTGACACCCGTGCCGACGCCGTCGCCACCGCTTCCAAGGTGGTCGGCCTGCGTGTGTTTCCAGACGGGTCGGGGGCGATGAACTTTTCGGTAGCCGACACGCGGGGTGAGATCCTGGTGGTGAGTCAGTTCACCCTGTGCGCTGACGTGCGCCGGGGGCGCCGTCCCTCCTTCGATGGCGCCGCCCCGCCCGCCGAAGCGGTGGAGCTGATCGCGGCCCTGGTGGAGGAGTTGCGTGGTCTGGGCCTGACTGTGGCCGAGGGGCGCTTCGGGGCGCGGATGCAGGTGAGCCTGGTCAACGATGGGCCGGTGACGATCACCCTGGCGACGGAGTCGGGTCGCGTGGTGTGACGGTGTCGGCCAGGTGCTTGGGTGCCATCGCCACTATCCCCAGGGCCGCCATCACCAGCATCCAGCCGGAGTCGGAGACGAGCCAGGTGCCGGGGAGCGCCACGATTACGCCGACCAGGCAGGCCCCCAGATAGACGGCGATGGTGATCAGGCTGGCGGGGCCCGACCGGCGCAGCACGGCGACCGAGGCAGCGATGACGACCGCCAGCACCACCAGGAGGCCCGGCCAGGCAGCCAGAAGGGTGCCGCCGGTGATGCCCAGACCCTTTCCGCCTCGAAAGCCCAGCCACGGGTTGTAGACGTTGCCGAGGGTGGCCCCTCCCCCGGCGAGGGCGGCTCCGCCATCTCCCCCCAGTCGGGCCCCCACCCACACCGCGAGGGCACCCTTGGCGATCTCGGTCACCAGCACGGCGGCACCCAGGCCCGGGCCGCCCAGTCGCATGGCGTTGTTGGTGCCGGGGTTGGCCGATCCCTCCGTTGCCAGGTCGATCCCCCGGAGCCGACCCAGGAGGAGGGCGGTGGGCAAGCTGCCGAGCGCGATCCCCAGGATCAGGCCCCAAATCATGGATGGAGCTCCAGCCATGCTCTCCCCGGGGGACAGAAGCGGACGAACTCGCAGCTCCGGCACGCCGGAGATGGGATGGGATCGAACTCCTCGGCGGCAATCGCCTTGGTGAGCTGGTCGACGGTGGTGTGGGCGTCGGCCAGCCACTCGTCGTCGATCTCAGTTCGGGCCGGGTCCGCCCCGTCGCCCAGGTAGAGGAACGTGACTGCCACTCGATCCGGCGGCGGGAGACCGAAGTCGACCAGACGGGTGGCCACGGCGTAGGCCTGCAACTGCACGGTGAGCCAGGGATCATGCCGCCGGCGACCGCTCTTGAAGTCGACGATCTCCCAGCCGTCGTCGTCCCAGGGATAGATGGCGTCGATGCGCCCGCGGATGCCCACTCCCGAGTCGGATCGGAATTGGAAGGGCGTTTCCACCCGGAGGGGTCGCCGCTCGGCGTAGGGGGAGGCGAGATAGGACTGGTAGGGGTCGGTACGGGCGCCGGCACCTTCGTCGGCGTGGCTGCCGACGGCGTCGTAGGTGTCGGCATCGACGTCGAAGAGGGGGAGTCGCCCGAGCGAGTGCAGTTCGATGCGCCGGTGGACGTCGACTCCCCGGCGGGCGGCAGCCGACGGGCGGCGTGGAAGGCGGTCGACCTCGCTCCAGTAGTAACGGCGGGGACAAGCAGCGTAGGTGACGAGACCGGTGACAGAAGTGGTCGGGGCGGCCTCCGCACCGGCGGCCGGGAGAGCCTCCAGGTCGAACAGCCGCTGTCGGAATTCTTGTTCGGTCTCCTCCACGGGACCGTCGAGACCCAGCGTCCGAGCCCGCGCCCGGACCACATCCGGGTCCGCCGTCGCCTCCCGGAGGGCGGCCGCCCATCCATCCTCGAACAGCGGATCGGGTGCTGCCACCCGGTCCCCAGCCCGGAGTACCTCGGGACGGTCGGTGATCTCGTCCTCGCCCAGATCCTGGGTGAAGGGCAGGTCCCTGACCAGGGTGAACAGTTCGCTCGGGGTTGAGGGCTTGAGTGTAGGTTCGGGTGCTCCGTACCAGTGGGCACCGCTCAGGTAGAGGTGGTGGCGGGCACGGGTGACGGCCACGTAGGCGGTGCGCCATTCCTGGGCGTCGTGGCGGGCCCGCAGCACGGCGTCGACCTCCTTGGCGGGCATCGAGGCGTCGATCGGAGGCGGCTCGTCTCTACGCCATTCGTGGGGTAGCCACTGGGGGCGAGCGAGGGGGTTGTCGAAGCCCATCGACTTCGAGGGGAAGGTGCTGTGGACGATGGCGGGAAGGAAGACCGCGTCCCATTCCAGCCCCTTGGCACGGTGGACGGTCATGAGAGCGACGGCGTCCTCGCCGGAGAGGCGGGCGGCGTCGAGCTCGTCGGCGGGGTTGTCCTCCATGACCTCGAGATGGTCGAGGAACGCCGGCAGAGAGGGTCGGCCCTCGAGAGGACTCCACTCGTCGGCGAGGTCGAGGAAGCGGTAGAGGTTGAGACGGGCGGTGAGCCGACCGGCCGGACCCATCGCTTCGACATCCCGCCAGGTGCCGGTCACATCCAGAATGGTGCGACTGAGTTCGGCCAGGGAGGAACTGTGGGCCGTCTCGAGCAGGTGCCGGTACTCGTCCCGGAAGCGGAGGAGGGCGGCGCGGGCACGGTCGGGGAGGTCGTCGATCTCCTCGAGGTGGTCGATCCCCTCCAGCATCGTGTGGGGCACCGCTCCCTCGTGGTCGATTTCGACTTCTTCCTGCTCGGTCAGGGTCCGCTGGTGACGTGCCCACCGGGTGAGGTGGATGAGATCGCCCATGCCCAGGCGGTAGCGCGGTCCCATCAGGATCCTGAGAAGAGCGGGGCCGTCGTCGGGAGAGTGAAGCACCCGCATCCACGCCCGGAGGTCGGCGATCTCGGGCACCGAGAGGAGACCACCCAGGTTGGCCACCTCGACCGGGATCTCCCGCTCGGTGAGGGCGTCGTGGACGAGGGCGATGTGGCGGTTCTTCCGGAACAGGATCGCCATCTCCTTCCAGGGCATCCCGGCCTGGTGGAGCCGGAAGGCCTCGTCGGCGATCCAGTCGGCCTCGGCCATGGCGTCGGACGTCCAGCGGGTCGAGACCTCACCTTCACCGGCGTCATCGAGGGGGGTGAGTGGCCGGCCCGGCGAGCCTATCCGCGCCCGGATCTCGTTGGCGGCGGCGATGATACGGCGATCTGAGCGCCGGTTGAGGGTCAGGTGACGCTCCCGGGCGGGGGAGCCATCGGGGGCGGCGAAATGTTGGGTGAACGAATCGAAGTTGTGGGGAGTGGCCCCCCGCCACTCGTAGATCGTCTGGTCGGTGTCACCCACGGCCACCACGGGGTAGCCGTCGCCGAACAGCCGCTGGAGCATGATCCGCTGGGCCGGGTTGGTGTCCTGGTATTCGTCGAGCAGGACCACCGTGTAGCGGGAGCGGACACGGGAGGCGATCTCAGGATGGTCGCTGAGGAGGCGGACGGTGGCAGAGATGAGATCGGCATAGTCGACCACGCCCAAGCGGCGCTTCTCGGCCTGATAGTCCGCCCACGCCGCCAGTAGCTCGAGGCGCTCCGGCCAGGGCTCGTCTTCGCCGGCGGCGGCAGCCACCCGGGAGGCGTCGGCGAGGTGGTCTCCCAGGGCCGAGCCCAGTCGCTGGATCCGGTCGATGTTGCCGACGTGGGTGGGGTCGTAGTGCTGGAACTGCCGATTCTGGACGACCTCGTACAGCAACTGGCGCGAGAAGGTGGGGGTGATCACGCCCGTCTCTCGCTCGATCCCCACCAGAGCACCGAATTCGCCCACCACCTGGGCGGCGAAGCCGTGGTAGGTGTGCACCTCGGCCTCACGGCCCGGGCCCACGACGGGCTGGAGCAGGGACCGGACCCGGTCGGCCAATTCGGCGGCGGCCTTGTTGGTGAAGGTGAGGCCCAGGACCGACTCGGGCTCGATCCCGCCGTTCTGTGTCAGATGGCGTACGAAGAGGGCGACGGTGGTGGTCTTGCCCGTGCCGGCTCCGGCGGCGATGCGGAGGGGGCCGAGAGGGGCGTCGAGGATCGCCTGTTGTTCGAGCGTCGGGTGGAGGATCATCGGAAGCCCTCCCTGCCTTCGGGCCAGGCCGGGCAAACGCCCCGGAAGGCGCAGCGTCCGCAATGGCCCCCGACCCGGGGCGTCCAGTCCTCGGACCGGATCCCATCCGCCACCGTGATGAGGGCCTGGCGGATGTCGTCGAGGTTGGACATGGCGAACGGAAACACCTTGTCCTTGCGTTTGGCGAGCGGATACCACAGCTCGGCCGCCACCGGCGGGCCGTGTCGAGCCAGTTCGGGATGCTCGGCGGCGGCGAGGGCGTAATAGCCCAACTGCAGCGAGGCGGCGACCTCCTTGAGCGGGGGTGGATTCTTGGACGTCTTGTAGTCGACGATCTTGATCCCCTCCCCGGCACGGTCGATGCGATCGGCCCGCCCCACCCATTCCGTGTCGCCGACCTGGGTGCGTAGTTCCAGCTCGAGAGCGACAGCGGGGTCGTCGCCGCCGGGTCAGTCGGTGTACATCTGCTCGAGCAGTTGCACGGCGCGGCGTTTCCAGGCGGCGTCGAGGGGGGCAGGGCCGAACGGCGGGTAGCGCTCCCATACCCGGTCTAGTTCGGCGAGCGCGCTGTCGAGGTCCCCGTGGCTGAGCCCCTGGCACGCGGCGGTCTTTTCGGTGTTCTCGAGGACCTCGTGGACGAGAGTCCCGAAGGTGGCATAGGGAGAGTCGAAATCCAGGGCCCGCAGGCGCCGTTCGAGGGCGTAGCGGCGGGGGCACTGGTGATAGGAGTCGGCCTGGCTGGGAGAGAGGCGCAACCCACCTTCGATGAGTCCCGCGTCGGGCCCGGACTCCGGTACTCCGGCGAAGGAAGCCGGATCCCAGTGTCGGGAGGTGGCGAGCAGAGAGAGCGCCGCCAGGCGCCGGGGAGTGGCGCTGGTGGGGTCGACCAGCAGACGGCGCAGCCGGGCCTCGGCGTCGAGCAGGGAGAGGGGAGCGAAGGTTCCGTCGTCGCCCGCGGCCACGGGAGGTCCGAGGTCGTCGAAGGAGTCGACCCCGGCGGCGGCGAGCATGAACCGGGAGGGACGCCGCTCGCCCTCGTCGATCCCGGCGGTGGTGGCCGTCCACACCACCCGGCGCCGGGCCCGGGTGGTGGCGGTGTAGGCGAGGCGCCGTTCCTCCCGGAGACGGGCGGCCACCACCTGGCGCCCGGTCAGGTCGGTGGGGGCGCCGAGCATGTGGGTCTGGAGAAGCGACCGGGCCCGGCGGCTGTCCGGAAATACTCCCTCGACGGCGTCGGCGATGAAGACCACGTCGAACTCGAGGCCCTTGGCCTGGTGGAGGGTGGTGACCACGAGCCGGTCTTCGTCGTGTCGGGCAAGCCGCAGCTGAGGTGAGGCCTCGAAGTCACCGGCGGCAGCGGCCTCGAGGTAGGTGGCCAGACTCATGCCTGGGTCGCGTTCGGCCTGCCGGTCTAGCAGGCGGGCGAAAGTGGCCCAGGCGTGGCGGTAATCGGGCCGGTGGGGATCCAGCACCAGCCGCTCCAATCCGGGAAGGCGATCCCACAGGTGCCAGAACCCGTCCACGGCCGGCAAATCCGTGGCCCACTCGGGGTCGGCGATCAGGTCGGCAAGAGCGGCGGCCTGGGGGATCTCTTCGCGTATCAACTGCTCCCAGGGCATCGAAGAGATCCGTCCCCGACGGTTGAGTTCGCGTTCACGGGCGAGAGGAAGCGCCAGCAGCGGTCCCAGCAACAGCCGCCGGACTGCCAGTTCCCCTTCACCGGAGCTGGCCGGAGCCACCCCGGCGGCGACCACGTCGGCGATCAGACGGATGGCGGGATGGTCAACGAGCCTGGTGTCGGGGCGATCGTGGGGGATCTGGCGGCGGTCCAGCGCGCGCGACAACTCGGGCAGGAGATGGCGGGTGGAACGGACCAGCACCGCCATGTGGGCGAGGGGGACGCCCTCGACCACCCGCAAGGTCTCGACCTCGGAGGCGATCCATTCAGCTTCGGCGGATCGCTGGTCGAAGGTGTAGGCCTCGACCGAACCGGCGTGGTCAGCGGCGACGACCTCGCTCTCGGTCCCGAGGGCCGACCCGTTGGGCTCCACCATCCGGCAGGCCGAGGCGAGGATCTCGGCCGGCACCCGCAGGGACCGGCCCAGGACGTAGATCGTCGCTTCTCGCCCGCCGGCGGTGAGGGCGGGAAGCAGACGGGAGACGTTGTCCGGATCTGCTCCCCGGAAGGCGTAGATCGACTGGTTGGGATCGGCGGCGGCGGTCAGATTGGCGCTCTCGCCCGTCAGCAGTTGGGCCAGCCGCGCCTGGGCGGGCGAGGTGTCCTGGTACTCGTCCACGATCACGTGGGCGAAATGGGTGTCGCGATCGCCCGCCTCGGCCACCTCCAGGGCGTGTCTGATCAGGGTTCCGTAGTCGATCTTCCCCGAGTCCGTGAGCCGGCGGCGGTAGCGGTGGATGAAGTCGGGGAGCGGCCGCCAGTCGGAGCGGGCCGAGGCGAGGTCGGCCAGCCGCTCGGTGTCGATCAACCGTTCCTGACAACGCATGATGAAATCGGTCACCTCACCGGCGAAGGTGGGGGAGGTCAGAAGGGGACGCAGGTTGGCCGGCCAGCGATCCGGGTCCTCCTCGCCCAGGAGATCTCCGACCAGGCGCACCTGCTCGGGGCCGGTCAGGAGTACGGGGACACCGGCACCGGCTCGATGGCGGTCTAGCTCCAGCATCCGGAAGGCGAGGGAATGGAAGGTGGAAGCCGATGCTTCCGCCACGGGTCGCTTCAGGAGCGTCCCGATTCGGGCTTCGAGTTCGGCGGCGGCTCGGCGGGAGAAGGTGAGAGCGAGGACCGAGGTGGGGGAGTGGCCCTCCGCGATCAGGTGAGCCACCCGACGGGCCAGGAACTCGGTCTTGCCGGTGCCGGGCCCGGCCAGGATCAGTTGGGGTCCTTCGGTATGGGCGATGGCGGCGTTCCACTCTCGTGGATCCCCGAGCACCACCCGCTGCACCGACTCGGTAGGCGGGTGGTGTCTCGAGCTGAGTTGGCTCGCTTTCCCCTGACTCACCCCGGGGACGGTACCCGAGGGGTGTGACAGTCCCGGCGAACGTCGCCACCCCGGGTTAGCGTGAGGTGGTCCGCGAGAGGTGCGAGAGGATGACGGCAGCCTTCGAAGGTTCGATGCTGGAATGGGAGTCCCCGATGTATAGGGAGGCGGTGGGTCAGTTCGACCGCGTCGCCCGGCTCATGGGTCTCGACGACAACGTGGCGGAGCGCCTTCGCTTCCCCCAGAAGGCGACTGTGGTCACCTTCCCCTTCCGCCACGACAACTACGAGGAGGTCGACACCCTCTTCGGCTACCGAGTCCAGCACCTCACCACGATGGGGCCGACCAAGGGCGGGATCCGCTTCGCTCCCGACGTCAATCTGGGTGAGGTGTCGGCCCTGGCGATGCTGATGACGTGGAAATGCGCCATCGTCGGCGTCCCCTTCGGCGGCGCCAAGGGCGGAGTGCGGGTCGATCCGATGCAGCTGTCCCGGGCCGAGCTCCAGCGCGTCACCCGCCGCTTCACCATGGAGATCATCAACGTGATCGGGCCCGACACCGACATCCCTGCCCCCGACATGGGAACCAACGAGCAGGTGATGGCCTGGCTCATGGACACCTACTCCCAGCACGTGGGCCACGCCGTGCCGGCCATCGTCACCGGCAAGCCTCCGGCCCTGGGCGGAAGTGTGGCCCGACGGGAGGCGACCGGTCGCGGTCTCATGTTCCTGTTACCCCAGGCCGCCCACCACGTCGGCATGGATGCAACCGGCGCCCGGGTCGCCATCCAGGGTTTCGGCAACGTCGGTCGATATGCCGCGGTGGCGGCCGCCGAGATGGGTTGTCGAGTGGTGGCGGTGTCCGACATCTCGGGGACCGTCCACTCAGAGGACGGCCTCGACGTGGCGGCCGTCGGTAAGTGGGTCGACCAGAACCGGGTGCTCGAGGGATATCCCGATGCCGATCATCTGGACGGGTCCGAGTTGTTCACCGTCCCCTGCGATGTTCTGGTTCCCGCCGCCCTCCAGGGCGTGATCACAGTGGAGAACGCCGACCGGATCCAGGCCCGGATAATCATCGAGGGTGCCAACAACCCCACCAACCTCGATGCCGACGACAAGCTGCGGGAGAGGGGCGTGTTTCTCGTCCCCGATATCCTCGCCAACGCCGGGGGGGTCACGGTCAGCTATTTCGAGTGGGTCCAGGATGTCCAGAAGTACTTCTGGTCCGAGAACGAGATCGTGGGTCGGTTGCGGGAGATCATGACCCGGGCCTTCGATGACGTCCTCTCCACCGCCACCACCGAGAACGTGGACATGCGAACGGCTGCTCTAATTCGCGGGATACGGCGAGTGGCCGACGCCAAACTGGTGCGGGGGATCTTCCCCTGAGCCTCACCCGAAGGCAGGGCACCGGTCCTGGAAGGCGCACCAATCACACAGCCGGCCGGGCCGGGGAGGGAAGTCGTCGGCGGCGATGGAAGCTTCTATCCGTGCCCACAGTGCCCGTAGCTGGCGGTCCATGGCATCGAGTTGCCGGTCGTCGACCCGTTGCCGGTACAGCGTGGGCCCGTTCAGATAGAGCAGTCGAACCTCGGCGGGGGTCTCGCCCATGATCCGGCGGATGAGCAACCCGTAGACTTTGAGGGCGAAGAAGGCTCCGTGGGCGTAGCGCTCCGGCGGCGCCTTGCCGGTCTTGTAGTCGGTGATGACCAGGTTTCCCTCGGTGTCCCGGTCGATCCGGTCGAGGATGCCCCGGATCACGATTCCGTCGAGGTCCTCCAGCATGTCGTACTCACGATGGAGCGGCTCGATGCTGCCTGGGTCCTCGAGGCTGAAGTAGTTCGCCAGGAGGCGCATCGACTCCACACCCCAGGAGCGCTCGTCGTCGGTTGATTCGAACAGTGAGGCATATTCCTCCTCGCCCCGCATCTCCGTCCAGGCCTCGCGGAAGAAGTCGTAGAGGCGCTCGGGTAGGCGCTGATCGTGGGGTAGGTCGAAGAGTCGCTGGAGGGCCAGATGGGCCGTGGTGCCCCGGGCTTGATGGACCGTGGTCGGCTCGGGCAACCGATCGATGGCCCGGAACTTGAACAGCTGCGGGCAGGTCTTGAAGTCTCCCGCCCGGCTGGGGGAGAGGGTTTCCAGAGTGCGGATGGCCTCGATGGTCATGCCCGGCGACTGTACCGGAACCGAATGACAGGTTTGTAGTTTGGGGTGGTGGGTTGTGAGTGGTGGTTGTGAGTCGGAAGTCGGAAGTCGGAAGCCAGACCGACCGCAACGCGGGGGCGGTAGCAGTCGGGCGACCGGCGTCTGTTCGGGGCACGTCCCCGAACAACACCGAGACGCGTGAGCGACAGAAACAGGTGGCGTAAGCCGGCCCCGAAGTCGCCCGACCACGAGCTGGGCGCCAATAGTCGAGAACTTCGTCTGGCGGGCGCAGTAGCAGTCGGGCGACCGGCGTCTGTTCGG
>DATHVR010000128.1:0-3604 GCA_035461175.1 Acidimicrobiia bacterium | reverse complement strand
ACGGCTCGGGGAGTTCTCCGGGGGCGAACAGTGTGGGGGGTGGGCCGGTTTACCCTCTGCCCATGCAGCCAATCAGAGGGTCGATCCGCGGAGCCGAGGTCAGGCGAGCCGAAGACCCGCGCTTCATCCGCGGAGAGGGCCGCTATCTCGACGACATGGCGGTCGACGGCGCCGTGTGGGCCGCCATCGTCCGCTCTGCCGTCCCCCACGGCGTGATCACCGGAGTCGACACCGGGTCGGCTGCCGACATGCCCGGAGTGGTGGCGGTGCTCGCCGCCGACGACGTCGAAGCGGGGCCGATGGCGTCGCTTTCCCGGGGCGTGCCCGATTCCACCCGACGCCCGCTGCTCGCCCGTGGAAAGGTCCGCTATGTGGGCGAGCCGGTGGCGGTGGTCCTGGCGGAGACCCGTCAGCAGGCCTTCGACGCCGCCGACATGGTCTGGGTCGACTACGACCTCCTCCCGGCCGTCGCCACACCACAGGAAGCTATGGCCGACGACGCCCCCCTGCTCTTCGACGACATGGAGAGCAACGTGGTCCAGAGCGGCCGCCTCGACCACGAGGGCGAGGCGTTGGCCGGCGCCGAGGTGACGGTGACGCTGGAGATGGAGAACCAGCGGGTGGCCCCTATCCCGCTCGAGCCCAACAACGCCCTCGCCGTCCCCCGGACCGATGGCAGCTATGACATCTGGCTGGGTTCTCAGGCCGCCAATGGCGCCCGCAACATGCTCTCGCGCATCCTGGAGGTCGACCGGGACCTTCTCCACCTCAAGGTGCCCGATATGGGAGGCGGCTTCGGGGCCAAGATCAATCTCTATCCCGAACAGGTGCTGGTGGTGGCCCTGGCGATGCAGCTCGGCCGGCCGGTGCGCTGGCAAGAGGGGCGAGGTGAGGGCATGTTCAGCATGTCTCACGGCCGGGCTCAGCACCAGCGGCTCACGCTGGGGGCGCGGCGGGACGGAACCATCACAGGTCTCCGCTGGGAGGTCGTCCAGGACGCCGGAGCCTATCCGCTGGAAGGGGCGATCATGGCCGCCCTCACCCGCCGGATGGCGGCGGGCGCCTACCACATCCCGGTCGTCGAGTTCGAGTGGCAGGGGGTCCTCACCAACACCGCCCCCACCGACGCCTACCGCGGGGCGGGCCGGCCGGAGGCGGCCATGGCGATCGAGCGGATGATCGACGTCCTCGCCGCCGACCTCGACCTCGACCCGGCGGAAGTCCGCCGTCGCAACTTCATCCCCGCCGACTCCTTCCCCCACGTCACGGCCACCGGGGAGCGCTACGACACCGGCGACTATGCCGCCGCGCTCGATCTGGCGCTACGCAAGGCCGGCTACGAGGAATTGCGGGAGGAACAGCGCCGGCGCCGGGAACGAGGCGACCGGATCCAGCTCGGCATCGGCCTGTCTTCATACGTCGAGGTAACCGCCCCCGGTGGGCGCAAGGACTGGGGCAAGGTGGTTGTCACCCCCGAGGAGGTGGTGGTGTACTCGGGCGCCCTCTCCCATGGCCAGGGTCACGAGACCACCTTCACCCTGCTGGCGGCCGACACGCTGGGCGTTCCGCCCGACCGGATCCGCTACGTCCAGGGCGACACCGACCTGATCGCTTCCGGGGGAGGCACGATGGGATCGCGTTCGTTTCAGATGGCAGGGACTGCCGTCCGCAACTCGGCGGAAGCGGTGTGGGAGAAGGCACGGCGCCTGGTCGCCCACCTTCGCGAGGCGTCGATCGAAGACGTGGTGGCCTTCGATGAAGGTCGCATCGGAGTGGCGGGTGTGCCGGACAGCGCCCTCACCCTCTTCGAAGTGGCCCAGCTCGCCGCCGACCCGACCAATCTCCTTCCCGACGAGGAACCGGGACTGGAGGCCGAAGACCGCTGGGTCCAGGAGCACGCCACGGTGCCTTTCGGCACCCACCTTTCAGTCGTCGAGGTGGACACCGAGACCGGGGACGTGCGGGTGCTGCGCCACATCGCCTGTGACGACTGCGGCACCATATTCAGCCCCATGGTGGTCGACGGCCAGGTCCACGGAGGGGTGGCCCAGGGGATGGGCCAGGCGCTGTGGGAGCACTTCCGCTACGACCCCGACGCCAACCCGCTCACCACCAACCTCACCACATATCTGCTTCCCACCGCCGCCATCGTTCCCGACATCGAGGTGGGCCACACCCAGACCCCGACCGACCAGAACCCCCTCGGGGCCAAGGGAATCGGGGAGTCGGGCACGATCGGCTCCGGGCCGGCCGTGGTCAACGCCGTCCACGATGCCCTACGTCCGTTCGGGGTCCGGCACCTCGACATGCCCCTGAGTGCGGGACGAATCTGGCAGGCCCTCCAGTCGAAATAGGTTCGGGCGTCATCCGGCGCCGGATCCAGCCAGAATGGCCGCCAGGCGAGCCCGCGACCCGGAAGAAGAATGGTGAGTGAACCGATCTGCTCATCGTGCGGTGGACCCCCGATCTGGGCGGTGACGGTCCGGGAGAATCCCGATGAGCGGCCCGGAAAGCTGCTGGCGGTATGTGATGCCTGCCGGTGGGACCAACCAGATGTCGCCCTCAGCGTCCCCCTCGATGTCGTCGACGAAGACACCTTCGTCGACCTCTACGCCACCGGGTTGATCCGGACCGAGCCTGGCCTGGCCACCCGGATCCTGTTCGGCGAGGAGCGACCCGGTCTGGCGTCGAGGGTCCTTCCTCCCGCCCCCGACAGCAGCTAGCGAGCTAGAGGCCCTCGAAGACATCCCCCAACGGCGGCCCCGCCGACCGGCCGGACGGCCGGGCGATGACGTAGTGATCCCGCCGCAAGGAGTCGACCAGAGCGGGGTCGCTGTCCATGGTCTGGTAGGACCACTGGGTTTTGTGAGCCCGCACTCCGGCCAGGACCCGATCGACCACGGCCTCGGTGTCGGCGTCGATGCCGATGGAGGCGTCGGGCACCCCCCGCAGGTGATACGGCCGGGTCGGGTCCCAGGGCTCCAATCCGTCCGCCACCCGATGGCTGTTCCAGCGCTCGATCCACGATTGGGGGATGACGCAGTAGAGGAGCCTGCGCAGCCCGTCACCTTCACCCGACAGGCGCTCGAAGACGGTGGTGGTGGCGGCGCTCACCGCGATGTGATCGGGATGGCCGGTGATCCCGTCGGGACCGAAAGTGATGACGACGTCGGGGCGCTCGGCGGCCATCACAGTCGCGATCCGGTCGACTAGGTCGTCGAAGGGGTGCTCGGTCAAGCCTCCGTCGGGGAGTCCGAACCAATCGTGACGATCGGGAAGGCGGCCCACCGCCTCCCACCCGTCCCGGGTCTCCCGCCGCCGCACCGTCCCCAGTTCCTCTCTCGTCACCCCGCTGTCCGGTGCGATTTCGCCCGCCTCCCCGTCGGTGGCATGGACGAGAGTGAAGCGCAGATCCGGGTCGCCGGAATGGAGCGCCACCGCCCGGGCGGCGCCGAAGACGTCGTCGTCGGGATGGGCTGCCACGAACATCAATGAAGGCACGCCGGAACTGTAGGCGCGCAACCGGCGACCGGGCCGAAACGGCGACCACCATCCGTTCTCGCGACAGAATTGCGCGCCATGGCGCGCAATTCTGTCGCGAAAA
>DATHVR010000127.1:0-4124 GCA_035461175.1 Acidimicrobiia bacterium | reverse complement strand
CGACGAATGGTGGAGGAGGCGCGTCAGGGTGGTCGCCCGGAGGCACGCCGGCGCATGGAGGAGACGATGGCGACGGCCGAGGCGGAAGCGGACGGGATAAGGCATGAAGGCGTAGAGGCGGCCAAGGCACTGGTGGAGGCGGCGGCCGGATCGATGGAGCCGCTGGTGGTCGAGATGCTGGCGGTGCTTTTGGCGCCGCCGGCCGAGCCGGGGAAGTAGTCATGCTGGTTCCGATGGCGAAGGTCAACATCGTCGGCCACCGCTCGAGCCTCGATCCCGTCCTCACTTCCTTGCATCGGGCCCGTCTCCTCCAGGTGATCGACGTGAACGACGACTCGGGAGTGCGGCTGCCTCCGCTGACCATCGACGACGAGCATCTGGCCGCAATCGAGGATCTCCGCTATCTCCGTGCCCGCCTCGACTCTCTGCTCGGGCTGTTGCCCGGGGCCGGAGGGCCACCCCTCGAGACCGGCCCGGTCGATTTCGAGGAGCTGCGGTCGGAACTCGATCGCACCGGACCCGAGATCGAAGAACTGGTCGGTCGCCTCGACGCTCTGCGGCGGGAGAAGGAGGCGCTGCCCCGCCACCTCGAATCGTTGCGCCGGCTGCTGCCGCTGTTGCCGGACATGAGCGGGCTCGATGATTACGAAACCACCGCCCTCCTCGTCGACGCTCGCCACGCCGGCGTTCTGGGGGAGCTCAACGAGGGTCTGACGATCGATCTCGAGGGCAACTTCGAGATGGTGTCGGATCGGATCGACCCCCGCACGATTGGTGCCGTCCTCATCTATCCCCGCCGTGCCGCCCCCGAGGTCCAGCGGCGCCTGGGCCACCAACAGGTGAGCCGGGTACGCCTCCCGGGCGAGTACGAGACCCTCTCCTTCCGGGAGGCGTTGGTCGAGATGGAACGGCGGCTTACCGACCTGCCGGCGGTGATCGAGACCGCCGAGGACGCCGTGGCCGACTTCGTTCGGGCCCATCCCCACTGGCCCGCCGCCCGCCGGGCGGTGGCCGGCCGGCTCGACCAGCTGGGTGCCATTCGCAGGCTGGGCGCCACCTCCCACACCTTCGTCCTCTCCGGCTGGGTGCCGCGAGAGCAGCTCGACCAACTCCGTCACCACCTGGAAAGCGAGGTAGGCGGAGGGGCGGTGGTCCACGAGGCGGAAGTAGGCCCCGACGAGGAGCCCCCGGTGCTGATGCGGAACCGGGCCCCGGCCCGACCCTTCGAGTCGCTGGTGAAGCTGTTGCAGATGCCCCGGTACGGCACCATCGACCCGGCCATGCTGATGTTGATCTTCCTTCCCCTCTTCTTCGGGATGATGCTGGGGGATGTCGTCTACGGGCTCATCCTCATCGGCGTGGCCGCATACGTCCGGCGACGGGCGTCCGGAACCGGGTTCGTCCACGACCTGTCACGGGTCCTCATCATCGGAGGCATGTGGACGGTGGTCTGGGGAGTCATCTACGGCGAGTACCTGGGCGATCTCGGGCATCGGCTGTTCGGAATCGAACCGATCTGGATCAACCGGGAGGAGGCCATCGAGCCGTTGCTTCTGTTCTCGCTGGCGGTGGGTGCCGTTCATGTCGTTCTCGGCCTGGTGCTGGGGATCTGGCAGGCCCGCCAGATGAAGGATCGTCACAAGCTGGGGGAGCGGGTGGGGATGCTGATCGCCCTGATCGGCCTCTTCGCCATCGCCGGGGCGGCGGCGGGCATGTTGCCCGACTCGTTCATGACCCCGGCCATCGCCGCCGCCATCGTCGGGATGGTCCTGCTGATCGCCGCCGGCGGGGTGATGGGACTGCTGATGGGGCCTCTGGAAGTGATGGGCACCATCGGCAACGTGCTCTCCTATCTGCGTATCGCCGCCATCGGCCTGGCCTCGGTCTACCTGGCCCGGGTGGCCAACGAACTGGGGGTGGCGGCGCCGCTGTGGCTGGGCGTGATCGTCGCCTCCCTGTTCCACGGCCTCAACCTCGTCCTCGGCGTGTTCAGCCCCACCATCCAGGCGCTGCGCCTGCACTACGTCGAATTCTTCGGCAAGTTCTACGAGAGCGGAGGCAAGGCCTTCCGCCCGTTCGGAGCCGACGGCAACGATCAGCTCCGCCCCACCTACCAACCATGAGGAGGTAAACCATGGAAATCGGACTCATCGCCATCGGCGCCGGACTGGCCGTCGGCCTCGGCGCCATCGCCACCGGCTTCGCCCAGGCCCGGATCGGGTCGGCGGGCATTGGCGCCATCGCCGAGAACCCGGAGCTCACGGGACGGGTGATCCTGCTGGTCGCCATACCCGAGACCCTGGTGATTCTCGGCTTTGCGGTAGCGGCCATGCTCATCATCCTCCTCGGGGGCTGATGGCGCTCGAAGACATCCTCGAGACGATCCGCGCCGATTCCCGGGCGACGGTGGACTCCATCCTGGCCGAGGCCGAGAAGGCCGCCGGGGAGATCCGCGAGGCCGCTCGTGTCGAAGCCGCACGGGAAGAAACCCGCCTGGCCGCCTCGCTGGACGACCGGGCCCGGATGGAGAGCAGGCGCCGTGTCAGCCGTGCCCGGCTGGAGGGCGCCGCTCTCCGGCGCGAGGCTCGCGAGAGGGTCTACGGCCAGGCCCGGGCGGGACTGCGCGAACGCCTGGAAACGTTGCGCTCCTCCTCCCACTACCGGGAGATCCTCTCTGACCTGTATGAGGAGGCGCTCGCGGTCCTTCCTGCCGCCGAGGCGGTGCGGGTCGACCCCGCCGATCTCGAGTTGATCCGGGCGATCATCTCCGAACACCCGGGCTCGCCCCGGGTCGAGGGCGAAGAGATGCCGCTCGGGGGCCTGACGCTCGTGGCCGAAAAGCAGGCGGTTGACAACACGATCGAGTCGCGGCTCGAGCGTGCCGACGGTTACCTGCGCGACGTGGCCGGCACCGTCGTGCCGGGTCTGCGAGGTGAAGCCCGATGAGGGGATACGAGTACGGCAACACCCGCCTGCGGGCGATGCGGTCCCGGCTCCTCGACTCGGGTGACCTCCAGGAGATGCTGGCGTCGGGCTCGCTCGACCGGATGCTGGCCATGCTGGCGGACACGACCTACGCCCCCGACGTAGAGGCGGCACTGGTGCGAGCCCGCGGGCTTCGGCGCCTCGACGAGGCGATCCGGACCAACCTCGCCCGCACCCTGGGAAAGATCGCATCCTTCTACGGCGAGGACATCGCCCCCCGAATCGATCTGCTCTTGCAGCGTTGGGACCTCCACAACCTGCGCGCCCTGCTGCGGCTTCCGTCTGCTCCCTTCCAGCCGACCGACGTCTCCGGTCTGTTGGTTCCCGCCGGCCGGCTCACTGACGGCGAGCTCGCCGAACTGGCCGTCCAGCCCGACACCCGGTCCCGGCTCGACCTCATCGTCGCCTGGCATCTCCCCTCCCGCGCCACCGCCGCCATCCTGTCGCGAGCCCGGGCCGAGTACGAACGGGAGGGAGATCCGGCTGTGCTCGAAACCGCACTGGATTCTGCCTACGGCGGCGAACTCGACCGGATCCTGGGCGACGAGCGCAGGGGGGCGGCGGCGGTGCTGCGGGCCGAGGTAGACCTACGCAATCTCTCGACCGCGCTGCGACTGCGGCAAGCCCGGATCGACCAGGAGCCCGGCTGGGGTGCACGGCGCCCGGCTTACGTCGGGGGTGGCCTGGTCAGCCCTGAGAGGTGGGAACCGGTGCCCCACATCGACTCCGCCGAAGCGGTGGCGGCCCACCTGGACGAACGCCCCCTGCTCTCGGGCTGGGGACCGGAGATCCGGGCCTGGGTGTCGCATTCCGACCTGACCGCGCTCGAGTCCGGTCTGCGCCGGGCGATCACCGAGGCGGCCGTGGCCCGATTCACCACCGGCGACGCGCTCGGCTTCGACTTCCCGGTCGCCTTCACGTTCGCCAAGGAGGCCGAGGCCCGCAACCTGCGGCTGGTGGGGCGGACACTGGTCCACCAGCTGCCGATGGCCGAGGTCGAGAACCGGATCGAGGCGGTCCGATGAGCGACGGCGGCCTGGTGGTGTTGGTTCCCTCCGAGCTCGAATCCGGCTTCCGCCTCGCCGGTGTGGAGACCGTGGTCGCCGAGGATCCCGACGAGGCGATCAGGCTTCTCGACG
>DATHVR010000126.1:0-34512 GCA_035461175.1 Acidimicrobiia bacterium | reverse complement strand
TGTCCCCCCTTGATGATCATGGCGGGGGGTTTCAGGGGGGTTGTCCCCCCTTGGTGATCATGGCGGGGGGTTTCAGGGGGGTCGTCCCCCCTTGATGATCATGGCGGGGGGTTTCAGGGGGGTCGTCCCCCCTTGGTGATGATGGCGGGGTGGGTAGCTCAGTCCTCCCGCTTGGTGCGGACGACGAGGACGTCGCAGGTGGCATCGTGGATCACGGCGTGGCTGGTCGAGCCGAGGACCAGGGCCGAGAAGCCGCCCCGGCCCCGGGTCCCGAGGACGATCAGGTCGGCGTCGATCTCGTTGGCGTACTCGACGATTGCCGTGGGCGGGTAGCCGTTCAGGTCGGCCCGGACCCAGTCCAGGTCCGATCCGTCGAGGATCTCGGCGGCGTCGCCCCAGACCATCTTGCGCTCGGCCTCCTCGAACCGCTCGTCCTCGATGACGTAAATTCCCTCCATGGAATAGACCGAGGAGGGGGGCTGGAACACGTGGACCACGTGGAGTTCCCCGCCGGTCAGGCGGGCGTAGGCCACGGCCGTCTCCAGAATTCCCCGGGCGGCGGGGGAGGCGTCGATGGCGGCCAGGATCTTCATGCTTTCCTCCGGTTCTCTTGTCTCACCAGTTGGGACGGGGAACGCCGTACGGACGGGCTTCTTCCGTACGGACGGTGTCGTCTACCAGGTAAAGGACCCGGCTGTGGACCGAGATGACCCCGTCCACTCCCGGGACCAGGTCGGCCAACAGGTTGGCCTCGGTCCGGGCGGGTACGGTCCCCTCCAGCTGGACATTTCCCTCCTCGACCTCGACTGAGACCGAGTCGGGCTCCAGTGCCAGCACCTGGCCGATGATGCGATGGCGGATCTCGTCCTCGATCGCCTCGTCGGGGCGGGCGAACACCGAGAGGATGTCCGAGCGGCTGACGATGCCGAGGAGGCGGCCGTCGTTGTCCACCACCGGAAGCCGCTTCACCTTCCGGCGCTCCATCACGCGAGCGGCGTGGGCGTGAGTGGCGTCGGGTTCGATGCAGACGACGTTTTTCGTCATCGCCCCTCCCACCGAGTCGCTCCGCAGCCGGCGGCTGTCGCGGTCGAAGAGCATCTTCACCAGTCCTGCCCGCTCCTGATGGGAGGTCCGCTCGACGAAGTCGGCTTCAGTGACGATGCCTACCAGACGATCCTCGGCGTCGACCACCGGGAGACCGGAGATCCTCCTGCCCGCCATCAGGCGGGCCGCCTCCTTGAGCGTCGTGTCCTCGCGTACGGTCACGACCTCGGGGGTCATCAGGTCCTTGATGAGCATCCTTGCCTCTCCTGTTCTCACCCCGAGCATCGTCGAGGGGAAAGGATCCCGCTAGGGGCCTTCTACCCATCCGGCGCGGACCGGGACCCCCGCCTGGGAATGTCGGGATTCAGGCGGAAAGCCAAGAGTCGCGCGGCAAGGGAAACCTGAGCGTGGCCCCGACCTTGATGTCAATCAGTGGGCCGCCGTCGTTGAGGTGTTCGACGGTGCCGCCTTCACCCAGCACCCGGGCTTCGAGGCGGTCGATGACGTCAGGTTCCGGTGCGCAGTACCCCCCGCACCGGTGGCAGGTGGGGCCTTCGATCGAAACGGCGTCGCAGATGAGGCACTCCCATCCCGGCTCGACCGAGCCATTCGCTATCAGGAGGTCGTTGACGGCCCCGATGTTCACGGCCTCGACCACCCCGGCGAAACCGGTGATGGCCAGGCCGCCGCTTTGCTCTGCCTCGACCCGGGCCGTCGCCGCAGCCTGTTTGCATCGATCCTCCCATGCACTCTCGAGGCGGCGGGTCAGGGCCAGCACCTCACCCCGGGCGAGCGTCTGCACGTCGACCGTGAAGGTGTCGGCCACCATGTCCCGGTCGCGCCGGGTCAGAAAGGGGACGAACTCGGTGATGCTCTGACTGGGTCCGCCCACGAAGATCACCTCGACGTGGCTCGATCGCCGCAGGTCGGCAATGCGTTGGGCCAGGTCCCGGTAATGCCGGTGGCGGGCTCCGTCGGCGGCGTGGCGAGCCGACCACTCGTCTAACCCGTACCAGCCGCCGTAGTCGGCCTTGCGGACGATCTCACCGTCCAGGGTCTCCTCGAGCTCGACCTCGTCCATCCACGAGATCCAGAGTCGGGAGCGCCGCGGCTCGACGACCACGGTCAGGATCCGATGGAACTCGTCGAGGACGCCGCGGAGGGGTCGAAGGTTCGCGCACCGGGCGCAACAGGTTGCGAAGTCGGGTTCCGACGTCGCCACGGTCGGACGGCCTGGGGCTGACGTTCAGGAACAGCGAGAGAATCGGACTGTCGTGGCTCTCGAGACGTGCGAGCTCGTCCACGGCCTCGTTGAGTGCGGGCATTCCTTGCCTTTCTCCTTCGAGGGTGCCGTCATCCGGCCGAGACTTGCTCCCGGCGGATCATGGCATCGGTCATGAAGCGTTCCATCACATGATCGAGGGTGGGATCGCCGACATCCTCGGACCGATAGACGGCCCGCCGGGTCGGATGACCGGGATCGATGAGCCGCCCGAGGTCGATCGGGGTGCCGATCACGACCACGTCACAAGGCACGGCCCGGATCGTCGCCTCCAGCTCGTCGAGCTGGGTGTCGCCATACCCCATCGCCGGCAGCACCGGTCCCAGGCCCGGATACTTGGCCAGGGTGTCGATCAGCGACCCCACCGCATAGGGTCGCGGGTCGACGATCGTCGCCGCCCCAGCGTGCCGGGCAGCCACCGTCCCCGCCCCGTAGGGCATACCCCCGTGGGTGAGGGTGGGGCCGTCCTCGACGACCAGGACACGCTTGCCGGCCACCTCGGGACCGGGTTCGAGGGTCACCGGCGACTTGGTCTGGACGATGGTGGCGTCGGGATTGACCCATTCGATGTTGGCCAGGACCTTGCGCACATCCAGCGGGCTGGCCGAATCGACCTTGTTCACGACTACCACGTCGGCGATACGGAGGTTGACCTCGCCGGGGTGATAGGTGAGCTCGTGGCCCGCCCGCAGCGGGTCGACCACGGTGATCATCAGGTCGGGTCGGATGAACGGGAAGTCGTTGTTGCCCCCGTCCCACACGATCACGTCGGACTCGATCTCGGCCCGGCGCAGAATCTCGGCGTAGTCGACGCCCGCCCACATGATCAGGCCCTCCCGCACCGGTTCTTCGTACTCCTCCCGCTCCTCGACGGTGGGATGGGAGGCGTCGATGTCGGCCAGGGAGGCAAAACGCTGCACCTTCATCCGCTCGAGATCGCCATAGGGCATGGGGTGGCGGATGAGCGACACGTCGAGACCGGCGTCGCGCAGGAGGGCGCCGATCCGTCGACTGGTCTGGCTCTTTCCCGCCCCGGTCCGGGTGGCGCATACCGCCACAACCGGCTTCGAGCTCTCCAGCATGGTGCTCGCCGGACCGAGCAGCCGGAAGTCGGCGCCGAGCGACATCACCCACGAACCCTTGTGCATGACTTCCTCATGGGAGAGATCGGAGTAGGCAAAGACGACCTCATCCGCCTTCTCTTCCCGGAGAAGCTCGGGAAGCCGAGCCTCGTCGACGATGGGTATCCCTTCTGGATAGAGGGGACCGGCCAGAGCCGGCGGGTAGGTGCGGTCGGCGATCCCGGGGATCTGCGTGGCGGTGAAGGCCACCACCCGGGTCTCGGGATCTTCACGGAAGACGGTGTTGAAGTCGTGGAAGTCCCTGCCTCCAGCTCCCATGATCACTACGCGTCTCATGCTGCTCCTTACTGCGCTGGTCCCAGGCTGGCTGGCGGGCCGGCGCCGCGCCAGGGAAGAAGGTCCCGAACCGCCGGGCCGGTGGGTGGGTGGGGGACACGGGCCGGTGGGTGGGGGACGCCGTGGGCAGAGAATGTTGCGAACCATCCCGGTCGTCCCGATAATCGGTTCCAGTCTCTGGAAGGTGCCGGCGAGTGTTCTCCTTTTCCCGTCTCGCCACGGCCCCGGGCGGCGGTGCGGTTGCGCCCGACGTTCGGTTCGTGGTCGTCGACGATCACGAGTTGGTACGCGACGGCGTCCGTCAGCTGCTCGAGGCCCGTCCCCGGTTCCAGTGTGTCGGCGAGGCGGGAACCGTCGACGAGGGGATTCGGGTGGTGGCGGCCGAGCAGCCGGAGCTGGTGGTGCTCGATGTTCGCCTCCCGGATGGATCCGGGGTCGATGCTTGCCGCGAGATGGTCTCGGCCTCGCCGTTGACCACCGTCCTCATGCTGACCGCCTATCCCTCGGCCCTGACCGCGAACCAGGCCCGGGAAGCAGGGGCAAAGGGATATCTCACCAAGCAGGTCGGCCGGGATCGCATCCTCGACACGATTCGGCGCCTGCTCGCCGGCGACGAGGTCTTCGAGCTCCCGGTCTCCGGCTCGGGGGAGGGGGAGTGGGATCGGCTCCGGCACCTCACTCCTCGAGAGCGTCAGGTCCTGGGTTTGCTGGCCCGGGGGTGGACCAACCGGGAGATCGCGGCAGAGCTGAGACTGGCCGAGAAGACGGTGAAGAACTACGTGTCGATGATCCTGGTGAAGCTGGGGGTGGAGAACCGGGCGGCGGCGGCGGCACTGTTCGTGCGGGAAGTCGAGCGGGCGGGTGGTTCGAGCTGGACCTAGGGCCCGCTGTCGGGACCGGTGACTCCTAGTTCCCGGGCTCGTCTCACCCAGCGGGTGACGTCGCGGGGAGTGATGATCCCGGCCACCTCACCACCGTCGACCACGAGGATCCGCTGCTCTCCGTCTTGCTCCAGCAGGGCCAGCACCTCCTCGACCGGGGTGTCGGGCGGCACCTGGCCCACCTCGGGCAGGCGGGTCATGGCGGACCATGCCTGCCGGACCGGCCACTGGTCCCGGGGTACTTGGCGTACCGCCCGCAGCGTGAGGATGCCGATCGTGGCGCCCTCGTCGTCGGTCACGGGGAATCCGGAGTGGTCGAAGCGGAAGAAGTAGTCGTCGACTGCCTCTTGCAGGGTGAGGTCGGCGGGCATGGTCACCAAATGCGGTGACATCAGGTCGCCTGCCAGTACTCCCTCGAACAGTCGGCGGACGGCGAAGGCTTGACCCGAGGCCCCGGCGGCCTGATACAGGAACCAGCCGATGGCGGCGTACCAGAGACCCCCGAGATTGCCGCCGGCGATGGCGAGGAACCCAAAGGCGATCATAAGTCCGGCCACGATCTTGCCACCGGTGGCGGCGGTTCGGGTCGCCCGGTCCATGTCGCCGCTGACCCGCCACACCGCCGACCGCAACACTCGACCGCCGTCCAGGGGGAAGCCGGGAAGCAGGTTGAACAGCCCTAGGCCGAGGTTGAGCCATCCCAGATGACCCAGGCCGTAACGGATCGAGGCGGGGAGTATCTCTCCGGTGAGATTGACCAGACTCCAGAAGACGGCGGCGAGAGCGAGACTGGTGAGCGGGCCCACAATCGCCACCGCGAACTCGGTCCCGGCCGTCTTGGCCTCGCTCCCGGTCTCGGTGACGCCTCCGAAGATGAACAGCGTGATCCCCTGCACCGGAAGCCCCAGCCGGCGCGCCATCACCGAGTGGCTCAACTCGTGGAGCAGCACCGAAACGAAGAAGACGATGGCGGTGGCAATTCCCATCAGGACGATGGCGGCTTCGGCCAGTTGGGGGAACCGGGCCGAGTACAGGGTGAAGAACGACCAGGCGATGAGAAAGGCGATGAAGAACCAGGAGACGTCGATGCGTACCGGCACCCCGAACCAGCTGCCCAGCGAGATTCCCCGCCCGGGCCGGTCCGGCGCAGAAGCCGGGCTCGCCGTCATCGCCCACCACCCCACCGAAAACGGATCGGGGCGGTCAGCGGGCGCCTGCCGAGGTGCCGCGCTGGGCCCATACCAGATCCTTGATGCTGACCATGCCGGCGACCGTATCGTCGTCGACGACGGGCATGTGCCGGAATCCGTGCTCGAGCATCTCGTCCAGCGCCTGTTCGACCGTCCAGTCCCCCGTGGCCACCTGGGGATAATCGGTCATCCACTCGCCGATGGCGGTGTGGTCGATGTCGACTTCCTCGGCGACGGCGCGGGTGATGTCGTGTTCGGTGATGATGCCGAGGATTCCGCCGTCGTCGGTGACGAGTAGGGAACCCACCTGTCGGGCCGACATCAGCCGGGCCGCCCGGCGCAGGTTCGACTTCTCGTCCACCGTCTCGACATGGCCCCCGACCAGTGAGGAAAGTCTCATGTCCCGGTCCTTTCTTGTCGGGCGACTCCGCCCAGTGGAAGGGAAGCCGCGAAGATGGCCGTGTATGTCATCAAATGTATCGACGACCGCGCCGGTGAGGCAGGGCCATAGGTCATCTCGCCCGGCAACGGGCTAGGAGGAGCGAGATGGCGATCGGAGTCATGACGGCCGGGGGCGACTGCCCCGGCATGAACGCAGCCATCCGCGGTGTCGTCACCCGGGGTCTGGCCGGGGGAGCAGAGGTGGTCGGAGTCCACAACGGCTGGGCGGGGCTGATGGAGGGCCGTTTCCACTCGATGACCCGGGATGACGTGCGCGGGATCCTGGTCCGGGGCGGCACCATTCTCGGCACCTCGCGCATGGACCCCTACGTCCACGGCGACGGCTTCGAGTCGGTGCGGGAGACCCTCGAGCGCACAGGCATCGAGACGCTGGTCGTGATCGGCGGGGATGGTTCCCTCCGCACCGGCAGCCAGTTGCAGCGCGAGGGTCTGCCGGTGATCGGGGTGCCCAAGACCATCGACAACGACATCGGTGGTACCGACGTCACCTTCGGGTTCCACACCGCCGTCCAGATCGTCACCGATGCCATCGATCGCCTGACCACCACCGCCGAGTCGCACAACCGGGTGATGGTGGTGGAGGTGATGGGTCGTACCGCCGGATGGATCGCCGCCTATGCAGGAATGGCCGGCGGCGCCGAAGCCATCCTCGTCCCCGAAGTGGAGTACGACCTCGAGGAGCTGGCCCGCCGCCTCCAGCGCCGCCACGACGCCGGCCACGACTATTCGATCGTCGTGGTGGCGGAGGGGACCCCCGGCCCCGAAGGAGAGGAGACCGATACGGGGGTGGACGCCTTCGGGTTCGTGCGTCTCGGCGGTATCGCCCAGGTGATCGCCCACGAGCTCGAGAGCCGCACCGGGTACGAATGTCGGGCGATGACCCTGGGATACCTGCAGCGGGGCGGGACCCCCACCGCCTTCGATCGCATCCTCGCCACTCGGTTCGGGATCAAGGCGGGAGAACTGGCCCTCGAAGGCCATGGCGGCGTGATGGTGTCGCTACGGGGGGACGAGATCGTCGCCGTCGATCTGGAGGAAGCGTGTCGGATGCCCCGTACTCTGGATCCGGACCGGTACCGAGAGGCCGCCTGGTTCTTCAGCTGAGCCGGGGCCTTTCGACCCTTGCCTCGTGACCGACATGCCGCCATGCTTGAAGGGTCAGCCCTCGAGGGTCGGTTCTCCGCGAGCGGACCCGGAAAGTGACGAAGATGAAGATCCTGGTACCCGTCGATACATCGGAACTGTCCCGTTCGGCTGTGCCCCGGGCCACCGAACTGGCGCAGGCGCTCGGACAGGATCTCCTGTTCGTGACGGTGCCCGACACTGCCACCCGCCACGGGCTGGCGGAACTGGCCGAAGCCGAGCACGACGATCCGATCGACATCATCGAATCGGGGCTCCGCAGCCTGACCCGGTCGATGTCGGCCGTCGGGGCCGACTACGACCTGATTCCGGGCGAGGACCCGGCGACGGCCATCGTCGAACGGGCCGATCGGGACGACGTCAGCATGATCGTGCTCGCCACCCACGGCCGCACCGGGGTCTCCCGCTGGCGCCTGGGCAGCGTGGCCGAGAAGGTGATTCGCGGCTCGACCGTGCCGGTAGTGGTGGTCCCCGCCCCCTGGCGGGCCAAGGTTCTGGCCGAGGAGGCACGGGAAGCCGGCGTCGTCACCTGATCTGGCAAGGGAAGGATGGACCCCGATGAACGGCGGGCGGCTCTACTTCGAAGATCGAGTCGACGCCGGTCGCCGGCTCGCGGCTGAACTCGGCCACTTGAGAGGGGACGATTCCATCGTCCTCGGTCTGCCGCGCGGGGGAGTGCCGGTGGCGGCCGAGGTGGCACGGGCGCTCCGGGCTCCGCTCGACCTCATACTGGTCCGCAAACTGGGAGTTCCCTGGCAGCCGGAACTGGCGATGGGAGCGATCGGTGAGGGCGGGGTAGAGGTCCTGAACGACGCCATCGTCAGTGGCCTCGACATTTCGGTCTCCCAGCTCGACGCCGTGCGGCGTTCCGAACAGGCCGAGCTCCAACGCCGGGCAGAGGCCTATCGCGGGGGCCGTCCCATGCTCGACCTGGCCGGCCGGGTGGTGGTGGTCGTCGATGACGGTATCGCCACCGGAGCCACCGCCGGGGCGGCCTGTTCGGTGGCGCGCGCCCACGGAGCGCGCCGGATCGTGATGACGGCGCCGGTGGCGGCGCGTCAGGCGAGTCGGGATCTGCTCGCCTACGCCGACGAGGTGGTGTGCCTCGACACTCCCGAGCACTTCGGCGCCATCGGTGTCTTCTACCGGGACTTCTCGCCCACCTCCGACCGCCAGGTCAAGTCGATCCTGGAGGAATACCGTTCTTCCGCCTCGGTGGGTCCCGTCACGCTGGAGCTGGGTGACCTCACCCTTCCCGGCCTGCTCGAAATTCCCTCCGGTTCGAGATCGCTGGTGGTCTTCGCCCACGGTTCCGGCAGCAGCATGCACAGTCCCCGCAACCGGCAGGTAGCTGAATATCTCAACCATCTCGGCCACGCAACCCTCCTGTTCGATCTCCTCACCGCAGACGAGTCGGCCGATCGTCACAACGTATTCGACATTCCGCTTCTCGCCGAGCGACTGGCGGATGTGATCCGGGCGCTGGGCCGGCGTTCAGACCTGGTCGGATCGAGAGTCGGGTTCTTCGGAGCCAGCACCGGGTCGGCCGCCGCCCTCGACGCCGCCGCTGCCCTCGACGGAAGGGTGGAAGCGGTTGTTTCCCGGGGCGGGCGGCCCGACCTGGCCCGGCGGCTGGAATCCGTGGAGGCGCCGGTTCTGCTCATCGTCGGGAGCGAGGACCGCGAGGTGCTGACTCTGAACCGCCAGGCGGCCGCCCGTCTCGGAGGCCCTCACGAGCTCGAGGTCATTTCCGGCGCCACCCACCTGTTCGAAGAGGAGGGTGCTCTGGACGAGGTGGCCCGTCTGGCGGGCGACTGGTTCTCTCGGCACCTGGCCTAGCCATCCCGATCTGGCGATGGCAACCCGGCAGGTATCTCAGGCGGACGCCACCGCCACCATCGCCCCGACGAAGGCAGCCAGCACGAGTACCGCGTCTGGCTCGAGTTTGGAGATCCGCGCCTCGGCACCGTGGACGATGCCGGCCAGGCCAGGGCCATGAGAAGGATCGCCCCCAGGCCGGCCACGGCCTGGTCCGGACCCACCGACGCCAGCAGAGCGCCGGGGGTATAGGCGAGATCCACCGGCAGCAGAAGGGCCATGTTGACGGCATTGCTCCCGAACAGGTTGCCGACGGCGAGATCGTGTGCACCGATCCGGACCGCGGCCAGCGCCGCCACCAGTTCGGGAGCGGAGGTGGCGGCCGCCACGAAGGCAACTCCGACGAAGGTCTGGCCGAGGCCGGTCACTTCGGCCAGCTCCTCGCCTGTGGCAGCGACGATGGGGCCGCTGATGAGGACCACGGTGGTGGCGGCCACCAGGCGAAGGACGATCCAGGTCATCGACGTCTCTCTCCTCACGGACCACCCGGTGGGCACCGGTGTCGGCGTTCCCGTCATGCCGAGGTCGGGACGGGCCCGGCGTATCCAGATCACGGCCATGACATATCCCGCCCCGATCAAAACGGTCTCGACTCCTACCCAGCCCAGCTCGAGACCGGTGGGGGTGAGGAGTGTCAGCGTGGCGAGTGCCGTCAGTCCGATCGCCACCGAGGCGGTGCGAGCATGCCCCAGGCTGATCGCCGGCCAGACCGTGCGGCGGTGGATGAGGTCGATCAACGCCAGGATCGCCATGTTGGTCATGTTGCTCCCCATCAGGGCGCCTACTGCCAGATCCGGCGCACCCGCCCGCACGGCGGCGATGTCGGTGGCGAGTTCCGGCAGGGAAGTGGCGATCGCCAGGACCACCATCCCCACGAACAGGCCTCCTAGTCGGGTCCGTTCGGCGAACTCGTCGCCCGCCCGTGCCAGCAGCGTGCCGCCGATGACGAGGAGGACGCCACCGCCGACGAACGAACCCAGCAGTCCGAGAGCGTTCATGCCGCTCCCGCCCTATCCGCTTTGCTGCTGCGGCGGTGGTGGATATGCCCGGTCACGCCTCCCCATCCTCGCGGATTGCCTTCGGTGGTGGCCAGAGAAGATGGTCCCGAGGTCAGAGTCGGCGTTTGGAGGCGGACTCGGTGACATTCGGCCCTTTTACGGCGCTGCGTCTTCGCCGACGATGGAGCAATGATCGAGGCACTGGTGGTGACGTCGAGCGAATCTGTGGGGCAAGGGCTCCAGCGTCTGCTCGAATCGGAGGGCGACATCGAGGTGGTCGCCACCCTGCCGACCGTGGAAGCTCTCGGCGGCGCCCTCGACCGCCACCATAAGGCGGCGGTGATCCTGGGTCCCGGGGCCTGCCCGAGCATCGACGAATGGCAGCGAATCATCGGCCGCAACGGTCGCTGCCGGGCCATCGTTTTGGCCGCGGTTCCCGGCCGATACCGCCACCCGCGCGGGGTGGTGGAGGTGCCGATGGAGCTGAGCGGGGTCGGACTACGCCACGCCGTCAGAACC
Source organism: Acidimicrobiia bacterium (assembly GCA_035461175.1). Lineage (GTDB taxonomy): Bacteria > Actinomycetota > Acidimicrobiia > Spongiisociales > ZC4RG35 > DATHVR01. Next base: position 23,697 of record DATHVR010000126.1, on the reverse strand, counting down.
TGCGTATCCGGCTGAGGCAGGCTTTGTCCAAGGTCCCTGCCCGGCGGAGCGCCAGCGGAGCCGGGGAAGGCAGGGGGCAACGGAACCCACCACTCAAGACCCACCACTGAGAACCCACCACCCAACTCGGGCGCCGAAGATCCCTATCCCTTGAAGCGTTCGTCCTCTTCAGCCGCTTCCCGCAGGGTTTCGTAGTAGTCGGGCCGGACACGCAGATGCGCCAGGGCGGTGCGGGCAGCGATCACGGGATCGTCGGTGCGGGGCGAGACTCCCTCCAGGTCGGCGCCGCCTTCGGCATTCATGCCGAACCAGAGGGCGTCGAGGTCGAAGAGTTCCTCTTCCCAGTGGACTCCGATTTCCTCGGCGGCAGAGACGGCGTCCTTTTGGGTGAAGGTCTTCATCGCTTTCTCTCCTCGGGCCTTGGGCTGACTACGGAGAAGCTCCACCGGGCCGCCAGGGCGGCCACCGTGCCGGCGGCGCTGGCCACCGGGGCGACGGCGGCCCCCAGCACGCCGATCGTCAGCGGGATCTCGACGATTCTGTGTCCGTGTCGATCACTGACCACGATGTGGCGGCGGTTGCCCTCTCGCACCAGGTCGGCGACACGATCGGCCAGGCCGGCCGGCTGATCTGCTGCTGTCCCCGGCGGGGCGGTCTCGATTAGGGCGAAGACCGCGCCGGAGGGATCGTCGATCTGGCAGAAACGGAACTGCTCGTAACGCTGCCTCGGTCCGGGGTGCCCGTCTCCGGCCCGGACGACGGCCACCGAGTCCTCCAGGCTGTGGGTGGTGAAGTAGGGAATCCAGCGCGAGTTGCCGTCTCCCAATCTCCGGCGCACGCCTCCCATCGGCAGCTTGTCGGCGAAGAAGGTCGTGTAGGAGGTTTCGGTGTCGAAGACGATCTCCCATCCGAACAGGTCCCGATAGAAGGGAGCGGCGAGCGCCGGATCGGTGGACTCGAGTTCGCACCATCCGAGAGTGCCGGCGGCGCTGCCTCCGAAAGCGACACCGATTGCCGGCCCCGCCTCGATCAATGTGAAGGCGCCGCCGGTGGGGTCGATCGCCTGAGCGGACCTCCACCCCTCCGGGCTCTCGGAAGGCGGCTCGACGATGCCGCCGCCCAGTTCGATGACCCGCTCCGCCCTCCGGCGCAGGTCGTCGACCCGAAAGCCGATCGTCCACTCGGCGGGCAGGGCCGGATCACCGATCGTCGGCTGAAGGGGGTGGATGACGGCGGCGCTGCGCTCCTCCGCCTCGGCCAGGATGTGACGGCCCAGGTCGGTCAGGTCCCAGCCGAATAGACGGTGATAGAAGTCCGTTGATCCCCCGGCGTCGGGGGTTCTGAGCTCGACCAGGGCGACGGTGCCCAGTCGTGTCGCCTGCGCGGTAGTCATCTCGCCTCCTTGGGGTCCACCCCACTGTCGGGGATCCGAGAGCGGGGGAGTAGGGCCATTCGTCCCCCCGGGACTTTTGGCACTGGACCCACGCGCGGTCGTTGTGGATACTCGGCGCCGAAGGAGGTTGGAATATGACCCAACTGGAAACGGGCACTCCCGAGTCGCCCGTCGAGGAGCCCACCCCCGGCACCGGACTCCTGCGCCGCTCCACCGAGGACAAGGTGGTGGCGGGAGTCTGTGGGGGCCTGGGACGCTACTTCGGCGTGGACCCGGTCTGGTTCCGCATCGCCTTTGTGGTGCTGGCCATTGGCGGTGGTTCCGGCGTGCTGCTCTACCTGATCGCCTGGGTGGCGATGCCGGAGCAGCGCCCGGGCGAGGACCTGGGACACGGGCCGTCATCGATCGGTTCCCAGGGCCCGGTGATCGCCGGCGTCGCCCTCATCGCGGTGGGGTTGATGCTGTTGATCAACAACCTGGTGCCGTGGTTCGACCGGATCATGTGGCCGCTGGTAGTGGTCGCGGCCGGTCTCGCCATGATCTACTCGGGGAGTCGCCATGCACGCAATCGATGAACGTCCCGCTACCTCCGACTCCACCCTCACACCCCGGAACCGGCCTTATGGCTCGATAGTTCTCGGGTTGGTGCTGGTGGCGGCCGGAGCCCTGTGGCTGCTCGACGCGCTCGACGTGTTCGAGGTGCGAGCCGCCCTGGTGCTGCCGATCCTGCTCGGCATCGTCGGTCTCGCCCTGGTGGTCGGATCTTTCGACGGCCCGCATAGTGGCCTGGTGGTGTTCGGCGTGTTCCTCACCGTGGCAGTGGTGCTGGCAGCGGTGTTCCCGCCTAATGCCTTCGCCGGCGGAATCGGGGAACGCAATTACCGAATCACCACTCAGGAGGAACTCGAGCCGGCCTACAACGTCGGGATGGGAGCGATCACACTCGATCTGACCGACCTCAGCCTCACCGAGTCGACCTCGGTCGACGTCACGGTGGGGGCCGGGGAGATGCTGATCCGGCTGCCGGCCGATGTGGCGGTGGCGGTAGACGCCTCGGCGGGAGCGGGGGATGTGAATCTCCTGGGCGAACAGGCCGACGGCATCTCCGTCAGTCGCGTCTACGAGAGTCCCGATTACGACACGGCCGAGGTCACGCTGACGCTTGACCTGAACGTGGCGGCGGGAGAGATCGAGGTGACGAGATGAGAATGCACTTAGGAACCCTCTTTGCCGGTCTCATTTTCCTGGCACTGGGGATCGCCTTCACCCTGGAAGCGATGGACGTTTGGTCGCTGTCGGTCAGTGACCTCCGCTACATCGGTCCCCTTGCCTTGGTAGTGGCAGGGGCGGCAGTGGTGGTCGGGTCGCTCAACCGGCGCGAACACACCAACTGAGGGCACAGGAAAGGCCCGCCCGTGTCACCACGGGCGGGCCTTTCATCGTCTTCGCCTAGGCCGTGGCAGCGTCGAGAGCGTCGGCGATCTCGCCCGCCCACGCCGTGATCTCCTCCCAGTCCCGGAAATCACCGTAGGGAGCGCGCAGCGCCCGGACAATGGCCCGCTCCGCCAGGCCCAGGACTTCGGGGTCGAGCTTTCCCGGGAACATGCGGTGGGGATGAGGCGAGGTGGCCTCGACGATGGCGGCGATGTCGATGGGATCCTCGTTGGGCTCGGGGGGTTCGCCGAGTGGCCCGCTCGAGAACAGCCACAGATGGCGATCGCGCAGATAACGGCCGAACTCGTCTATCAGGTCCCGGGCCTCCGGGCGCCACCGTCCGGCGTAGACAGCACTGCCGATTACCACGGCGTCGAACCCCTCGACCCGGCCCACCTCCTCGGGGGGCCGGTTGGTCACGTCGTGGCCCCGCCGGGCCAGTTCGGCGGCGATGCGATCACCGATCTCGGCGGTCGCTCCGTGTTTCGAGGCCACGGTCACGAGTACTTTCACGCTCTTCTCCTCCTCTCGCCGACGACCCCGGCCGGGGCCGGGGTCGTCGATGCCGGAATCCGGCACGTCATGGGTTGGCCTTGATCGGAATCCTACGGGGAGTCCCCTCCGCTTCCACCGGTATCGGCACCCGGACCGTCAGCACGCCGTGGTCATAGGAGGCGGTGATGGCATCGGGGTCCACCCCGTCGGGCAGGAAGATGCGGCGCTCGAAGTTGCCGAAGCGGCGCTCGCGCAGGAAGTGATCCTCTTCCTCGACCTCTCGTTCGTCGGACTTCTCACCTTTGATGATGAGGATGTCGTCCTCCACGGTGATGTCTACATCCTTGTCGGGATCGACGCCGGGAAGCTCTACCGTCACCACCAGGTCTCCCTCGTCTCTGTGCATGTCTGCGACCAGCTTGTTGGGGAGAAGCCGTTCCCTTTCTTCGGCCGGCCAATAGCGGTCGAACATGGAGCGCATCTCCGATTCCAGATCGAGAAGGGGCACCCACCTCTTCAGTTCCACGGTCTCTCCTTTCTCCGTGTCTCTAGAGGCGAGTGTCGGCCCGTCCCGGCGGGTCGTGCCAGGGTCGAAAGTCCGCAATATCGGACCCGGGGTCAGTCCTCGGGGTCGAGGCCGAGGCGGGCACGGGTCGACTGCAGCCTGGCCACATAGGCGGCCGCCGCCGAGCGGTGTCGTATCCCCATCTTGGTTAGCAGATTGGATACGTAGTTCTTGACGGTCTTCTCGGCCAGGAAGAGGCTCTCGGCGATCTCCCGGTTGGTCTTGCCTTCGGCGATCAGCTCCAGGATCGACATCTCTCGGGGGGTGAGGCGGTCCAGGACCGGATCGGAGGTCTCCTTGGGCTCGTCCTCGAAGGCGGTATGGCCGTCCGCTACCTGCTGGATCCGTTCCACCAGCTGGAAGTCACGGGTGCGCTTGAGGACGAAGCCGTCGGCTCCGGCTTCCCGGGCGGCCTTGCAGGCGGCGGAATCGGCGTAGGCGGTAAGCATCAGGACCCGGGTCCCGGGCGCGATCTCCTTGATGCGAGCACAGGCCTCGATGCCTGAGGAGTCGGGGAGGCCGATGTCCAGCGTCACCACATCCGGCTCCTCGGACACGACCCTACGGACGGCTTCCCCCGCGCTCTCAGCCTCGCCCACCACCTCCATCGTCGGCTCCCGGCCGATCAATGCCCGGAGGCCATCTCGAACCAGTTGGTGGTCGTCGACGACAACGATCCTGATCTTGGCGGACCGAGCTCGGCCGGTCCTCTTGGGGTGGGCGGTGAGGGTCACGTCACACCCCGGTCCGGCCCGCGGCTGCCTCGGTCAGGGCCCACATGAGATCCTTGATGCTGATCATTCCGATCAACTCGCCGGAATCGGTGACGGGCAGATGCCGGTAGCCGGCGGCCATCATCCACTCCGAGGCCTCCTGGACGTCCACGTCGGGCTCGAGAGAGTCGGGTCGGGGTGTCATCACCTCGGCCACCTTGGATCGCCTGCTCAGCTTCTCGTCGGCCACCGCTCGCAGGACGTCACGCTCGGTGACGATCCCGACCAGTTCTCCGGCGTCGACCACGGCCAGTGAACCGATGTCCTCGTCGATCATCCGCCGGGCAGCCGCCACCATCGACAGGTGGGGTGGGCAAGTATCGACTTCTCCCCCGAGGAGTTCACGAACGAGCACTTGGGGTCCTTTCGTCGTTGTCCGCATCCTGCCTCCGACGAAGGAGGATTTCCGGAGGCGAAGGTCCCCTCGACTTGGGCCGATGGCCCTATCGGGCTGGAACGGGTCGAGACGCGGGAACGGGCGGCCCGAGGGCCGCCCGTTCCCGATTTGGCTTCGTTCTGCCCGGGTCAGACGACCCGTTTGCGTCCGGTGAGGAAAGACACGACCAGCAGCACGAGGCCAATGATCAGCAGCCAGCGCAGCGCCTCCACGAATAGACCGACGCCGCCCAGGATGAGGGCCACGATCAGGAGGAGGATTGCCCAGCCGGTCATGCGGACTTCTCCTCGTCCCGCAGTTTCTTCACCTCGTCGTGGACCGCGGACACGGCGGCGGCCTGACGGGCGATCAGCGTCCGGACATCTCCGGGAAGGTCCTCATCGAGGGCCTTGGTGAACTCGTCCTTGGCGTGATCTTCGCCGGTCTCGGCCGCGGCCAGCACTGCGGCAGGCTCGTCGGACGCAAGGGCATCCTTGAGTGAAATCCACCCGCGGTGGAGGGCTCCGGCCATAGACCCGGACTCGTCGAGCTCAATTCCGAGCTGGGAAGCGAGGGTGCGGATCTCGGCGCCGAAGGAGGAGCGCTGGTCGGCGAACTCACGCATGCGCCCGGCCAGGTCGTTGCGATTGGCCTCGGTCAGCTTCTCGGCCGTCTGGGTGAATCCCTTCTTGCCGTCCTCGAGGGTTTCGAGCAAATCTTCGAGTACGCGTCCAACGTGACTGGTTTCCATCACAGGTCCTTTCGGTGGTTGGTGGACGACACCTACCCGACGGTGTTCGATCCCAAACGGGGGGCCGTAGGCTGGGTCCGTGGCTGATCTGATGACCCGGGCCTATTCGTTCCTGATCGCGGACGAAGAGGATCACGGCTGCAGGGAACTGCCTGAATCGGCCTGTCGCCAGGTGCCCGCAAATGCGGCCCGCCTCGTGGGTGCGCTGACACTGCAGCAGCTGGGAGATCGGGTGGTGGACCCGAAGACCGTTCTCGCCTGGCTCCTGACCAGCCTGGGGGCGCCCGCCTTTCTCATCGCCCTGCTGGTCCCGGTGCGGGAGGCGGGGTCGCTACTTCCCCAGGCAGCCATGGTGCCCTGGGTGCGACGCTTTGGCCTGCGCAAGCGGGTTTGGGCGGCGGGAGGGCTCGGCCAGGCGGCGGCGGTGGCGGCCATCGGCCTCGCCGCCATCTTCCTCGAGGGGATTCTCGCCGCGTGGGCCATCCTGGCGGCCCTGGCCGTCTTCGCCCTGGCCCGGGCGGCTTCCTCCATCGCTTCCAAGGACATCCTCGGTAAGACGGTGCCGCGCGGCAATCGGGGGTCGGTGACGGGACTGGCGGCGTCGGTGGCCGGTCTCGGCACGCTGGCCGTCGGGGCGGGTCTGTCACTGTTCGGCGAGACAACCGATGCCACCGTGCTGGGGGCCATGATTCTGGCGGCCGCCGTGGTCTGGGTGCTCGCTTCTGTCGTCTTCCTGACCGTGGAAGAGACTCCCTCGCCGGGGGACGCCTCCGATCCCGCCACCTCCTTACGGCAGTCCCTCGACCTGGTGCGAAACGACCGTCCTTTCCGCAATTTCGTGATCGCCCGGACCCTCCTCCTCGTCACCGCCCTCAGCCCCCCGTTCGTGGTGGCACTGGCGGCGGAGTCGGGAGAGTCGCCGGGGGGTCTGGGGGCGTTCGTCGCTGCCGCCGGGATCGCCGGACTGGTGGGGTCCCCCGTTTGGGGGCGGCTGGCCGACCGGTCCTCGCGGTGGGTGATGTCGGCCACCGCCCTGAGCGGGGGAATGGCAGTCTTCATCTACCTAGGCGTGCGGGCTGTGTGGGGAGAGAGCGGGTGGCTGGGGCCGGTCACCTATCTGGTCCTGGCCGTGATCCACGCCGGAGCGCGGATGGGCCGGAAGACGTACGTGGTCGACCTGGCCCAGGGCGACCGCCGCACCCGGTATGTGGCCGTGTCCAACACCCTCATCGGTATCGCCCTGCTCGGAACCGGCTTGGTGGGGGCGGCCGCCTCTCGGTTCGGAGAGGAGTGGGCTCTGGGCGTCCTGGCGCTGGCAGGGATCGCCGGTGCACTGATGGCGTGGCGCCTCCCCGAGATCCACGCCGAGGAGGCCCTGAGGTGAGACCGGTGCCAGTGCCACCGGGGCCGGGCCAGGAGTCGGTGTGGGACTATCCCCGTCCACCCCGTGTCGAAGCTACCGAACGGGAGGCCGTGGTCGAGTTCGCCGACGTGGTCGTGGCCCGCTCGCGCCGGGCCCTCAGGGTGCTCGAGACCAGCCATCCCCCGGGCATCTATCTCCCACCCGACGACGTGCGCCTCGACCTTCTCGTCTCGGAGCCGGGACGCACCGTCTGCGAATGGAAAGGCGCGGCCGACTACTACTCCATCTCGATCGACGGCGAGCGGGCCGAACGCGCCGCCTGGTGTTATCCCCGACCCACCCCGGACTTCGCCCTCCTGGCCGGGTACTACTCGTTCTACCCGGGCCGGGTCGACCGGTGTCTCCTCGGGGACGAGGCGGTACGAGCCCAGTCCGGGGACTTCTACGGCGGCTGGATTACTTCCGATATCGTCGGTCCGTTCAAGGGCGAGCCGGGCACACGCGGCTGGTGAGCAAAGGTCCGGCTCGGTGACGAAAGTACTGACCGGCGTTCTGTCGATCTGAGCCGTCAGGGAATCGGGTCGTCACGCATGACTGATCGTTATGCGTGGCTGGAGTTTCATTGGGGCGTTTGGTTCGTTTGGGTGGTCAGGATCGTCTCGACGAGTTCTTGAATGCGTAGCGCGTCGGCGAAATTGGGCAGGGGATTCGGGTGGCCGCTCAGCATCTCGGTGACTGCGTCGAGCTGCTTCTTGAGTCCTTGTGCCGGCGGCGCGCTGGGCTGAAGGTCTCGCCATCCGTCCTCGTCGCCGAGCTTGAGGGTGTGCCAGTCCTGGATCCGGTACGAGGCTCTGCTTCCGTAGAGCGTCCATTCGTTGTAGTCGGGGGCGCATCCCCCGACATCGCCGGTCATCAGTACGGGGACATCTCCGGCTCTTAGCTGGGCTCTGACGGTTGACTCGGTCCCGGTCGGTCCACGTTCGACCTCTGCCTGGATTAGCTGCACTGGTCCAAGGATGCGGTCAGTGAGGTAGGCGAAGTGTGAAAAGACCTCTCGTAGGAACCCACCCTGTTCCGGTTGTGCCAGCCAGGATGCGGCCCCCTGCTGCCACTTACGCGGCCAATCGTTGAAGAAGAGCCGGATCTCCAAACGCCGGAGATCGCCGTGACGCTTCTCGGCCAACTCCAGTTCAAGTGTGGAAATAATCGGGTCGGTGGCGAATGGGAAGTTCACAGCGTTGGGGATCTCGATCTCATCGACCAGGCGTCGTGCCTCGGTCACGTCTACGGCCAGCGGTTTTTCGCACAGGACCGCTCGGCTCGCCCTCCGGGCAAGCGGGATATGCGTCGTTGGCGGCGTAGCTATGTAGAACAAGTCTGCGGGCTGGGCGAAGATCTCCTCGACGAATACGAGGTGGGGGTACTCGGCGGCGGTGGCATCTCGGACACTTGGGCTCGAGTCCCAGGCCCAAGTGGGTTCGAACTCGGGGTGCCGTGCCATCTCGGCCAGCATTCGACCCCCCATGATCCCGGTTCCGATAATCGCGACTCGCGCTGGCATCGACCAGCCAACATACCCTCTCCATCAGAGCCGTGTGGAAAGGAGCGACGACCGTGGACCATATCGAGCTGAGCGACGGTCGGCGACTGGACGTCCGGGTCACCGGACCTGAAGATGGGCCGGTGCTGGTTTCATCACGGCACGCCCGGCTCTGCTTGCGGCTACCGGATTGTCGAGGAGCCGGCTCATGAGCGGGGCCTGCGTGTGGTGTGGATATCCCGCCCCGGGTACGGGGACTCATCGCGTCAACCGGGCCGAAGAGTCGTCGACATCGTTTCGGACACGGCCGAGGTGTTGGATGCTCTCGGGGTGAACTCCTGTGTCGTCGGAGGAGGCTCGAGCGGTGGACCTCACGCCCTCGCCTGCGCCGCGCTTCTCGACCCCGCCATGGCCGCCTTGGTGGTCAGCAGCCATGCAACCTTTGACGCGGAACGCTTGGACTATTTGGCTGGAATGGGAGAAGACAACATCGCCGAATATGGCGCTGCGCTCAAGGGTGAGGAAACACTTCGGAATTACCTTGACAACCTTCGAGAGCAGCTGCTGGGTGTGGCGGTCGATGGGTTCATCGAGGCATTCTCGTCGTCGCTGCCGGAGGTCGACCGTGCCGTGCTCACCGACGAATTCGCCGAAGACGCCATCGCCGATGTACAAGAGGCGCTCCGGGTCGGCGTCGACGGCTGGGTCGACGACATGCTCGCCTTCACCAAGCCGTGGGGATTCGACCTAGAAGAGGTCACAAGACCAACCATGATCTGGCACAGTTCAGAGGATCTGCTCAAACCACTCGCCCACGGACGATGGCTGGCGAGTCACGTTCCCGAGGCGTCAATGCATCTCTTCGAGGGAGAGGGCCACCTGTCGACCTGGCAGTCCACACCGACGATGCTCGACGAACTCCTAGCCGCCACCCAAGCCTGAACCAAGAGTCGCTGGTGTGACGCTCCTGTGTGAACCGGCAGATCATGCAATCCGGGCCACCCGTCCGCTATGCGCTCCGATCCCGCTCGGATTCAGTCTGAGCGGTTGTGCGCCAGATTGATCGAAACCGGCGTTCCCGTTGTCAATCGTCGTCCTAAGCCAAGTGTCTTCGTGGTTGGCGCCGGTGTGTCGCCGCGCCCTCGGCTATTCAGTGTTGCTGCAGACTCCCCTAAGAAAGCCGCTCGATATCGGTCTCGGACAATGCAAGGTCAAGAGCATGCTCGACCGCATCCATGTGGTGGCCTTTGCTCGGTCCGGCGATAGGAATAACTCCTGGCTGGGACAGCAGCCATGAAATCGCCACCGCCGCATTAGATACCCCGTGCGCGGCAGCGACTTCCGTGACCGCGGCGATGATGTGTGCTGCTCGATCGTCGAAATCGGCGGCCATGTCCGGGCGAAGGGCCATCATTGAACCCTCGGGCGGCGGCTCGTCACGGCGGTATTTCCCGGTCAACAGCCCGCTTGCCAAGGGACTGTAAGCAAGGAATCCGATCTCGTGTTCACGGCAGATCGGGAGGACCGTCTCCCCGGCCTCGCGTTGAAGGAGGTTGTAGCAATTCTCAACGAAGATCGGGGCTGGGAGGCCGATCTGGCGGGCGGCTTCGAGCCACTCTGTCAACGTGGGGCCGTCGATGTTGCTGGCTCCCCAGCCCCCGGCCAATCCTGCGTCGATGAGGGATCCGAACGCGCTTAGAGACTCTTCGGCAGGTGTCTCCGGGTCGGGGGCGTGGCACATGACCACGTCAACGGCGTCGACACCCAGGCGGGAACGACCGGCTTCTGCATGCGCGATCACCGATTCGAACGAAAGGTCCAGCTGCAGTTCACCGTCCCGCTCGATGACCCCGACCTTGTCGACGATTGTCATCCGACCTGCCCGATCAGGATCAGCAGCCAGCCAAATGCCGATCATCTCCTGCGACGCGCCGGCCGCGTAGCTGAACGCCGTGTCGACGATGGTGATGCCTAGGCGCTCGGCCGTATCCAGAACCCGGTGTGCTCCAGGTGCGTCGAGGCCCGCACCGATCAGCGCCGACGGTGATCCTGCTCCACCAAAGTTGCCACCCCCGATAGCAACGCGACGACCTCTCATCGCCAGGAGTCTGCCACATGCATCTTTCCGATGTAGACCATGCCCGGCGGAATCACCAGAACCGTCACTTCGTGATCCTCCGCAACGAGCACCGACGCGCCGTCTGTTCGGCATTGTCAGGTGGGCGTCATTCCGGGATCAAAGTGGGTTCGTGCCGCGACTCTGTCTACGTCTCCAGGCGAACCATCCCGAGGGGACACCGTCAATCTCAAGCGGACCCGACGACGCCTGGCCAAAGGCGTCATCGTCAGGTGAAGCGCCCGGATCGGGATAGCGACCGAGAACCGTGAGACGATGTCATGATTCGGAAGGTCATGTCTCGGAAGGTCATGATGCGCAACTACCGGGAGTATTCATGACCGAGAGCCGGTTACTCAGGATGGACAACGTCGGCATCGTGGTGGATTATCTCGACGACGCCATTTCCTTTTTCGTCGAGCTCGGGATGAGGCTCGAAGGTCGGGCGATGGTGGAAGGGGAGTGGGCCGGGCGCGTCACCGGACTGGGTGACCAGACGGTCGAAATCGCGATGATGGTCACTCCCGACGGCCACAGCCGGCTCGAACTCTCCCGATTCATCGTTCCATCTGTGGTCTCAGACCATCGAAACGCCGCTGTCAACGCCCTGGGCTATCTACGCGTGATGTTCACCGTGAGCGACATCGACGAAACTCTTGCTCGGCTGCGTACTGGCGGGGCGACGCTTGTCGGTGACGTGGTGCAGTACGAAGACTCGTATCGCCTCTGCTACATCCGCGGTCCGGGTGGAATCCTGGTTGGACTCGCCGAGGAACTCGGTAGCGGGTCGTAACTATGCTCGGACTCCGGGGGACTCCATCGGACCACGGTCCCGCTCGGGGGTAGATCAGCAGCTCGCCTGTTTTCGTCCGCCAGGGACTAGTTACCGCGAGGGATTTGTGAATGGGCCTGCAGAAACGGCACCCCTTTGGCCGATTCGGTGGGTATGGAAACCAGCCTGCAACCGGCTACAACCAGACGCGGTCCCGCTCGCCTGCTTTCGGTCGTCACCGTGGCGGCGGCCGGGGCGACGGCGCTGTTCTGGTTGATGAGCAGGGTGGGAGGCGGGCCGTCCGGGGCCGAGGCGGCTCTCGTATTGATGGCCGCCTTCGGCGTGCTCCTGGCCGTGGCCGGCGGCTACGGCTGGACCATGGATCGGGTATGGCGACGCACCCGCGCCGCCGCCGTCGACGAACTGACCCTCTTCAAAGACGACTTCGTCGCCCGGGTGAGTCATGAGCTGCGAACGCCGATGACGGGGATCGTCGCCGCCGCCCGCACCATCGACCTCGAGCAGTTGGACGGAGAAGCCGCCGTAGCCGTCGGATCGATGGTGTGCCGGTCGGCCGAACTGAGCGGGATCGTCGACGATCTGATCGTCGCCGCCCGGGCCGACGCCGGCCTGCTCACGGTGGAGCCGGTCCCCACCAGCTTGAAGGAGGAGGTCGAAGCCGTCGTCGATTACATCCGTCTCCTGGGGGGCGACGCCGCCATCGAGTGCCAGGACGCCTCCGTCCTCGTCGACCCCGATCGGTTCCGCCACGTCCTGCGCAACCTGCTCGTCAACGCCCACCGTCACGGACTCGCCCCGGTCAGCATCCGGGGACAGGCCAGCGGCGACCACTACATCTGCCAGGTCGTCGACTCCGGGGAAGGAATCGATGCGGAGGTGGCCACCACCATGTTCCGGCGCTTCGTGCACACTGGGGCGTCGGGCCGGGAGGCAGGTTCGCTGGGATTGGGCCTGGCGGTGGCCCGGGAGCTGGCCGCCCAGATGAATACCGAGATCTCATATCGCCACATCAATGGCGAGACCCATTTCGTCTTGATCGTCCCCTTTGCCGGCGTCCGCCGGCGGGAGCGCTCCCGCAGCCTGCGGGTGATGCCGGTCTGGACGCCTGACACTGAATGAAAGGAATGATCGCTATGCGGCTATTCGACCGTCATGCCAAAGAGGGGCGCTGCCCTCACGAGGAGACGATCTCCACCGTCAACTTCGGATTGGAACGCCGGGTATGTCTCGTCTGCGGCAAGGTGGAGATGCAACATCTGGCCGAGGCGGCGCAGGGGCGGCCGCAAGCGGCCGACTCGATCAGGGATTCAGCCGATCGCTGAACTCACTCGCCGACGCCGCGGGCGGCGGGCAGCAGGTCCGCCAGAAGTTCGTCCCAGTCGTGGATGCCGCACCCGTTGGCCCGATCGATCTCGGCGGTGACTTGCTCGCCGTCCAGTGTCCCGCTGATGCCGGCGGTGTCCGGCCCGCCGTACATCTCGGTGCACATCTGGTCGGCCGGGGGCCCATCGACCAGGCGGGTCCTCACGACCGGGTCGGCCAGTGAACTGCAGGCCGCCTCGGCGTCGAGGTCCGCCCCCTCCACGCGGGCCGTCTCTCCGCAGGTGATCCGGTAGGAGAGGGTGGGGGCGTCGGGATGTTCCACCACGACGGCGAGGTCGGCGCCCGGATAGGCATCCCCACCGGCACAGCCGGCCAGGACGAAGGCGAGGACGGTCACGGCTAGGGTTCGCAAGGGGGTTCCTCCTCGACTGGATCTCGACATATGACGTCGCCCGGGGACCATCGGTTCCTGGGACGCAAGAGAGGGCCGGACCTCGATGGTCCGGCCCTCTCCGGTGGGGTGCTGGAGTCTTAGAGGAGTACGGCTCTCTTGCGGATGTGCAGGAACACGAAGCCGGTGACTGCCAGTGTCAGCCCCACCGCGATCGCCATCGCCGACAGTGCGTAGGAGAGGATCCCCAGGCTGAGGGCGGTGGTGAGGGTGGTGGCATCGAACCAGGAGGCTCGAGCGTCATTCGGGACCATCAGCTGCTCGCCTGCTTCGTTCAGAACGGGCTCGCCCGCCTCATCGACGGCCGGCACCTCGCGGGGCATCTGGCTGTAGTAGAGACCGTCGGTGCGGTCCAGCTGGTGGTGGGTGATGATGTCGGACTGGGCCCACATCGTGAAAGGTCCGCGGACGGCCGCCTCGGGGATGGCAGCATCGTCCGGGGTAGTGATGTCCTGGGTGACGGCCTGGTCCCAGGTGTACCAGGCGCCGAAGATGCCTCCGGCCACGGCTCCGACGCCGACGACCAGGGCCATGATCCCGGCGGCGAGGAGGACCCAGCTCTTCTTGTGGGATACCGCTTCGACCGGGGTGACTCTCTCTTGGGTGATGGCAGCCATCGGGTGCCTCTCTTTCTGTTCAGTGGCGAACTGCTATGCCGGGCATACTGCCGGAGGCCCCCGAGGACAGCGAGAGTCGAATGCACACCCCGTCCGGGACAAAAGGCTCCTCGCGGCCGGGACCATTCCCGTCAGGGTTTGTCGGGCCGAAGGCGCAGCGTGACCAATCGCAACCCGAAATCGACGAGCCAGATCAGAACCAGTGCCGCCAGGACCCAGGGGGCACGAAGCGATCCGGCCACCCCGGCCGCGTTCACAACCAGGAGGGGGAGGGCGGGGCGGGCGGTCATACGGCTCGCGTTGGGTTCGAGGGGCGGTCCGGCCAGAACGGGGAGCAGATAGGCGAGCGAGCCCGCCAGCACCTGGCCCACCCCGGCCACCACCGCCACCGCCGTCCAGTTCGACCAGACGACCACCTGGTCGGCGAGAAGCCGTGATCCATCCACCACCGTCCACAGGATCAGCCAGACGGTGCCTGCCGCCACCTGCAGGAAGGGGAGGCGTCGCCGGCCCCTGGCCCAGAGCCGGATGAGAACGCCGCCCAGGATCAGGGATGCGGCGGCACCTATCGCCAGCGTGCCCGCCCCGACCGGCCCCGGTCCCCACCACAGGCCGGCGAGCATGGCTGTCGTCCCCGCCATCGCCATCCACCAGGCCGCGATCGCTTCCCGCCCGCTGACGGCCCGATGGTGGGCGACGGTGGGAAGGAAGGTGGGGAGGGTGCCGACGATCGTGAGACCGACCAGACCGACGAGGTTGAGGTGCGAGTGGACCAGTCGCATCGAGACGAAGCGATCCCCGGCCGAGTCCGAGCCGAGGATCGCCCCCAGTGTCACCCCGACCACGCCGGCCATGATGGCGAGCAGATAGAAGCGGGCCGAGAGGTCGAAACGGCGCAGGAGGCTGCGACGGATCGTCCCTGCCAGTGACCAGCCCAACAGGGCGAGTGCCGCCACCACGGCGGCGGCACCGGGCCACACCAGCGGTGTGATCCCGCCGCCGACGCCCGCCAGGACCAGTCCCACCCCTCCGCCGAGTAGCCACCTCTGGAGGGTGGTGAGGGTGGGGGATGGGGGAGCGGCGGCCGACCAGGTGATGGTGAACATCTGCGACGCCCCCGAGATCGCCGCCAGGACGGTCCCGGCCACGAAGGAATGGAGGGGTCCCCACCACGATCCTCCCCGGATCAGGACCACGATCGCCCAAACTCCCGCCACCACGCCGAACATCGCCGCCAGCCGAAAGGCCAGCCGGGCGATCGTGTGGGACCGCTGGACACGGCTGGAAGATGTCGGTGTCACGGGATCCGAGGCGACCAGGCGGGATAGTCGATGCCGGCGGCCCGATTGATGACGAATCCCTGGACAGTGAGGAGGACCACCGCCAGCATCAATACGGCGAGATCGAGCGGCGTTCGCAAGATCCCCAAGGAGACGATCAGGGTCGTGGCTCCTGCGGGCGGATGTGGGACCCGTAGCCACACCATCAGCCCCGCGGTCAGTCCCAGCGAGACCGCCGCTGCCCCCACTCGCGGCAGGGTGACGGCCGTGGCGAGGGCGGGAGCGGCGTCGGTGAGCCCGAACAGAACCAGGGCCAGATAGCCGGCCGCCGCCCCGATCAGGTGCCCCCAGATCGTGTTGCGGGGGGAAGCGCTGGCCAGGGTCGGGGTATAGAAGAACAGGAAGGCGGTGGGGCCGAGCGAGGGAAATACGAATGCCGACCCGGTCACCCAGGCGGCCGCCGCCATCAGTCCGATCGAGATGACGCCATTGATGAGGGCAAACGCTCCCATTACCGAGGTGGAGGAGTGGCGCTCGAGGAGGTAGGGGATGCGCAGACGGGTGGCGATGCCGCCCACCACCCGGTTCATCTCGCCCCCGATGGGCCCTGTCTCAGACACGTCGGAAGTAGAGGTAGAAGCCGACGGTCCCGAGTGCCAGGACTGCCGACACGGCCGTGGCGCCCCAGGCGAGGGCGGGTTCGCCTGCCAGCAGGCCCTCGGCGGCGACGGCGAGTAGAAACAATTGCAGCGAGAGAAGGAGAACGACGTAGACCATCACCGCGGTGCTGAGACGGGTGGTGCGATCCCTTCTCACGCTTCCGCCTCCATGCCCTGGGCCCAGATGATTCCGTCCCGGACCTCCACGTCGATGCGTCCCAGAGGACGCTCGGGAGGGCCGGCGATAGGCCGTCCGTCCAGACCGAAGAGACCCTCGTGACATGGGCATTCCAGCACCGCATCTTCGGGCTCCCAGTAGACGACGCAGCCGAGGTGGGTGCATTTCTGGCTGAATGCGATGAACCGGCCTTCCTCCGGGTGGAGGAGGATGGCGGGGTCCGCCGGGGTGGGGTAGCGAAAGAGGTGGCTGCCTCCCACCGGGATCCGGTCGGTGGCGATGATCTCGGTCGGCTCGCCCAGATTCACGGTGCGGAGAGAGGCCCACAGGCTCATGAGGCCGCCGCCGCCGGCGGCGGCGACCGATGCCGCCATCAAGAACCGGGTGAACTCGCGCCGGGTCACCCCGTCCTCGCCCTCGCTCGTGTACGGGAAGTCACGACGCCAGATGGGTGGCTCGGTCACACCGACATCTCCTCGAATCCGAACGGATCTTCCATCCAGTGGCGGGATCGACGGCCGATGAACACATCCACCGGTCCCGGTTCGTCGGTCACCACCGCCACCTTGGTACGCACTGGCTGATTGCCGAAGGTCCAGTCTCGCGACAGTCCACCCCGGCGGGTCTGGGCGAACTCCTCGGCGGTGCCGTACCAGAGGGCCTCCGAAGGGCAGACCGAGGCGCACATGGGCTTGAGTCCCTCGGAGGTACGGTCGTAGCACATGTCGCACTTCATCATCTGGTCGAACGAGCCCAGGTATTTGGGGATGCCAAAGGGACAGGCGTAGACGCAGTTCGAACAGCCGATGCAGCGGGGCTTGAGCGAGGACTGCACCACCCCGTCCTCGTTCTGCTTGATGGCGTCGGCCGGACACACCTCGGCACAGGTGGGGTCCTCGCAGTGCATGCACACCATCGGCACGGTCTGGGTGGTGGTGGCCCGATCGATCGTATCCAGATGGATCAATGAAACCCCGCGATGGGTATCGCATTCGGCACAGGCCTGGACACACGCTCGGCAGGCGATACATCGGCTGTGATCGACGGCGAAGACGGCCGTGGCGGGGTCGATCCAACCTTTCACGATGTTCCGTGCAGTGTCAGGTCACGGTCGTCGCGGACATCTCCGCTCCCGGACGACTTCTCGACGTGAACGGCACTCACCTTGTACTCGGGGATGCCAGAGATCGGGTCGATATCGCGATGTGTGAGCCGGTTGGCCGCCTTGTCGCCCGGCCAGTGGTAGGGGATGAAGACCGTGTCCGGGCGAATGGTCGAAACCACCTTGGCCGGAACTTCGATGGAGGAGCGGCGTGAGGTGACCCGCACCATGTCCCCGTCCGAGACGCCGATCGATTCGGCCAGCACCGGATGCAACTCACATAGCGGCTCGGGGTACTGGTCCACGAGCGCTCCGATACGCCGGGTCTGGGTGCCCGACAGGTACTGGCTGATGACCCGGCCGGTGGTCAGATAGATCGGGTATTCGGAGTCGGGAACTTCGGCCGACTCCCGCCATGGCGTGGGGATGAAGCGAGCCCGGCCGTCGGGATGGAAGAATCGGCCTCCTTCGAAGAGGCGGGGTGTGCCGGGATGACCCTCTTCGGGACACGGCCAGAAGACCCCGTTCTCTTCCTCGACGCGTTTCCAGGTGATGCCTGCATAGTCGGCAGTCCCACCGTGGGAGGCACGACGCAGTTCCTCGAACATCTCCTCGGTTGACGAGTAGTCGAAGTACTGCCCCCGACCCAGCCGATCGGCAAGTTCGCACAGGACCTCCCAGTCCCGGCGAGAGTTTCCCGGGGGAGCGACGGCGGCGTTGACCTTGACTACCCGGCCCTCCAGCGTCGTGACAGTGCCTTCGTCCTCTTCGTGCAGCGATCCCGGAAAGACGATGTCCGCATGGTGGGCGGTCTCGGAGAGGAAGAAGTCGATCACGGAATAGAACTCGAGCTTGGCGAGCGCTTCGCGGGTGAAGTTCGAGTCCGGGAGGGAGACCAACGGGTTGAAACAGATCGACAGCAGTCCTTTGATCTCTCCGGCGTGAATCGCGTTCATGATCTCCTGCGCGGTGAGACCCTTGCCGGGAATCTCTTCGGGTGCACAGTTCCACACCGAGGCGATGTACTCGCGATGTTGCGGATTGGTGATGTCGCGGTTGCCGGGGAGCTGGTCGCACTTGTGCCCGTGCTCGCGGCCTCCCTGTCCGTTTCCCTGGCCGGTGATGGTGTTGACCCCGCAGCCGGGCTTCCCATACTTGCCGGTGGCGAGACCGAGGTTGATGCAGGCGAGGACGTTGTCGACGCCCTTGGTGTGATGTTCGATCCCCCGAGCATGAAGCAGCATGCCGGTGGTCGAGGTGCCCCACAGCTCGGCTGCCTCCTCGATGCGAGCGGAGGGAACTCCCGAGATCTCCTCGGCCCACCGGGGAGTGGCGGTGTCCACCGCCTTCATCGCCTCTTCGAAGCCGCTGGTGTGGGCCGAGATGAATTCGTGATCGATCCAGTCCCGGCGGATCAACGTATGGAGAATCGAATTGAGAACCGCCAGGTCCGTGCCGGGGCGAACGCCCAAGAACAGATGTGCGGTGCGAGCCACGGGGGTGACACGCGGGTCCATGACTATCAGCCTGGCGCCCCGGTCCCGGGCCCTCCAGATGTAGCTGGTCGTAATGGGTGCACATTCGGCGATGTTGGCGCCCGCAACGAACACGACCTCGGCCAGCGGGATGTCCGACCAGGGGTTGGCGGCCCGATCGACGCCGAGGGCCTTCTTTCCGGCCGCGCCCGCCGAGACCATGCACAGGCGCCCGTTATAGTCGAGGTTGGCGGTGCCGAGGGCCAGGCGGGCAAACTTGCCCACCAGGTACGACTTCTCGTTGGTGATCGAGACGCCCGAGAGCATGGCGAAGGAGTCCGGACCATATGTCTCCTGGATGCGCTGGATCTCGGCCACGGTTCTTTCCATCGCCCGGTCCCAACTCACCGGTCGAAAGCCTTCCGGCTGGCTCGGATCTCGCTCCAGCGGCTCCAGTAGCCGATCGGGATGGTCCCCCTGCAGGTAGCGCTTGACGCCCTTCGGGCACAGCTTTCCCTGGTTGAACGGAAAGTCGTAGCGAGGCTCGAACCCCACTACCTTCTCGCCGGCCACCTTGAGTCGGATCCCGCATTGCTGGCCGCAGAAACAGCAGTGGGTGTCGACCACCCGGTCGATGTCGAGCCCGGCATCCCATCCTCCGGGCGGCGTCCGGTTGAGGTGGGGGCCATAGATCCGGACAAGTTCCTCTTCGGTCAAGGGAGCCTGGGCCATCAGCCAAAACCACCCACGCGATCGACCTGGGCGAGGCCCACCAGCTCCCGACGACAACGCGGACAGACGTCCTGATAGTGGCCACCATCGGGAGTCGAGTAGTCGAATCCCACTCGGGGCAGCACCGATTTGAGATCGTTCATCTGAAGATGGGAAGCGAAATCGCCCCCACAGCGGACACAGGTCTGGGGTCCGGTCTCTTCAGCCGCGTCCTTGTAGAACGCCACTCCGAGATTGGCGGGCCGCTGGAGGATGTGGAACAGCTTCCCGAACGGGATGTAGAGCAATCCGAGGATCACGGTGAGAGCGTGGAGGTTGTTGAGGAAGGAATAGAACCTTCCTTCCATCCACAGGCTCGACGCCGTCAGCATCAGTCCGGTGACCGAGACCGCGAAAAGGCCCGCCAGTGCGGCGAAGTCTCCGGCCCGTTCCAGGGCCAGGGCCCCCCGGTCGCGAAGGCGCCGGCCGAGAAATATCAGGACCCCGGCGATGACGAGAAAGGCGGCGATGTTGAGGGCATGGAAGATGAGCCAGCCGACCAGACTGCGGGAGTCGAAACTGACGGTGGCGATCGGGCCCAGGTAGGCGAGATAGGTGCGGCCCGTTGGATCAGCGGACTCGAAATGGATCCATCCGAAGGTGAGCGGGAAGGTGATCAGCGCCGCCAAGACGCACCCCCAGAACAGGAGCTGGTGTCCCGCCCAGCGCAGCCTCGACCGGCGGGCGATGAAGGTCTGTAGGGCGATGTTCTGGACGAGCATGCCCGCCAGCGCCACCATATTCGCCAGGCGCCGTCCGCTGCGTCGCATTGCCTGCCAGCCGCGCTGGTTGAGCACCTCGGTCGGAGGACGCCGCAACCACACCACGTACCGATACACCGTGGCGAACGCGGCGAGAAGTGTCCCGAATAGATAAGGCGCCAGGGCGGCATCGAACCAGCGCAGCTGCTCGGAGCCGATATAGACCGCCACGAGTAGGAGGGCGACGGCAATCCCGCCGGCGATGATGCCCTTCGGGTCCAGGCGACGTCTCACCTCGTCCACCATACCGGCCCCCGATCGACTCGATCGCTCACGGAATGAGACTTGTGGCCAGGAAGACCACGGTCAACGACACCAGCCCTCCGGTGATGCCCACCCAGCGTGCCGCCCGGCTGGAGGTGCGAACCGCGGTCATCCCGTGGGCGGCGGCCAGGGCGAACGAGACCAGGGCCAGGACGATCTTGGTGCCGAGGACGGTGCCGTAGCCGGGCACGGTGAGGCCGGCAAAAGTGACGCCCCGGTGATAGATCAGGGCGACCCCGCTGGCCAGCAGAAGCGGCATCAAGCCAATGGCGGTGATGCGACCGAACCTGCTTCCGAGTGAGGAGAGCAGGTCGCGGCGCCCGTCGTCATCGAACAATTGCTCCGATACCGGCCTGACCACCAGGCTCAAAGTGAGTTGCCCGCCCACCCACAGCACCGCCGAGGCGACGTGGACGAAGCGAACCAGGCTCCACAGGTCGAATCTCATCGGCTCGGCTGTCGATGCCAGATCAGCCAGGCCCAGCCCAGGCCGGCGGCCCAGGCGGCGACGGCTCCTGCCAGTGCCAGCCACGCCCCCAGGACCAGGCCCCCGATCAGGAGGGCGATCCCGGCCAGCATGAGGCCCACCCCGAAGACGTGGAACAGGAGCGACCGGCGGAGCCCTTCTCCCAATCCGTCGCCCAGATACCGGATCAGGAGCGTGCTCACCCCACCCAGCAGGAGGGCATGGAGATAGAAGACGACTCCTTGCCGGCCGACGAAGCTGAGAAGGGGGCTGCCGAAGATGGCCACTGCCGCCAGACCCGCCACGGCGGCGGCCAGCGACGCGGCCGCGGCTCGCAGTGCGAGCCGATGGGTGTCGGCGGCGGCGCCGTCCCATGCCCCCCGCAACCACAGCCAGGTCGGGTAGAGGACGAGGATCGCCCCTGCCCGGGCGGCCCACCCCAGGCCGGGCACCTCGGGGCCGCCCACCACCCCGAGCGGGAAGAGAATCCACGCCACCGCGGCCCACCCACCTATGGCGGCGCGGTTGGAGTTGGGGTCGATCAGTCCCATGCGCTCGGTGAGGGCGGCGGCGCCGATCATCATGGCCCAGGCAAACCCGGACAGGAAAGCGTGGACGGCGAGGTCGGCGGCGATGGTGTCTCCCCGTCCGGTGGCCTGGACCCCGGCCAGCACCCATATGCCGGCACTGGCGACGAGCACGTAGGCGAGCGCCACCCCCATGCCAGCGGGACAACTCGCTTCCTGCCGCCGGCGCCACCAGGACCAGATCGCCCCGTACCAGGCCAGCATCACCAGCGTCGAGCCGGCGATCGAGGCGGGAGCGTATCCCTGGAGGAGAAACGCCACCGTCATCGGGAGTGTGAGTACTAGTGCCGCCCACGCCCAGCGTTGGGCCGTGGGCAGGTCGTCGGTGGCGGCGGCGAGGATGGTCAGGCCCGCCCATCCGAAGTAGAGGGCATGGGAGTGGGAGTGGAGGAGGTGGTCGAAGGGAACTCCGCTCGACCAGCCCACGTAGACGGCCCGCAGCATCAGGCCGAGGGCGGTGGCGATCACGAACACCACGCCGGGCCACACTCGCAGTTGGGCCGACACCCGGGCTCCGGTTTGGCCGTCCGCCACCACTGTCATGGTGTCATGTGTAGGTGAATCTTCGGCGTCTCCAAAATAACCAACGGTGCCCTCCGGAAATGGTCCCAAAGGTTCGGGACTTTGGACCCTATCAGATAAAAACGGTGACCAGTGGAATAATGGTATCCGACGTCCAAAGGATATGCCATGACCCAGATGATCAATCGCCCCCCGGCAGAAGTCACCCCGTCCGAGGCGGGCCGGAAAGTTCCCGCTCATCCCCACTACACGCTGGGAACCATTTCGATCCTGGGCCTGGTGCTCACCATCGGGGCGGTCATCCTGGCCGTGATCGCACTCGGGATCACCGCCGGGCGCAACTCCGTCGATGACGCCCTGGTCTCCGAAAAGGTCGACACCTTCCTCGGCGAGAATGGGGCCGCCGCTGCCACCGGTGACGTGATCCCCGCCCTAGTGCCCAAGGCGGATCTTCCCGTTGCCACCGACGTAGCCGTCGCCACCGCCCCGGACATGCCGCCTGCTCCCGCTCGCACCACGCCCGCCATCGTCGAGGTCTCCTTCGAGGTGGTGGAGGGCGTAAACGCAATCGACCCGGCCAATGGCGTCGAATTCCAGACCTGGGGGTATCGAATCGTCGGCGGGGACACCGAGGTCGTTTCGGGTACACCCGGTCCGGTGATCCGGGCCCGGGTGGGAGACGTGCTCCGCTTCACCATCACCAACCCCGAAGGAAACGTCCATCCCCACAACGTGGACTTCCACGCCGTCACGGGACAGGGCGGCGGCGCCGAGGCCACCACGGTGGCACCGGGAGAGACCAAGACGATCGAGGCCCGATTGCTGTATCCCGGCTTCTTCATGTACCACTGCGCCTACGGCGACATCGCCCAGCACATCTCGCACGGGATGTACGGAGGGATCCTGGTCGATCCCGAGACCCCGCTTCCCACCGTCGACCACGAGTGGTACATCGTCCAGTCCGAGTTCTACACCACCGGCAAGGAAGGCCTGGTCGAACTCGACCGGGCCGCGGTGCGGGACGAGAACCCTACCTACGTCGTTTTCAACGGCGCCGTCGGCGCCATCGCCGGCGACAACGCCCTGGCCATGCAGGTGGGGGAGCGGTCCCGGATCTACTTCATCAATGCCGGGATCAATCTGATCTCCAGCTTCCACCCGATCGGGTCGCACTGGGACAAGGTCTATCCCGAGGCGACGCTGTTGAGCGCCCCGTTGCGGGGATCACAGACCACCCTGATCCCGGCCGGCGGCGGCACCGTGGTGGAACTGGTGGGTCAGGTGCCCTCGACCCTGGTGTTGGTCGACCACGCCCTCGCCCGGGCGATCGACAAAGGCGCCATCGGCCAGATCGTGGTCAGCGGCGAAGCCAATCCCGAGATCTTCTCGGTGGGCGAAGGCGAGTCGATCGTGGGAGGTGAAGGACACGACATGACGCCTCCCGAAGGGGGAAGCGAGACCACCGTGGCTGCGGCTCCGGTCGGCGGAGAGAGCATCGACATCATGGCCGGTTCCAGCGCCTTCCAGGACATGGATTCGCCCGATGAGTTCGCCGAGAACGAAAGCCCGGCCGACTACTCGGTGAACGTCATCACCGTCAAGGCGGGCACCACGATCACCTGGACGAATCAAGACAACATGA
>DATHVR010000125.1:0-10340 GCA_035461175.1 Acidimicrobiia bacterium | reverse complement strand
TGCGGGTCCAGCGGCACGTGGACAACGCACTGGAACTGGCCAGGTGGCTGGAGGATCACCCGCAGGTGACCTGGGTGAGCTATCCCGGCCTCGAGTCGCACCCGTACCACGAGACGGCCAAGAAGTACCTCGAGAACGGGTTCGGAGCGGTGCTCTCGTTCGGGATCGCCGGGGGCTACGAAGCCGGGAAGAGGTTCATCGATGCCACCGTCCTGGCTTCTCATCTCGCCAATGTGGGGGATGCCAAGACGTTGGTGATACATCCGTCGTCCACCACCCACCAGCAGCTGTCGCCCGACGAGCAGTCGTCGGCCGGTGTCACCGAGGACCTGGTGCGGGTGGCGGTGGGGATCGAGCACATCGAGGACATCAAACAGGACATCAGCCAGGCCCTGGAGGCTGTGAGCTGACCGAAGCCACCGGTGCCGCTTGGCACCGCTCCCCTGGTCGGGCCAGTGCCGGCGCTGGAGAAACTGCGTCGTAAGGCGTCCGAGCGGCCGCGCCGGTAGGCGCAAGAGCGGCATAGTGTGCGGTGCATGCGGCACCGGTGGCTCTGGATCGGGGCGGCCGCGACAGCGGCCGCCCTTCTCGCGTGGGCATTGTGGCCCGCGCCTCCGGTCGCCACCGAGGATCATGCCATCGAGGTCACCGCTTCAGACCAGCCGGTGATGCTCGACACCCGCCTTTACCTTCCTCCTGTCCGGACCGATCGGGTTCCGGCGGTGCTCCTCGCCCACGGCCTGGGAGGGACCAAGGACAGCGTCTCAGAGGAGGCCGAGGCGCTGGCCCGTGACGGGTACGTGGTCCTCACCTGGACGGCGAGGGGTTTCGGCGCCAGCGGTGGCGTGAGCCATCTCAATCACCCCGACTACGAGGTGTTAGATGCCATCGCCCTGGTCGATTGGCTGGCCGCTCGACCCGAGGTGGAGAGCGACGCCCCCGGCGACCCCCGGGTGGGAGTGGTGGGGAGTTCCTACGGTGGTGCGCTCGCCCTGTGGCTGGCCGGTCTGGATCACAGGATCGACGCCATCGTCCCCCGGATCACTTGGAACGATCTGGCGAAGTCCCTAAGCGGATCCTCGGGGGAAAGCCAGGGGGCGCTCAAGCAGCTCTGGGTGGGAACCCTCTTCGGCGCAGGCTTCGGAGCCGAGGGGACGGACGCCTGCGGACGGTGGGCACCGGACGTCTGCCGTGCCTATTTCCGGATGGGCGGATCGTCGGTCCTGGACGAAGACATCCGTGCACTGCTGGAGCTGCGCAGCCCGGACCGGGTTCTCGACCAGATCTCAGCCCCCACCCTGTTGATCCAGGGCTCGGCCGATAGCCTGTTCCCGCTAGACCAGGCCGACGCCAACGCAGCCGGGATTCGGGCCGCCGGGACGCCGGTCCAGGTGGCCTGGTTCACCGGGGGTCACGACGGCGGATCCGGACCTCCCTCGGATCGGGCCCGCAGCGAGCAACTCACTCGGGCGTGGCTGACGCATCACCTGTCCGGCCGGGGTCCGGCACCGGAGGCTGAGTTCACCTTCTCGCGGCTCGTCGGCCTGGATCCCGTCGAGCGAAGCCGGCTGACTGTTTCCTACCAGATGGCCGACTACCCGGGACTGGCGGGCGACACGGACCTCGAGATACTTGTTTCCGGCGGCCCGCGAACCCTCCTCCACCCTCCCGGCGGGAGCCCGGCGGCGGTCGGCTCCCTTCCCTCCGAGCTCGCCGAGGCCATCTCCGGGATGGCAGTCGAGATACCCGGCCAGTTCGGACGCTGGGCCTCCGACTCGCTCCGGGAGACCGTGACCGTCGTCGGAACTCCTACCGCCCGCATACGGGCAGCCTCTCCGACCGGTTCGGCCCTCCTGTTCATACGCCTCGAGGTACTTGACGAGGGGGGCGAGGTGGTGCGGCGAGGACTCACCACGCCCGTCCGTCTGGAAGGGCTCGGCGACGATCTGACCCAGGCCACGCCCCGGGAGGTCGTCCTGGCGGGGATGGCCGAAGAGGTGGAAGCGGGTCAGGCAGTCGCGGTGGCGATTTCCACCACCGATCAGATCTATCGCACCGGAGCCGAGGCGGCGTCCTATACGGTGGACGTCGACGGCGACCTGACCCTTCCCGCCGTCGATGCGGCCGTGGTGGGCGGAGGCAGCGATTGGTGGGCGACCCTGGCCGCGGGCATGCTCGTGGCTGTCGTGCTGGTGGGCACGGCGGCGGTGGTCGTTTCTCGCCGACGGCGCCGGAAGGTGGACGCCGATGCGGCCGGCCGGGAAGAGATGCCCTTGCGTGTCCGCGGCCTGCGCAAGGCATTCGACGGGTTGGTCGCCGTCGATGGGGCCGACTTCATGGTCGAGCGCGGCCAGGTGGTAGGACTGCTCGGGCCGAACGGTGCCGGGAAGACAACGGCACTGCGGGTGATCCTGGGCCTGATCCCGGCCGAAGGAGATGTCTCTCTGTTCGGCCGACCCCTCCGCCCGGGTGCGTCCATCCTGTGTCGGGTGGGGGCCCTGGTCGAGGGACCCGGTTTTCTCCCCCACCTCAGCGGACGCCGCAATCTCGAGTATTACTGGGCTGCCACGGGGCTCCCACCCGAAGCGGCCGGGTTCGAGCGAGTCATGGAGCTGGCCGGTCTGGGTGATGCCATCGACCGGAGAGTCAAGCAGTACAGCCACGGGATGCGGCAGCGGTTGGCGGTGGCTCAGGCCATGTTGGGAATGCCCGAGTTGCTCATCCTCGACGAACCCACCGATGGCCTGGATCCACCCCAGATCGCGGCGATGCGGCGCGTGTTGCGCGACTACGCCCGCGACGGCCGTTCCGTGCTGGTGTCGAGTCACCTCCTCGCCGAGGTGGAGCAGACCTGCAGCCACGTGGTGGTGATGCATCGGGGGCGGGTGGTGGCCTCCGGCCCGGTGAGGGAGGTCGTGGGTGAAGGGACGACCACAGCATTCGAAGTCTCCGACGTGGACGCCGCCCGGGAGGTGGCCGGCTCGTTGAACCTGCAGAGCGAGTCCGAGTCCGGAGACACCCTTGTAGTGGAGATGGGCGACACGCCCCGGCACCGGTTGGTCGAAGCGCTTGTCGCCGCCGGGGTGTCCGTGGAGGGGGTGACGCCCCGCCGGCGGCTGGAAGAGGCGTTCCTGGCGCTGGTCGGGATGGACGACACGGCGAGGGGCCCGCGATGAGCCCTCGAAGTGGCGCCACCCGGTTTCACCCGTTCCGTACCCTGCGGTTCCGCCTCGAACTGGCGCGTCAGCTACGTCGCCGGCGGACCCAAGGGACACTGGCGTTCATGGTCGCCCTACCGCTCATAATCCTGCTCGCCTTCGAGATCGGGGGCGGGAACGGGGACGGGGCGGGTCCGGGCACCGCCGCCTTCGGTTCCATCGTCGATGTCGCCACGGCGGGAGGCCTCAACTTCGCCCTGTTCACCCTGTTCGTGTCGTCGGCCTTCCTGATCGTCGTGGTGGTGGCCCTGTTCCACGGTGACACCGTGGCGGCCGAGGCCGGTTGGGGCAGTCTCAGATACCTCCTCGCCATCCCTGTGCCCCGCCTGCGTCTGCTGGCGGTGAAACTCGGGGTGGCCGCCACGATGAGCGTGGTGGCGATGGCGACGCTGATGGTGACCGCCCTGGCGGTGGGAACGCTTCGCTACGGCTGGGAACCGATGCGCCTCTCGATGGCTGTCGAGGTGGCACCACTGCAGGGTCTGGCCCGCCTGGCCGGGATGGGCGGCTACATCTTGATCGTGCTGATGTTCGTCGCCGGCCTCGCATTCCTGTTTTCGGTGCTGACCGATGCCCCTCTGGGCGCCGTCGGAGGCGCCGTCCTCATTTACATCCTGTCCAGCATCCTCGACCAGATCACCGCCCTGGGGGATCTGCGCGTCTTTCTGCCCACCCATTACAACCAGGCGTATCTGGGGCTGCTGTCCACTCCCATCCAGTGGGAAGCGATGTTCAAGGGCGCCTTCTCGGCCCTGCTGTGGGGGGTGGTGATGGTCACCTGGGCGATGACGGTCTTTCATCGTCGCGACGTGACTTCCTGATCCTCAGGGAAGCGTCGAGATCCTCTCCACCACCCGGTCGGCGAAGACCTTCCCGTCCACCCCCAGACCGACCCGGACGTTGGCCGGGTTGCCGGTCACGTGCCAGCGGTCGACCACCGTCCGGCCCCGTGTGAGGGGTGAATGGGTCTCGACCGCGACGTGAAAGCGCTCCGCCTCGATCAGATCCGGCCAGATCACGTCCGCCATCGCCACTGCGTCGTGGATCGGTGATGAGTCGAGTCCGTAGACCCGCTCGTGGAAGCGCACGAAAAAGTCCAGCAGGTCGGCCACGAAGGCACCGCTGCGACCGGTAGGTCGGAGTCGATCTCCTTCGGCCCTGCCCATCCGGGCCTGATGGGTAACGTCCAGTCCCACCATCGTCACGTCAAGTCCGGAACGAAAGACGATGTCGGCGGCCTCGGGATCGACCCAGATGTTGAACTCGGCGGAAGGGGTGACGTTGCCGACACCTACCGCCCCGCCCATCAGGACAAGCCGCTTCACGTTCTCGATGACGTTGGGATGCCGGCGCAGGAGGAGGGCGATGTTGGTGAGCGGGCCGGTGGGGATCAGCGTGACGGGGTCGAGGCTGTCGGCGACGGTCTCGGCGATGAAGTCGACGGCGTGGGCGTCGACGGGTCGGATCGAGGGAGCCTCCAGCACCGGCCCGTCCATACCCGAGCGGCCGTGGACGTGGTCGGCGGTTTGGAGGGGCTCGACAAGGGGATGGTCGCAGCCGGCCGCCACCGGGATGTCGGGGCGCCGGGCCACTTCGAGGACGGTGAGGGCGTTGCGGGTGGTGTTCGCCAGCCCGGAGTTGCCGCCCACGGTTGTCACTCCGAGGATTTCTACCTCGGGGCTGGCCAGGGCAAGCAGGAGGGCGATAGCGTCGTCGTGTCCGGGGTCGCAGTCGATGATGATCGGAACGCTCATGGCCGTCCTCTCTCGATCTCGTCGCGGGTGGGAAGGGAAGGCTGGGCGCCGTGACGGGTGGTGGCCAGCGCCCCGGCCGTCACCGCCCATGTCATCGCCTCCTGCACGCCGGCCCCGCCCGCCAGGGCGGTGACCAGGGCGCCGCAGAAGGCATCTCCGGCACCCACGGTGTCCACCGGGTCCACCGGCGGTGGCTGACGCTCGGCGACGAGGCGTCCGTTGCGGTATGCCTTTGCCCCGGCGGCTCCCAGTGTCACCACCACCAGCGCCGGGATCTCGGCGAGGCTGTCGGCAAGGGCGTCCCGCTCGGTCTCGTTCACGATGATCACGTCGGCCCGTTCGAGCACGGCCTCGGGCAGGTTGTGGGCGGGAGCGGCGTTCACGCAGAACAGCCCGGTGGCCGTCGCGGCGGCGGCCGCCACCGTTTCGAGCGGGATCTCCAGCTGGCACAGCACTGCTTCGAACCCGGCCGCGTCGGCCATCTCGGGCCGCAGGGCGTGGTTGGCGCCCGGGACCACGACGATCTGATTCTCCCCGGCGGCGTCGACCGCGATCAGGGCCAGCCCGGTAGGTGAGTCGGTGATAATGACAAGGCGCGACAGGTCCAGGCCGTCGGCGGAGAGGAGGGCAAGGGCCGAGTCGGCCTCCGGGTCGTCGCCGACGGCGGCGACGAGCGTGACGTCGGCGCCGGCCCGACGGGCGGCGAGAGCCTGGTTGGCGCCCTTGCCGCCGGGATAGCGGTCGAATGAGACTGCCGAGACCGTCTCCCCGGGGCGGGGCAGCCGCGGGCACGAGGCCACCAGATCCAGGTTGACGCTTCCGACGACGGCGACGTTGGGGGGCACGGTTCGGGAGCCTAGCCGCCGTAGCTTCTAGGATTTCCGTCAATGTCAGCCGACCCTCGAACGCTCCAGGCTCTGGAGGCCGCCGGCATCCCCTTCGAGGTGATGCCGTGTGATCCGGAACTTGCCGATACGGCCGACTTCTGTCGCGCCTACGGGGTCGATCCGGCCGAGTCCGCCAACACGATCTTGGTGGCGTCCCGTCGTCCCCCGGGTCACAACGCAGCCTGTGTGGCGTTGGCCACCACCCGTCTCGACGTCAACGGCGCCATACGTCAGCGGCTCGGGGTACGGAAGGTGTCGTTTGCTCCGGCGGAACTGACCACCGCTCTCACCGGGATGCAGATCGGTGGGGTGACGATACCGGGCCTGCCTGCCGACCTGCCGGTGTGGGTGGACCGGGCCGTCGCCGATTCGGCCTCGGTGGTCATTGGAGCCGGGACGCGTTCGGCCAAGATCCGTCTGGCGGGAGGGGACCTAGTCCGCCTGCCCGGCGTCGAGGTCGTCGCCGGGCTCGCCACCCCCTGAGCGGGTCCGCCCCGCCCGACGCAGCAAGAAGCCGTAACCAACGGCCGCCACCACTGCGAACGAGAACCACTGGATGGCGTAGTTGAGGTGAGGCCCGTCGTCGGTGAAGGTGGGAGGGTTGGCGGGGAGGGGAAGCTGGGTGGCAGAGGCAACCCCGATCACCTCGACGTACACGGGCAGCAGGTCAAGGTTCAGTCGGTTCTCGAGCAGGGCGACATCCACGCGCGAGATGCTGGCCGACTCGGCACCATTGTCGGGACTGACGGCCGTCGCCACCTGACTGGGGCGAACGATGCCCTCGACCGTGACCGTGCCCGCGGGCGGCGGCGCCGCCGCCACGGGTGTCTGGTCGAACTCGAGCGGAACCCATCCCCGATTCACCAGCACGGTGGCGTCAGTTCCCGCCAGAGGCGTGATCACATCGAAGCCGGCCCGTCCGTCGCGTACCTGAGAGCGAACCAGAACCTCTCTCTCGGGTTCGAAGACACCGGTGAAGGTGGTGCGTCGGTACTCCAGGCTCGTAGAGTCCTCTCCGGCGGCGAGGATCAATTCGGTGAGAGGCAGCGGCTCCTGTTCGAAACGAGCCGCCTGGACCGCGTTGGCGGTGCGCCGTTCTTCGAGACGATCGAGTTGCCAGGCTCCGAGCATGATGCAGGCGGTTCCCACGGCGAGCACGAAGACATGGGCGGCGAGCCACCGAGGCGTCAGGAGATGCCGCACGGGTCAGGCGGCGAGAGATAAGGCGGGGAGGTCCGGATCCTCGCCCTCGCCCCCGAGGAGCGACTGCGCCACGGTCTCGGCGCTCTCCTCACGGGAACGGATCGCCACCGGAGCCGTCAACCATCCACTCACCTTCGACCGGTCCACCTTGCCGGCGTTGATCAGGGTGCGAGCGAGGTCGTCGGTCCAGAACCAGGGCATGGGGCTCCTCACGGTAGGGGGTGGTCGGTGGCCGTGGACCGGTGGTCCACGCTTTCACGATACCCCCTGTGTCAAGACCCCAGAGAGGCCGTGAAATCGGGGGTGCCTTCGATCCCACCGACAGAAACCCCGCCGGTGCGGCGACTGTCGGCATGCCCGGTCAGACTCCCGGGTGTCCATTCCGTGGCGGTGGCTCCGCCGAAGTACATGTTGAGGCTCGGGAAGGGACGGGCGACGAAACCAGGGCCGAGGTCGAGACCGGGCTCGACCGCCACGGTGTTGCGATCCAGCTCGAAATGCAGGCGTGGGTGTTCGATCGACGTGGCCAGGTCGTGGCCGGTGAGCAGGAGTGTGAGGGAGATAGCCAGAGCCGAGGTGATGCGGTCGGCTCCTGGTGAACCGATCGCCAGGCGGCGACCGGACCGCCCGGCCACCGTGGGGGCCATGTTGGAGATCAACCTGGCTCCGATCGATGTCGCCTCGACTCCGCCCGGATTGAGTTCCCGCTCGCCGAGTGAGTTGTTCATCCACAGGCCGGTGCCGGTGGGGATCACGCCGGATCCGTATCCTCCCGACATGGTGGCGGCAGCCACGGTCCCATCGCTGCCCGCCACCGAGATGTTCACGGTCGACCCGGATCCGCCCCCTGGAAACGAGGACAGCACCTGCCAGCCGGCGGCCGTCCGGTCACCGGCCGGTTCGAGTTCGTGCCGGCGCAGGCGCGCCACTCGCTCCTGAGCCGTGGCCCAGCGATCGGGATCGAGCGGGTCTCCGTCGAACAGGATACGCAGGATCGCGCTCACCGCCACTCCTCCCACCGCCGGGGGCGGGGTGGTGGCCAGACTCCATTCGCCCAGGTCGGAGCGGAGCGCCGGATCCACCACTGGCCTGTATTCGGTGAGGTCGGTGGTGGTGAGGAGACTGCCTCGTTCAGCCAGGTCGGCGACGATCTCCTGCCCGAGATCCCCGGTGTAGAAGGTGGCGGCCCCGTCTTCGGCGATTCGTCGCAGGGACACCGGAAGGCCTTCCACTCTCACCGTCTCCCCCGGGCCGCGCAGCCGTTCGCCGTCGAAGAGGGCAGCGCGGGAAGCGGGATCCGATCCGAAGACGAATTCACCCGAGTAGCCGAGGTAGTAGTGGCAGGCGCCGGGAAGCGGAAAGCCCTGTTCCATCAGATCGGCGACATGGCCGATCACCTCTGACCAGGGCATCCTGCCCCAACGGCGGTGGGCCGCGGAGAAGGCGGCGAAGCCGCCGGGCACGGCGATGCTGGCCGGGCCCACTTCGGTCGTGATGCCGCCTCCGTATTCCATCGATACCGAGTACGACCGCAGCGGTCGCTCGGGGGGCAGATCGCGGCCCGGTCTCGCCATGTAGCCGTCTATCGAAACGGGCTCTTGATCGCCGGGCCACACCGTGAGGAAACCGCCGCCGCCGGGCGCACACACTCCCGGCTCGGAGCACATGGCGGTGAGGGTGGCGGCGATGAGGGCATCGACCACGGATCCGCCTTCTTCGGCGATGGCTGCCCCGGCGGCGGCCGCAAACTCCGAAGGCGCCGCTATCACCACCGATTTCATCCCGAGGACCCTACCCGCCTGCCGGGCTCCTGCTCATTGTCCCCGACGGCTCCCGTCCAGAGCCGATCAGTCGGCAGCGGCGATTTCTTCGCGCAGTTCAACCAACCCGGGGAAGTCGGAGTCGGCATCCACGATCGCCTCCATTATCTGCCTGGCGGTGGCGGCGTCACCCGAGGCTGCCGCTACTCGGGAGGCCACGTACCAGCGGCGGAGAGTGCTAGTACGCGGATTCGCGATTAGCCGGCCGGGTTTGATCACTCGCCAGGCGTCGGCCACCAGGTCCCGTTCCAGGAGGGAGGATGCGAACACGACCCGGGCTTCGTCATCCGTTTCCGAACGCGGGTCGAGTTCCTTCAACTGGCGGAACGTCTTCTCGACGTCCTCGGTCCGCCCCAGGGCCCGCAAGCAGTCCAGTTCCACGGGGACCTGGGTCGGCTCTCCGGTGATGCGGCGGAAGGTGCGTAGCTCGCGTAGTGCCTCCTCCCATTTGCCCAGGTGGTAGGCCGACAAGCCCAGCAGCTCGCGGATGGTGGCGGCCTGGGGGGCCAGGTCTTTGGCGGAGCGAAGTTGGGTGTAGGCGGCGCCGTAGCGCTCGTCGGCAAACTCCGATACCGCCTTGGTGAGGTGGGTGATCGCCGGCTCTCGACGCGCCTTGGGTGCGGTCCGGGTGATCTCGTCCCGGACCCAGCGGGGCAGGTCGCCGGTGGGGACGGCGGCGATGGACCCTCGTCGGGGCTGTCGGTCGTCACCGCCCCGGGAGCGGTTCCCCTCGGATTGGCGGCGGTCGGACTGGCGCCGGTTGGGCTGGCGGCGGTCGGATTGGCCGGGTCGGCGATCGGGTCGGTTGGGTTGTTTCGGGGGCATTTCGCTCCATATAGCAAGAGGCCGCCATCCTATGAAGGAGTAGCGGCCTCTCGTAGTTTTAATGTCCGGCGGTGACCTACTCTCCCAGGGGGTTGCCCCCCAAGTACCATCGGCGCTGACGGGTTTAACTTCCGTGTTCGGAATGGGAACGGGTGGTTCCCCGACGCTATCGCCACCGGACAAATCTTCGAGTTCTCGGTACCCCGAGCACTCCATAGCGAGCACGAGTCTGTGAAATTCTAAATCCAAGCCCTCGGCCTATTAGTACCGGTCAGCTAAACACATTACTGTGCTTACACTTCCGGCCTATCAACCTGGTCTTCTACCAGGGGCCTTACCGAGTTATCTCGAGGGAAGTCTCATCTTGAGGTGGGCTTCGTACTTAGATGCCTTCAGCGCTTATCCCGTCCGTACATAGCCAACGAGCCGTGCCTTTGGCAAGACAACTCGCACACCAGAGGTACGTCCATCCCGGTCCTCTCGTACTAGGGACAGCTCCTCTCAAACTTCCTGCGCCTGCGGCGGATAGGGACCGAACTGTCTCACGACGTTCTGAACCCAGCTCGCGTGCCGCTTTAACGGGCGAACAGCCCGACCCTTGGGACCTGCTACGGCCCCAGGATGCGACGAGCC
>DATHVR010000124.1:0-26419 GCA_035461175.1 Acidimicrobiia bacterium | reverse complement strand
CACCCCCCCCCCCACCACCCCATGCCGGGGACGAGGGGGGCCATGAAGAATCATGACTCCCCTGCGCCTGCCTTACAGGTCGTCGAGGGTGATACCCAGCGCCTGGACGATCGCCCGGATGGCGTCGAAGTCGGCGTCGGTGGCCTCGGCCAGGTCGTCCCAGCTGTAGGCGTCGAAGGCGGTGGCGAATCCCTCCGCATCGTCGGCTGCGAACTGGACCAGCGCGTCGACGATCTGGGTCTGCAGGTCATCGGGGAAGTCCGGACCAAAGACCACACCGTCGTTGGGGATGGGGTCGGAAACGGCCAGGATCCGCACCCTCTGCACCACGTCGGGGAACTCCTCGCGCAGGTTGCGGCGAGCATCCTGGACGACGAAGTCGCCACACTGGATCTCGCCGTCGGCGTTGATGGCGCAAGAGTCCGGATCCGGGACGTCGGCATTGGTGAGGTCGCCGTCCCAGGCGCCGGTGCCCTCCAGGTCGGTGTAGGGGGAGTAGAACGAGGTGCCGAAGTCGGTCTCGCCGTTGTAGACGGCACGGACGGCACCGTCGTGGCTTCCCGCCTCGAGCTCTTCGCCCCACTCGACGCCGAGGTTCTGGAGCTGGCCCGAGGGGACCAGGAACCCGGAGGTGGAACCGGGATCGGGGTAGGCCCAGGAGGCGCCGGCCAGATCTTCGAGAGCCTCGTAGTCCGAGTCGCGTGCCACCAGGTACTGGGCCCAGTACTCGGTGTAGCCGAAGCGCTTGGCCTTCAGCGAGATGTCCATGCCGCACAACTCGCTACCGAGTACGTAGGCCTGGGCGGGAATGAAGCCCATGCTGGCATCGGGATTGGCACAGATCTCCTCGACGGTGGCGGCGTAGGAGGAGGGGACGTTGACTTCGAAGTGCAGACCGGTGGCGGCGTTGAGCGTCTCGCTCAACAGATCACCGCCGGCGACGATCTCCTCGGCGGAGACCGAGGGGACGAAGAGCACCTGGATCGGGTCGTCTTCGGTGCCCACCGTGGGCCCGGCCATCGTCGTCTCGGGCGCCATCGTGGTGTCGGGAGCCATGGTCGTATCCGGCGCCATCGTGGTGTCGGGTGCCATCGTCGTCTCGGACGCGGCCGTGGTATCGGCCGGTTCGTCGCCACCACAGGCGGCGGCCACCAGGGCCAGCACCGCCAGCAGCGCCATCCATCTGAGTTTCTTCACGTTGCAGTTCCTCCGTCTTGATTTTCGAGGTCGAACGGGAGCGGAGGCCCCCATTCCGCGGAGGCCCCCATTCCACGGTCAGACTAGAACTGCAGGGGAGTCAGTCGCCAGCCGAGTTGACCA
Source organism: Acidimicrobiia bacterium (assembly GCA_035461175.1). Taxonomy (GTDB): domain Bacteria; phylum Actinomycetota; class Acidimicrobiia; order Spongiisociales; family ZC4RG35; genus DATHVR01. Next base: position 25,099 of record DATHVR010000124.1, on the reverse strand, counting down.
AGTCTCGGAAATGCTCCCAGCTCTCGATATCGGTGGCCCCCGGAACGGGATGGTTCCAGGGACGCACGAACCGGCCCACCACCCGATCGGGGCGATTGGCCACGAGGTCCTCGAGATTGTGGGGGGCATCCTCGAGGTAGACGTCGCAGTCCACCTCCCACTTGCGGTCGAGGATGTGGACCTCCCGGGAGGGGATGCGGTGCTCGGCCAGCCAGGCGAAGGTGTCGTGGATCGCCCACGGCGGTTTGGTGGTGAGAATCACGATCTGGTGCCGATCCTTGGCCAGCCGCCACAGCGTGTCGACGGCGCCCGGGTATGTCTCCAGGTGGCGGAACAGGCTGCTGCCGTCGTGGTCCTGGGCCCATTTCCAGAACTCCCCCATATGCCGGAAGTGGGTCAACGAGGGGATGGCATCCCAGGCCCGAACGGCGTCGAAGGCCACATCGGCCCCGAAATCGGTGTTGTAGCGGGTGATCCAGCCGGTGTTGAAGTCGGCCACCACCCCATCGAGATCGATTCCCAAACGCACGAGACCTAGGTTACGGGTTCACCCTCTGCCCTCGATCGGGTACCGAGTGGTGGATGGTGGGTGGTGGTGGTGTGGCGAGGTGGCAAGCCCCGATCGTTTTCGCGACAGAATTGCGCGCCTTGGCGCGCAATTCTGTCGCGAAAAGCACTTCCGACTTCCGACGTCCGACCTAGTACACCTGGACCCAGCCGACCACTTCGGGGATTCGGCGGCGCAGGAGCCAGCCCGAGAGACCCAGCGAGATGGCGTACCAGAGCGCTCCCCAGCCGAGGCTGAAAAGGGTGGCGAACCAGGGAGCGATGGCGCTTCCGAAGCTGACCGTGAGCACGGCGATGGAGGCGGGGAGGACGAGGAGCAACCCGATCGTGAAGAACGAGATCACCTGGCTGATCAGGGCCAGGAAGCCCTGTTCGGTGGCCTGGGCGAACATGTCGGTCCCTTCGCGGGGGAGGCGGAGGGGTGACAGCACCGACACCACGTTGCCCACCGCCAGCAGGCACAGGATCGCACCGATGGCCATGGGAACCACCAGCCACACCCACTGCCAGCTGGAGGAGAACCACGCCAGCAGCACCGACAGGAACAGGGTCTCGACGATGAGCCCGGCGAGGGCGGCCATGTTCTTGCCGATGATCAGGGACCGGGGCTTGGCGGGGAGAGCGAAGAGATAGGAGGCGGCGTTGCGCTCCCATCCGAACTGGTTGAGGGCGATGGGTAGCCCCACCATCAGCACCAGCACCGGAGCCAGCATCGGCAGCCATTCCTTGGTCCGGAACTGGGCGAACCCCTCCGAGCCCACCACCAGCGCCGCCACCGCCAGGCCCACGAAGATGACGGTTCCGGTCCAGACCAGTCGCTGGCGCGGGTCACGCAGATAGAAGCGGAGTTCCTTGCGGGCCACCACGAACGGCACCTCCCAGCGGCCGGCGGCGAGCCCGGTCTTGCGGCGCTCCGAGGAGGGGGCCGACTCCTGACGCGGTGTGACCAGCATCCAGCGCAGGACCCGTTCCCAGCCCAGGACCAGCAACCCGGTCCAGGCCGCCGCCACAACCAGTGCCAGCGCCGCCAGCAGCCACTCGCCCTCCCACGCCGCCGAAATGGCGCGAGCGGGAGCCGCGGGAGCCAGCGCCCACCACCAGGCGTCCAGGGAATTGCCGGTGGCGGCCGACTCCAGTCCGGCGGCGTCGATGGCGCTACGAATCGTCTGGTATCCGGCGAAGCTGGATAGGCCGATGCCCATGATCAGGAACACGGCCAGGTCGCGTCCCCGGCGGGTGTGGAAGACGGCCGACATCACGGTGGTGAAACCCTGGGAACCGACCATCAGCATGATCAGGAAGGTCGCTCCCGCCGGGAGAGTCACGAGCAGCGCCGACGGTCGATGAGCGAGGGTGGTGCCGACCAGGGCGAGCAGGGCGATGACCGGCACCGAGATGAAGGCGGCGGCGGTGAGCCCCGCCACCAGCTGGGGACGGGAGGCGGGAAGGGTGGCGAGTTGCTGGGGGTCGAGGTTCTCGTCGATGGGGAAGATCACCACCGGCAGCACCACCCAGGCCACGAACATCACCAGGGCCGCCCACGCCAGGTAGTCGGGGAGGGCAGCCGCAGAGATCGACTCCAGGGTCGAGTGGTGGGCGGTGCCGAGGTTCCAGGCCAGCCAGATCACCAGCGCGGTGATGAGAGGCAGCCCGATCTGGCGCTGGCGGTCCGAGCGGAGGCCGTTCCAGAACAGCCGGAATTTCAGGCCGGCGAGGTTTCGAACCATGCCATTCCCCGCTCCTCGTCGCTGCCTCCCACGGCGGCGATGAAGGCATCCTCCACATTCGTCACGCCCATCTGCCGGCACAGACCGGCCGGGGTGTCCTCGAGCATGAGCCGGCCGTGGCTCATGATGCCGATCCGGGTGCACAGCTTCTCGACCAGATGCATCTCGTGGGAGGAAAACACGATGGTGGCGCCGAGTTCGGTGTAGCGGGACAGCAGCCGGCGGATCAGACGGGCCGACACCGCGTCCACTCCCTCGAAAGGCTCGTCCAGGAAGAGGACGGGGGGCCGGGCGATGATGGCCGCCGCCAGCGCCACCTTCTTGCGCATCCCCCGCGAGTAGTCGCCCACCAGCTTGCCGGCGTCCTCGGCCAGGTCGAGCATCTCCAGCAATTCGTCCCGGCGGCCGATCGCCTCCTCTTTGGGGACCGAGTGCATGGCGGCGGTGAAGTCCAGCAACTCGGCCCCGGTGAGGCGTTCGTAGAGATTGAATTCCTCGGGAAGCACCCCGATCCGCTTCTTGACCTCGAGGGGGGACTTCCAGGTGTCGAACTCGCCGATGCCGGCCGATCCGGCGGTAGGCCGCAGCAGGCCCACGATCATGCGGATGGTGGTGGTCTTGCCGGCGCCGTTCTGTCCCAGCAGGCCATAGAACTCACCCGGCTGGATGGCGAGGTCGAGGCCGTCGACGGCATTCATCTTTCCGAAGCGCCGCACCAGCCCGCGTGTCCAGACCGCCGGGGCGCCGCCGTCGAGCGGCTTGTCGACTGAGGTGATCACGGGTCCCAGTATCGGCCATGGGCGGGGGAAACGTGAGCGGAACCCGGTCGAAAGCGAGGTGGTGTGCGTTCGACGCTTGTCGTTGGCGCCCGGTACCGTCGGGGCGGCATGGAATATCAGGCGCTTTATCGCAAGTACCGGCCCCAGAGCTTCGACGACGTGGTCGGCCAGGGACACGTCACCGCCACCCTCGCCCGTGAGGTGGCCGAGAACCGTGTGGCCCACGCCTATCTGTTCGCCGGGCCGCGGGGTACCGGCAAGACCACCTCCGCCCGGATCTTGGCCAAGGCCCTCAATTGTGAGAACCGCCATCCCGACGGGTCCCCCTGCAACGAATGCGAGAGCTGCACCTCGATCATCGAGGGCTCGTCGCTCGACGTGATGGAACTCGACGCCGCCAGCCACAACTCGGTCGAGGACATCCGCGACATCCGGGTGTCGGTGACGACCGTCGCCTCCCACGCCGGCTCCAAGCGCGTGTTCATCCTCGACGAGGCGCACATGCTCTCCAAGGCGGCCGGCAACGCCCTTCTCAAGACCCTGGAGGAGCCGCCCGACCACGTCCACTTCGTGCTCGCCACCACCGAGCCCTACAAGCTCCTCGACACGATCCGCTCCCGCAGCCAGCGCTTCGATTTCCATCCCATTCCCGTCGAGGCGCTGGCTGCCCATCTCGGCCGCATCGCCGACCTGGAGGGCTACACCAGCGACCCCTCCGCCCTCGTGGCCGTCGCCCGCCATGCCGCCGGGTCCGCCCGCGACTCCCTCAGCCTGCTCGAGCAGGTGGCGGCGCTCGGGGACGGGACTGTCGACCTGGCCGGAGTCCGCCGGGCCCTGGGTCTGGCCCACTCCGAGGCCTACAACCGCATGGCCGAGGCGATCGGTTCCCACGACGCCACCTCGGCTCTCCATCTGGTGGCGGAACTGGCCGCCGAGGGTGTCGACCTGCGCCGGTTCGTCGCCGAGGGCGTCGCCTTCTTCCGGGGGGTGTTCCTGGCCCACTACGCCCCCAACCTCGAAGAGATCGCCGACGAGCCCTCCGATGTGCTGGAGGCCTGGAGAAAGACGGCCGCCTCTCTGCCCGCCGCCGACGTGCTGCGGGCTGTCGACGTTCTCGGTGAGGCGCTGATCCGCCTGCGCGAGGGCCGGGAGGAGCGGCTGATGATCGAATTGGCCTTGATCAAGTTGACCCGGCCCGAGGTGACCTCCGACCCCGACGCGCTGGCAGCCCGGATCGGCCGGCTGGAGCGCAAGGTGGAGACCATGGACGAGTCCCACACCCAGGCTCCCGCCGTCGAGGCGGACACGGCCCGGTCCGCACCTGCCCCCCGACCCGCTCCCGAGCGGGTGGTAGCCGAGCCGGCCTCGCCTGATCGAGAGGTCCGGGACTCCGCCTCCCTGGCGGTGTCGACGCAAGAACCCGACCCACCCGCTGCCGAGGAGGCGCCGGCCGCGACCGAGGATACTCCCGCCCCCGCGGCGTCGACCGAGGCGGCCGAGCCGGCGGCTCCGCCGCTCCAGTTCGGCCAGCTCCAGTCGATCTGGCCCGGCCTGTTCGGCGGCTTGCGCGACGTGCTGGGCGCCCGACGCTGGGCCCTGTTCCGGGAGGTGGTGCCGGCCGGGGTGGATGGCTCCACCCTCATCCTCCACGTCCCCCATCTGTTCCATCTCGAACAGCTCCAGGAAGACCCCGCCGTCGGCCGGGTGGTGGCCACCAAGGCGGGCGACCTCCTGGGGAAGCCGGTGAACGTGCGCTTCGAGTCCCCCTCGGGTGAAGCCGTCGCCCCCACCGACCCCGATGCCGAGGAAGAGATCGACCTCGCCTCCGAGCAGCTGTTCGAGGGGCCCACGGAGCAGGCCGACCCCGCCGCGCTCCTCGCCGCCGAGCTCGGCGCAGAACTGGTCGAGGACGACTAGCGGTACCGGAGACAGCCGGGCGCCGTCACTACCCTTGGCCGGGATCATCCGTCGACCATCCGGGACAGCCACATGAATCGTCAGCCCGACATGCGCCAGCTCATGAAGCAGGCCCAGCAGATGCAGGAGCAGCTCGCCGCTGCCCAGCAGGAACTCGCCTCCAAGACCTTCGAGGGGACCGCCGGCGGCGGGGTGGTGACCGCCACCGTGTCCGGCTCCCAGGAGCTGATCTCGATCAGCATCGACGAGTCCGTTGTCGATCCCGAGGACGTGGAGATGCTCCAGGACCTGGTGGTGGCGGCCGTCAACCAGGCACTGAAGACGGCAGGGGAAGCCGCCGGCGACCAGCTCGGTGGCCTCGCCGGTGGACTCGACCTGGGCGGTCTGCTCGGCTGATGTTCGAGGCCCCTGTCCAGAAACTGGTCGACGAGCTCTCCCGCCTCCCCGGCATCGGGCGCAAGACCGCCCAGCGCCTCGCCTTTCATCTTCTGGCCGTCGACGAGGTCGATGCCCGGCGCCTGGCCGAGTCGATCGTGGAGCTGCGCGAGCAGGTGCGTCCGTGCCGGCGTTGCTTCAACATGACCGGGACCGAGGAGTGCGCCATTTGCCGCGACGCCCGCCGTGACCCCCACCTGGTCTGTGTGGTCGAGCGACCCCAGGACATCCCGGTGGTGGAACGGACCCAGGAGTTCCGGGGTCGCTACCACGTCCTCGGCGGCTCCATCTCACCGATCAACGGGGTCGGACCCGACCAGCTCCGGTTTGCCGAGCTCAAGGACAGGATCTCCGAAGAGGAGATCACCGAGTTGATCGCCGCCACCAACCCGACCATGGAGGGTGACGCCACCGCCATGTACCTGGCCCGCGAGTTCAAGCCCCTCGGTGTGAGGGTGACCCGGCTCGCCTCGGGCCTCCCCGTCGGCGGCGACCTCGACTACGCCGACGAGCTGACCCTGGGTCGTGCCCTCGCCGGGCGAATGGAGTTGTGACCGGGTCCCCCCAAGCCGGTTCCCTCCTCCTGATCGAGTCCTACTACGGCGGATCCCACCGGGCATGGGCCGAAGGTCTGGTCAGGCATCTGGAGCGACCGGTGGAGCTGGTGTCGCTTCCCGCCCGATGGTGGAAATGGCGCATGCGGGGCGGGGCGGTGACGCTGGCGGAGCGCCTCGACCGGCTCCCTCGCCCGCCAGCCGTGGTGCTGGTGAGCGACATGATCGACCTTCCCGCCTTCCTCACCTTCGCCCGACCGCACATCGGTGACGCCCCCGTGGCGCTCTACTTCCACGAGAGCCAGCTCACCTATCCCGACTCGCCCCAGATGGAGCCAGATCTCCATTTCGCCGTCACCAACTGGCTGTCGGCTCTCGCCGCCGACCGGGTCTTCTTCAACTCGGCGTATCACCGGGACGTGTTCTTCGCGGAAGTGCCGAAGCTGTTGCGCCATTTCCCCGATCACACCCATGAACACCTGGTCGAGGGGGTCCGGGAGAAGTCCCGGGTGCTGGAGGTGGGGATCGAGCTGGATTGGCTTCCCGCCGAGGTGCCCGCCCGTCAGGGTCCCGTCCGCATCCTCTGGAACCACCGGTGGGAGCACGACAAGGATCCGGAGGCCTTTTTCGGGGCGGTCGATCGACTCGTCACCGATGGGCTCGAGTTCGAGGTGGTGGTGTGCGGTGAGAGCTTCCGCCAGCAGCCCACCGAGTTCCAGGCCGCCGCCGGCCGACACCGGGACCGGATCGTGCACATGGGTTACGTGCCGCTCGACGCCTATCGCCGCCATCTTCTGGAGGCAGACGTGGTGGTGTCCACCGCCCTTCAGGAGTTCTTCGGGATCGCCGTGATCGAAGCGATCGCCGCCGGCTGCTTTCCGGTCGTTCCCGACCGGCTCGCCTACCCGTCGCTCCTGCCCCCCGCCTGGCATCGCCAGTCGCTCTATCCCGAAGGTGGCCTGGTCGAGCGGCTGCGGTGGGCCGTCACCCACCCCGACGAGATACGCTCCGGCGCCGGCGACCGGCGGAGGCATATGGCCCGCTTCGGGTGGGCGACGATGGCACCCCGCTACTCCGAGGCCCTGGCCAGCCTGGTGGAGGAAGAATGAGACGCCACATCGTGTGGGACTGGAACGGGACACTTCTCGACGACCTGGCCGTCGTGGTCGAGGCGGTCAACGTGGGCTTGGCCGGCGTGGGTGTCGACCCGATCGACGCCGACGGCTACCGCACCCACTACACCCGGCCGGTGAGCCGGTTCTACGCCTCGTTGCTGGGCCGTCCCGTCCGCACCGAGGAGTGGATGTCGCTCAACGAGATGTTCCACCAGGCCTACTTCGGGAAGGTGGAGACCATCGGACTCACCCCGGACGCCCGCCAGGCACTCGACCTGGTCCGGGAGGCGGGGGCGTCGCAGTCGGTCCTGTCGATGGCCCCCCACGACCACCTGGTGCCGATCGTCATGGAGCACCGCCTTCACGAGTACTTCACTGCCGTCCGTGGCTCATCGGGCAATCGGGGCGAGGTCAAGGCCGAGTCGCTGGTTGCGCACCTGGCCGAGATGGGACGGGAGGCCGCCGACGTCGTCGTGATCGGCGACACCCCCGACGATGCCGCCGCCGCCCGCCACGTGGGGGCCGGGGCGATCCTCTACGACGGCGGCTCCCACCACCTTCCCGACCTGCAGGCGGTGGGGGTGCCGGTGGCGGCGACCCTCGTCGAGGCGGTGGATCTGGTCCTCAGCTGACCGGACCGAGGTCGAGCCGGATCTGGCCCGCTAGGTCCGCCCCTCCGGTGGTGCAGGTCTCGCGAGATGGTGATGCTGGGCCCGGAGGGGGCGCCGCCATCTGCCGAATCGTTAGGGTTCCTGTCGATGGATCACACCGGCCGATCCCGGGTTGGGGCCGTGGCCACGGCGGCCACGGCCGGATTTCTCGTGATGGTCGTCGCCGCCGGAGCCGGGTTCGAGGGGATCGGTGTCCCCGGTCGCTTCTTCTCGCTCGAGCCCGGGGCGGTGGCGGCCTACGTCGTTCCGATGCTGCGGTTCGGCTACCTGGTGTTGTTGGTAGTGGCCTTCTACCGCTGGCTGGTCACCCGCGAGGGCCGTTCCCGGCGCGGCGCCCAGCGACGCCCGCCCTCATTTCTCGCCACCTTCCTCGCCCTGGTGCTGGTGGCGGGCGGCATCTTCCTGTTTATGGCCACCGTCGACCGGACCGGTGTTCCGTCTACCTCTACCTCCTTTCCCCCGAACAGCGGGCTCGACCAGTCGGTGCCGGTCGCCGACGGGGTGGCACCGTTGGTCGGGGAGCCCGGCTGGGGTCTGGTCGTGCTGGCCCTGGCCGGCCTGGCCGGAGCGATCCTGCTGGTGGTCCAGCGCTACGGGCGGTCGGACGGAGCGGCGGTGTCTGCCCGGTCGGCGGTCCCCACTGTCGGTTCGGTCGGCCCGAGCGAGGGGGCGGCAGTGCCCGGGGGTGCCCGTTCCCGCGTCTATGCCGCCTACCGGCGGGTGGAGGACGCCGCCCAGCGGTCGGGTATGGCCCGGGCAATCTATGAGACCGTCGCCGCCCATCTGCGCCGTCTGCACCCGCCCGACCCGGCCCGCCTCCTCACTGTCGCCTACCACCGGGCCCGCTTTTCACCCCTGGAGGTAACCGAGGAGACTGCGGTCAGCGCCGAGGAGGCAGCCAGGGCGCTGACGGAGGACATGGACTGATGCGCAGACTGGCGACGGCAGCGGTGCTCGTGGGAATCGCCACCGTGGTGCTGGTCCAGTTCGACTGGCCCGCCTCGATCGCCCTGTGGGCGCTGGTGGTGATAGCGGCCGTGGTGGCGGTGGGATGGAGGAGGTGGCCGGCCCGACCGGGCCCGTCGCCTTCGTTGCTCCCGTCCCCGTCGCACGCCCGAAGGAGGCAGGCCCTCCCGCTGGCGGCGATGGAACTGGAGGTGGCGGCGGCGGTCGACCCGCGTCTGGGCGGGGAGCGGCCGTTGCGCCGCCGGCTGGTCCGGCTGACCGAAGAGCGGGCGGGGATGGCTGCCGGCAGTCTGGATATGGCGTCCGGCGTCGCCCTGCTGGGCGGGGAGGCGGCCGCCGCCTTGCTCGAGTCGTCGGCGACGATGACGGCAGAGGAACTGGAGCAAATCCTGGAGAGGATCGAGCGACTGTGAACGAGGTGGCGGCGACCGGAGCGCGCGTCGTGGAGGCGGTGTCGGAGGCGGTGATCGGCAAGCAGACGGCGGTGCGGCTCATCCTCGCCGCCGCCCTGGCCGACGGGCACGTCCTGATCGAGGATCTTCCCGGGCTCGGCAAGACCCTGTTGGTCCGCAGCCTGGGGCAGGCGACGGGCCTGGGCCACGCTCGCATCCAGTTCACCCCGGACCTGATGCCGCTCGACATCACCGGGTCCACGGTTCTCGACCCCGCCAGTCGCCAGGCCGAGTTCCGCCCGGGTCCGATCTTCGCCCATCTTCTCCTCGCCGATGAGATCAACCGTGCGCCGGCCAAGACCCAGGCGGCTCTTCTCGAGGCCATGCAGGAGGGCCAGGTGACCGTCGACGGGGTCACCCGCACGCTGGAGCGTCCCTTCCTGGTCGTCGCCACCCAGAACCCGATCGAGTACGAGGGCACCTATCCACTACCCGAGGCCCAGTTGGACCGCTTCCTGATCCGGGTCGATCTGGGGTATCCGCAAGCCGACGACGAGTGGGAGATGCTCCGCTCCCGGGCCGAGCGTCACGCCGACGAGGTCGAGGTCACCCGGGTGGTCGACCGAAGCGAGTTCCTGCGGATGCAGGCGGCCCTCGAAGACGTGTTCGTGTCGGAGGCGGTGGGCCGGTACATCGTTGCGCTGGTGGATACCACTCGCCGCCATCGCCGGGTCCGGGTCGGGGCCAGCCCCCGGGGGTCGCTGGCGCTGATGAAGATGGCCCGGGCGATGGCGGCGCTGGAGGGCCGCGGCTTCGTCCTGCCCGACGATGTGCAGGAGGTGGCGCAGGCCGCCCTCGCCCACCGGTTGATCATGCGTCCGGAGGCCTGGGCGCAGGGGATCGACGAGAAGTCGGTGGTGGGCGACTGTCTCACCGAGGTTCCCGTGCCGTCGGTCGCTCCCGAGGGGTGAGGGTGACCCTCACCGCCCGGGGTTGGACCTACCTGGTCGTGGCGGTGTTCGGACCCTTCGCGTCGCTGCTGTTGGGGGATCCCGCCCCGGCCTTGATCGCGCTGCCGGCGATGCTGATCTCGGTCTTCGGTATCCGGGCGGGCGCGGGTTCGAACCCCCGGCTGGAGGTTGGGCTGTCCACCGACCAGACCCTGGAAGGGGAGCCGGTGACGATGACGATCACAGTCCATGACCATGCCCGCTGGGCTCACCTCCTCCCCGGGCTTCCGGCCGAGATCGAGATGAGTTCGGTGACGGGCGCTCGAGCCGTACCGGGTGGGCTGGTCGTCCCGGTCGACGGATCGGGGACGGCGACACTCGAGATCGTGGCCCGACGCTGGGGCACCTATCGGTTGGGGGAGATGGACATGACGGGCTTCGGGCCTCTCGGTGTCGTGGCACGGTCCTTCTCCTTCTCGAGTGCCGAGACCCTGGTGGTGCTGCCCGGCGTCGAGAAGGCGCGACTGCTGGTGGAGCCCATCAGTACCAACCTGCACGGGGGCGACCTCGTCTCCGCCCAGCGGGGGAGGGGTTCCGCCCTCGCCGAACTGCGGCCCTGGTCGCCGGGCGACTCGCCCCGGTCCATCAACTGGCGCGCCACCCTGCGCAGCGACCAGACTTGGGTCACGGCGCGCCATGCCGATCGCAGCGGAGACCTCGTCCTGGTCATCGACTCGGTGCTCGAGCTCGGCTCCGATGTCGAACCGGCGGTGACGCGAGCGGTGCGGATCGCCGCCGCCCTGGTCGAGGCCTACGGGCACGGGCGCCACCGGCTGGGCCTGGTTTCGCTGGGCGGTTATACCCGGTGGTTCGGACTGGATAGCGGTCGGGTCCACGAGCACCGGCTGCTGGCCGCGGCCATGGCCACCCAGGCCACTCCCGAGCCGGTGTGGATGGCGGTCGACCGCATCCTTGATCACACGGTCCGTCCCCCTTCGATGGTCGTGTTCGTCTCGCCGTTACTCGACGATGCGCTCATCGGTCGCATCCATCGTCTGGCCCGAGCCCGAATCGACGTCGCGGTGGTGGCGATCGAGGTCGACTCCTGGCTGCGATCGCCCTCAGACCACCCCCGGCGACTGGCCCGGCGCATCTGGCACCTGGAGCGGGAGGCGGTCGTCGATCGCCTGCGCCAGGCCGGAGTGGCGGTGGTGGAATGGCGGCCGCACCGGCCCCTCGACGAACTCATGCGGGAGATGGAGGAATGGCGACGACGCCTGCGACGCGCCCGCGTGTGATCGGGGTGGCGGCCATCGTTCCCCTGGTGGTGCTGGCCGCCATCACCCCGGCCGGGCTCTGGGAGCCGGCGGCGGCGACGCTGGGCTGGCTGGCGGTGGGGACGCTGACGGCGGGTGTGTTGCTGGGCGCTCCCTGGGGGGTGGCGGCCGGGGTGACACTGGCCGTGATCCGCACGGGGATCCTGGGGTTGGCCGGCGACCGCAGCCCCGGGTTGGCGGTCTCGGCGCTGCTGATCGTGCTGGCGCTGGAACTCTCCACGCTCTCACTGGAGGCGAGAACGCTTCCGATCGACCTCGGACAGTCGCTGGCACGTGCCGTGATGACGGCGGCCGGTGCCGGCGGGGTCGCCTGGCTGGCAGGTTGGATCCTCCAGGCTCCTCCCAGGTCCGGCACCGGCCTGCTCCTGGTCGCTCTCGCCGCTGCGTTCGGGTCGGCGAGTCTCGTCCTGTGGCTGGCCCGGCGGGTTGCGCCTCCCCGCTAGCCGACGGGCCGGGTGGCTCGAACGATCATCGAGTGCATTCCTTCGGCCACGTCGTGGGTGGGAGTGAGGGAGATGTCGGCGAACCCGGCCGCCTCCAGGCCCTCGGTGTACTCGGTCACCGAGAGGGCTCCGGCGATGCATCCGACCCAGCTGCCCCGCTCGGCCCGTTCCTCGGGAGTGAGGGCGTCGTCGGCCACGATGTCGCTGATCCCGATCCTCCCGCCGGGACGCAGCACCCGCTGCATCTCGGCGAACACCGCTCCCTTGTCCGCCGAGAGGTTGATGACGCAATTGGAGATGATCACGTCCACCGACCCGTCGGGGAGGGGTATCTCCTCGATGTAGCCCTGCAGGAACTCGACATTGTCGGCCCCGGCCTCGGCGGCGTTGCGTCGGGCGAGTTCCAGCATCTCCGGCGTCATGTCCAGGCCATAGGCGAAGCCGTCCGGCCCCACCCGCCGCGCCGACAAGAGGACGTCGATGCCGCCCCCCGAGCCCAGGTCGAGCACCGTCTCGCCGCGACGCAATTCGGCCACGGCCGTAGGGTTGCCGCACCCGAGGCTGGCCAGGGCGGCGGCATCCGGCACCTCGCCCAGTTCGTCGGCGCCGTAGAGGCCGCCTGTCATGTCGGCTTCAGTGCCGCAGTCCCCGTCACAGCATCCGCCTCCACCCACCGCCGCCACGGCGTAGCGGGTACGGACCTGTTCGCGCAGGTTCTCCTGGCTCTCCTGACTGGTCTGATTGGTCATTCTCTTCTTCCTCCTAGTTCTGGCAGGCGACATCGACCGGGGCGGGCTGGTACCGGGCCACCAGGCGCGAGATGTCCGCACCTCGTATCCGGCGCCATGTACTCGAAGGCGACACCGCCAGCACGCGGTCGAAGCGGCCATTGGCTTGTACCTCGGCCTCGATCCGGCTCTGCCGCCGGGGAGCGACCCAGCCGTCGACCTCGAATCCCGCCGATCTCGCCCGGCTGGAATACTCCGCCAGGGCCCGGTCGGCGAAGCTGAAGGCCGGGTCCTCGAGACCCTGGCTGAAGCGCCCCTCCGACCCCCGGTCACGGGGGTAGGTGGCCAGCACCATCAGCGTGAGCTCGTGCTGGCCCGGGTCGAGTCGGGTCAACGTCCGTCCGAACGAGGCGCCCCCACACTCCAGCGGGTCGATCACGATCAGCGTTCGTTGCCTGATGGCGGGCGTCATTGTCTTCTCCTATCGACGACTGTCGATTCGACACTATTCGATACATCGACCGCTGTCAATACATAGGTAGGAAGTCGGAAGTCGGAAGTCGGATCTCGGAAGTCGTAAGCCCGAGGCGTCCGGCGAGCATGTCGGGCGACCGGCGTCTGTTCGAGGCTCCGCCTCGAGCAACTGGGGAGACGCCTTCCGGACGGAATTCGGCCCAACGAGTGGGTCTCGAGCTTCTTCATAGCGGCGGTTCAGGAAGGAGGGCGTCGAAGACCCGCTCGGTGTAAACCTCTCCGAAGACGGTGAGGACGAAGAGGATGGTGGGGACTATCAATCCGGCGGCAGCGTGCATGAGGGTGTGAACCTGGTGGGCGAGGTGGGGGCATCCCGGATCATGTTGTGGAGGTCGATGAGTCCGCGCAGCTGCTCCGAATCCTGAGGGGAGAGATCGGCGAACTGGGACTCGAAAGTCTCGATGCGCCGTTGCAGTGTCATCAGCCGCCGGGCTGGATCCGCTCGACGATGCGGTGGACGCTACCGCGGATGGCGATGGCCGAACCGAACGTGGTGACGTACCGATCACGATGAACCCCACCGCCAGCGGCACCAGCGGCGAGTCCCACGACACCAGAACCACGGACAGCACCAACCACAGCGTGACCCACATCCCTACTCCGAAGCTGAGGAAGTTCATCATCCGCAACTCGCTCTGGACTTCGGGCGAGTCGACCGGACTCACCCAGAAGAGGTGGTGGTCGTATTCGGCTTCACGTGCCATGAACAACACGTCGACCAGGTTGGAGAAGACTGCCCCCGCCCCGAAGTCATAGAGCAGAAAGGCCAACAGGACCAGGCTGCCTACGGGTAGCTCGCTTATCCCGGTCGGAGCGAACAACCAGATGGCGGCGAGCATCGTGGCCGTCACCACCACACCCACCGCCGCGCTCACCGGCATGCGCAGCCAGCGCCGGTGGAACTGGGCTAGCCGAGCCAGGTCGGATTCCAGCGCCATGGTGGAGAGGAGCGCCGTCCGGTCCTCCACCACCCGCCTGGCGTACCTCCTCATCGGTACGTCGAGGGGCGGGGTTCGTTGCGGCTGGGTGGCGTCGAAGAGACCGTAGAGCACGATCACCACCGCCCACCTGCCCCAGGGGATCCCGGCCCACTCGCCGACCAGGGCGGTGGCGAGCAGCGCCGCCGCCAGCCTGATGGCAATCCCCGACAACCCGGCAAGGACTGCCGCTGGCGCAGTCAGGGGTGCCAACCCCAGCCGCCGTCGGGCCAAGTCCTCCACGTGGACGAGGAGGAAGGGGTTGGAGGCATACCGGATTCGAATGTCCTCGACGTACTCGTCGAAGGTCTCGGACTGCTCGGCGGGCTGGCGTGCCATCACCCTTAGGTCGGAATCCGCCAACGCTGACCTCCGGATGCTCTGATGATCACATCACTAGTCCGGGTGACCACACGCTGACCAGGGGAATAGGACCTCTTCTGAACCGCCCGGTCGGATACCGTTCCACCGCCCCACACGGGCAACATGGGGGAGGAATGGCGCGTACGAACGGCAGGGGCCGGGTCCGGTTTATTGGCTTGATGGTCGTCGCTGCTGTCGTGGTGGTGGCCTGCTCGCCGTCGGGAGGAGATCCAGCCCCCGCCGCCACCACCACACCCGGCACCATGTCTCCTCCGCCGACGGCACCCCCATCCACCTTGGCGGCGTCCTCGACCACCCAGGCAGTTCCCGTCGACCCGACGCTGGAACGGCGGGAGTATCTCCCCGGCCTCACCGCCACCCTCTACCTGCCCGAGGCGACTTCGGCGGCACCGCTGGTGGTGATGGTGCCGGGGGGAGGATGGCGCAGCGCCGATCCCACCGGATACGCCCGGCTGGCGGTGCACCTGGCCGAGTCGGGTATGGCCGTCCTCACCGCCCGGATCAGTGCCGCCGACGACGGCGCCGTCTACCCGACCCCGATCGAGGACATCCACTGCGCCGTGGGCCACGCCATCGCCCGGACCGAAGAAGCTGGCATCAGCCCCGATCCGGTGATCCTGATCGGCCACTCAAGCGGAGCCCACCTATCAGCGCTGGCCGCCCTGACCGCCGCCGAGGAACTACCCGAGTGCCCCGACCCGCCCCGCCTGGTCGACGCCCTGATCGGACTGGCGGGGGTCTACGACGTCACCCGCATCCCGGCCCTGGCGTTCCTCCTGTTCGGCGTGGCCCCCGACGACGATCCCGAACTCTGGGAAGAGGGCAATCCTCTGCTCCGGGCGGCCATGCGGCCACAGCTACCGGTGCTTTTGCTCCACGGCGACGCCGACCAGGTCGTCCCCGTCTCCTTCACCTCCGACTTCGCCCTCACCCTCGAGGACGGCGGCCACAACACCGCCGTCACCATCATCCCGGGAGCCGACCACAACGAGATCTACTCCCCGGAAGCGTCAGGGGATCTCATCGTCGACTGGATCGAACGACTCACCGAGGCCGACTGAGCCCTCCTTCGGCATCCGTTCTCCGGCCGAGCGGGCGCGGGGTGTGGGCGTACCCCCACATGTCAATCCAGCGCGTAGGCGAAGAGGCGCTCGTAGAGGGGGATGGCCTGAGCGAGGAGAGGGCGGAGGTGGTCGGGGACCTCCTCGCTCTTGGGGTTGTATGGGGCGAAACCGGTGGAGCGGTGGACGCTGTGGTACCAGTGCTCGGCCCAGACTCCGTCCTCCGGCACAGGCCCCGCCGGCCACGACAGCATGACGGGATCGAACTCGAGGCCGACCCGGTGGCACAGGCGGGTGAGGACCCCTTCGGGGTCGGTGAGGAGAAGGCGCGAGTCGAGCACGATCGGGTCGTCGCCCTCGTCGAGGATGGCGTCGAGGAGGGCCACCTGCATCGGCAGACCGGTCCCCTCCAGGTCGGGATCGGGGACTTGCTTGATCAGCGAAGGCAGCATTTCGGCCGGATCGCGGGTGAGGATGACGTTGTGGAGTTCGGCCAGAAAGGCCCAGTCGAGGCCGCCGAGGTGATGGGCCATGTTCTTCAGGAACAGGACCGGGGTGCGGGCCGGCCCCAGGATCACATCGCGCACCACCCGCTCGCCGTCGTCGTCCTGGGCGGCGAGGACCTCGTCACGCCCGGGATGTTCGACTCCGCTGCGCTCCAGGTAGTGGGCATACAGCGGCTCGTCGACGACGGTGGTGTCGATCCGCTGGCGGAACGAGTACATCAAGGCGGTGGAGACGTTGCGGGGCCCGGACCAGAGCGAGATACGGGTCACGGTCACGATGTCACCGACCGCTCGACTGCCTCGTGATAGAGGTCGCGCAACAGGGCGGTTATCGGACCCCCTCCGCCGGAACCGATCTGGCGTCCGTCGACCAAACGCACGGGAGTGAGGCCGCCGAAGGTGCCCGTAACGAACGCCTCGTCGGCGGCGTAGACGTCGGTCAGGGAGAAGGGGGCCTGATGGCTGGGAATGCCGGCCGCCTCCGCCACCTCCAGCACGACCCCGCGGGTGATCCCGTGCAGGTTGTAGTGGCCGGTCGAGGTCCACAGCTCTCCGCCTGAGACGACGAAGAAGTTGGTGGCGTTGCAGGTTGCCACCGCCCCGGTGGGATCGAGCATCAGGGCTTCGTCCGCCCCCGCTTCGGTGGCCTGGATCAGGGCGAGCACCTCGTGCAGCTTGGAATGGCAGTTGAGCCGCTGGTCGAGGGTGTCGGGAGGCGGGCGGCGGACGGTGGCAGTGAAGAGGCTGATACCGCGCCGGGTCACCTCGGGGTCGGCGCGTTTGTGCTCGGCGATGATGACGATGGTCGGGCCGGAGACCAGGTTGGAGGGATGCTGGGAGGGAGTCGACTTGGTGCCGCGGCTGATCATCAGCCGGACGTGGACATCGTCGGTCATGTCGTTGCGACGGACGGTCTCATACAGGGCTTCGACGATCTCCTGGCGGCTCAGTCCCGGATCGATGCGGGTGGCGGAAGCGGCCTGGAACAGCCGGTCGAGGTGGCGCTCCAGGAAGGCGAAGCGCCCCCGGTGCAGGCGGATTCCTTCCCAGATGCCGTCGCCGACGAGGAAGGCGCTGTCGAACACCGACACCTTGGCGTCGGGCCGGGGATAGAACTGGCCGTCGATGTAGATCTCGACGGTTTCGTTGCGCGGATCGTGGAGCGCGGCGTGGGTTCCAGCTGGCATCGGGGCGACGATAGCCGCCTACCCGGTTTCGTCGTCCCCGTCCGTGGGGGTGGCCAGCACCTCGGTCGCCCGGGCCATGTCCCCGGAGCCAACCACGACACGAACACCCATGCTGCTCAAATTGGGATACAAGCCGCCGGCATCGTCACCGAGCACGGCGGCGGCGATTCCCTCTGACTCCAACCGGGCACGGATCAACTCCGCCTCGGGGCGGGTACTGGCCCGGGCCACCACCTCGGGCGAGCCGTCCATCAATCGATCACCGAGGCGGAGATCGACCGAAGCTTCTCGAGATTGTGGAAGGCCTCCATGTAGCGGATCGAACCGGTCCGCGAGCGCATGATCACCGAGTGGGTGGTGGCGCCGCCGCCGTAGAAGTCGACCCCGCGCAGGAACTCGCCCCCCGTGACCCCGGTGGCGGCGAAGAAGATGTTGTCCGAGGAGACGAGGTCGGTGGTCGTCAGGACCTGCTCGAGATCCATGTTCTCCTGCTCGGCGATCTCGACCTCGGACTCGTCGCGCGGCCAGAGTCGGCATTGGATCTCCCCGCCCATACAGGCCAGCGCCGCCGCCGACAGAACCGCTTCCGGCGACCCACCGATGCCCAACAAGACATCGATGTCCGTGTCGTCGCGGGCGCAGGCGATGGAGGCGGCGACGTCGCCGTCCCGAATCAAGGAGATCCGGGCTCCCGCCGCTCGCACTTGGTCGATGTAGGGCTGGTTGCGTGGTCGGTCGAGGATCACCACCCGCAGGTCGGAAACCCGAGATCCTTTGGCGCGGGCCACCATTTTCAGGTTGTGGGCCACCGAGGCCTCGAGGTCGATGGTGCCGGCGGCGGCCGGCCCCACGGCGATCTTGTCCATGTAGACCAGCGAACCGGGTGCATACATCGACCCGTGGCCTTCGGCGATGGCGATCACTGCGATCGCCCCGGGGATGCCCGAGGCGGTCAGGGTGGTGCCGTCGACAGGGTCGACGGCAACATCGACCTTCATCCCGTGGCCGTTGCCGACCTGCTCGCCGTTGTAGAGCATGGGGGCGTTGTCCTTCTCGCCCTCACCGATGATCACAGTGCCGTCGATGTCGAGGGTGGAGAGGTGGAGACGCATGCCGTCGACCGCGGCCTGGTCGGCCGCCTCCTTGTCCCCCCGACCCTGCCACCGGGCGGCGGCCATGGCCGCGGTCTCGGTCACCCTCACCAGGTCCAGGCCCAGGTTGCGTTCGATGGGCTGGGGGCCGGTCGGTTGTGTCACTGCGGTCGCTCCTTCGGGGTTTCCTGGGATCATCTTCCCATCGTCGGATCGGTAGCGCTCAGGCGACCCGCACGATGAGGGCATCGCCCTGGCCGCCCCCGCCGCACAGGGCGGCGGCGCCGATGCCGCCTCCCCGACGCTGCAACTCGGCGATGAGGGTCGTCACCAGTCGGGCCCCGGAGGCGCCGATCGGATGACCGAGGGCGACCGCCCCGCCGTTGACGTTGACGCGGTCGGGAGAGATTCCGAGCAGGTGGGCCGACCACAGGGAGACGGCAGCAAAGGCCTCGTTGATCTCGACCACGTCGAGGTCGGACGGTTCGAGGTCGGCCTGCTTGAGGGCGACCCGGATCGCCTCGGCGGGTCGCTCGTGCAAGGTGGCGTCGACCCCGCCGATCTGGCCATAGGCCAGGATCTCGGCCTGGATGGAGTGACCCGCAGCCTCGGCCGCCCCCTTCTCGGCCACGACCAGAGCCGCCGCCCCGTCGGAGATCTGCGAGGCGTTGCCGGCGGTGATGGTGCCATCGGCCACGAAGGCGGGCCGGAGGCCACCCAGGCTGTCGGCGGTCGAATCGGGACGGATCCCCTCGTCGGCGGTGACCGTCACCGGTTCTCCCTTGCGCTGGGGGACCTCGACCGGCGTGATGTCGGTGTAGTAGCCGGCCTCGGTGGCGGCCTGGGCGCGCTGGTGGGACGTCGCCGACCACTCGTCCTGCTGGCGGCGGTCGATGCCGAGCTGGGCGTTCTTGCGGTCGGAGGACTCGCCCATCGTGCAGTGGTCGAAAGCGCAGAACAAACCGTCGTGTTGCATCACATCGACCAGCGCCGCGTCGCCGATGCGGACTCCCCAGCGCAACTCGCGCAGCACGTGGGGGGCGTTGGACATCGATTCCATGCCTCCGGCGATGGCGAAGCGGACGTCTCCGGCCCGAATGCCCCGGTCGGCCATGGCGATGGCGGCCATCCCCGACAGGCACACCTTGTTGATCGTGACGGCCGGGACCGTCATCGCCAGCCCGCCCCGGACCGCCGCCTGTCGGGCGGTGATCTGACCCTCGCCCGCCTGGAGGACCTGTCCGAACAGAACCTCGTCGATGGCGCCGGGGTCGACCCCCGACCGCTCCAGGGCGGCGGCGATGGCCACGCCCCCCAGTTCCACGGCCCGCAGCGAAGCAAGGGCACCGCCGTACTTCCCGATCGGAGTACGGGCGAACCCGGTGATGACAGTGCTCATGAAGGCAAGGGTACTGCTTGATGGTCGGGCGACTTCGGGCTGGCTACGCCTCCCTGACCCCGTCAGGTCACGCGTCCCTCGTGTTGCTCGGGGCCGTGCCCCGAACAGGCGCCGGTCGCCCGACCTGCCTCCGCCTCGTGCGGACGTGGTTCAAAAGGTTTTCGCGACAGAATTGCGCGCTAGAGCGCGCTTGGGTTCAGTTGGTGAGCGCGACGTTTCGACCCTGAAGGAGGGTTTATGGGACGTCCGAGGACATCTGATTGGAAGGCTCGTGTGGCGCTTGGGGCGTATGCGGGTGGAGCGAACGAGGCTGAGGCGGGGGCGCTGGTTGGGGTGTCGCGGGCCACGGTGTGGCGGCTGGTCCGCCAGCATGGAGGGATGCGACTACGTGAACGTCAACAACGACCGGATGCTTTGACGCTGGCAGAGCGCGAGGAGATCCGGGTGGGGATCGAAGCCGGCGAGTCGGACCAGGTCATCGCCGGCCGGTTGGGGAGGCACCGTTCCACTATTTGGCGTGAGATCAACGCCGGGGGCGGCCGGGAGGCGTATCGGGCTTATCAGGCTCAGGGCCGGGCCGATGCGGCGGCTGGGCGGCCCCGGGAGTCGTGGACGGAGACCAGGGGGTGGCTGTGGGGTATCGTCGGGTTCCTGCTCATCTATGAGCGCTGGTCCCCCGAACAGATCTCGAATCGGCTCAGACGGGACCACCCCGACGACCCGGAGTGGTGGGTGTCACACGAAACCATCTATCAGGCGATCTACCTACAGGCCAAAGGAGAGCTGAAAGACCAGCTGGTCAAGGCTTTGCGCACCAAGCGGACCCGCCGCAAACCTCGAGGTCGGGTCGCCGCCGAGAACAACCGGGCCCCGATTATCGACATGGTCAACATCTCCCAGCGTCCCCCCGAGGTGGAAGACCGGGCGGTTCCCGGCCACTGGGAAGGCGACCTGATCTTGGGTGCCGGCGGCAAATCGGCGGTGGCGACGGTGGTGGAACGCACCAGCGGATACGGGCTGTTGATCCGAGTCGAGGACAAGACCGCCGCCCACGTCGCCGAACGCCTCTCCCAACACCTGTGTCAACTACCCGCCCACCTGCTGCGGTCCCTCACCTGGGACCAAGGAACCGAACTAGCCCAACACCCCAAGTTCACCGTCTCTACCGGCGCCGACGTCTACTTCTGCGACCCCCACTCGCCCTGGCAGAGAGGCAGCAACGAAAACTGGAACGGCCTCGCCCGCCAATTCCTCCCCAAAGGAACCAACCTCAACCAACACACCCAAGCCGACCTCGACACCATCGCACGCAAACTCAACGGAAGACCACGCAAACGACTCGACTGGGACACCCCAGCCGAACGATTCAACACACTCGTCGCGGGCACCGCCTGAATCCAAGGCGCAATTCTGTCGCGAAAAGCGGCGGGAGGCGACAACCCCCTTCCATCCGGCGGCGGGTTCTTGCAGGGTGGCGGCATGGATGTCGACGTAACCATCCGGCGCATGTCTTAACAGCAATATGGAGCGGTGTCCCGTCGTCAACTACAGGCGGCAGGTGTGTCGAGGAATGCCGTTCGGCATCGGGTCGAGTCCGGGATACTGGTGGCGCGGGGACCGCAGGCGCTGGTGCTGGCAGGCAGTCCGGTCCTGGCTGCGCAAGATGCCATGGTGGCCGTCCTCGACGCCCCTCCGGGAGCGATGCTCTCGCATCGCTCCGCGGCTGCCTGGTGGGGGATTCCCGGTTTCGATCTGAGCGGACGGCTCGAGGTCGTCATCCCGCGGCGCGGGGCAGTCGACCGACACACGATGGCCGACTGGCACTTCCAGTTCCCGTTGCCGGGAGGTAGTGCCCGAACCCTCAGGGGAATCTGCGTCACAAGTGCCCCCCTCACCCTGCTCCACCTCGGTGCCGTTTGCCCTCCCGGGAGGGTCAGAAGGGCATTGAACAACGCTCTTGCCAGGCACCTGGTGACGATGGATGAGGTGTGGGCGGCCCGAAAGCAGTTCGCCGGGTCCGGGCGGAACGGTGTCGGGGTGCTGGGTGAGGTACTCGCCGAGTTCGGGGACGGCTACGTGCCGGCCGACTCGAGCGTCGAACTGCGTCTAGCGGAGATCGGAGACGCCTACGGGGTGCCCCTGGAACGCCAGGTCTGGGTGGGCGACGACGAGCGGCGCATCGGAAGGGCCGACTTTCGGCTCAAGGCGGAACCGGACGGCCTGGTGGAGCTGCTCAGCTTCACCTACCACTCCATGTTCCTCGACCGGCTCTCCGACGAGGTCCGGTTCGCCCGCATGGAGCGAGCGGGATTCGAGGTTCTCCAGATCTGGGACACCGACGTGTGGAATCGCCCCGATGAGGTGGCCCATACCCTGATCGATTTCTCGATGCGGTTGGCTGCCAAGCGCGTCAGTCCTTGATGAAGAAGAAGTCGAGGGCGCCGCGCACGATGGTGATGACCAGTGCGCCCAGGAAGGTGGCCCAGAAGAACCCGGTCGAAGTGAGGCCGAGGTCGAGGCGTTCGGGAGCGACCAGCCACACCACCAGTTGCAGGACTAGGGCGTTGATTACCAGGAGGAACAGCCCCAGGGTGAGGATGATCACCGGAAAGCTGAGGATCTTGAGGATCGGACGCACGATCATGTTGGTAACGGCCACCAACAGGGCGAGGCCGGCGAAGGCCCACCAGTTGCCATCGAACTCGAGGCCGGGGACGATGCTCACCGCCACCCACAACCCGGCGGCGGTGGCCAGAAGGCCGAGTATCCGTTGCATCTGTGCGCTGTCTCCTCGTCTCGATCGAAAGGAACGGTAGTGGGGGGGGCGGGCGGGGCGGTGGAACCCGGCGCGCCGTGCGTTGAGCCGGGGTATCGGTAGCATCCGCACATGCGGCGGCTGCTCCTGGTCCTCACCCTTGGTTTGATCATCACGGCCTGCTCGTCGGAGGGCGAGACCCAGACCGTGACGGACGACACCGCCACCGCCGCCGACTTCTCACTCATGCTCGGTGACGGGTCCACCTTCACCCTCAGCGAGGAGACCCGACCGGTCTTCATGGTGTTCTGGGCCGAATGGTGACCCACCTGTCGACGGGAGTTGCCCGTCGTCGACAAACTGGCGGGTGAGTACGGGGATCGGGTGGCTTTCGTCGCTCCCGCCTGGAAGGGAACCCGGGAGGACACCGCCGCACGCGCCGCCGAACTGATGCCGTCAGGACAGGTCCACTGGGGATTGGACGAGGAGGAGGAGGTGTTCGAGGCGTTCGGGATCCCCTATCAGCCCGCCACCGTGCTCATCGACTCCGGGGGCCGGGTGGTGGACTCATGGGCCGGAGCCCGCCCGGAGGAGGAGATGCGGGCCGCGCTGGAGTTGCTCATCAGCTCCTCCTGACGGATTTGACGGCCGGCTGATCGGAGCGGCGGACCGCTCGACCTTCCATACCGGTTCGACCCTGCCACAATCGCCGGTCGTTGAGACCCTTTGAGATCTACCTGGCCATCGCCTGCGCCGCCGCCATCGTGTGGCCGGCCCTGTTCGGGGTGCGACCGCGGCGCGGGATCATGGTGCTGGTGCTGTTGGGGATGGTGGTGGTCCAGTGGCAGGTCGAGGGGTTCCGGTGGCCGCTGTTGCCGATCTATCTGGTCGCCCTGGGTCTCGCGATCGGCGACTTCATCATGCTGGAGCGCGAACTTCCCTGGTACCGGCGGGCGGGTCGGGGAGTGTTCGGGCTCATGGGTCTGGTGGTTGCGGTGGCCCCGGCTCTCCTCTTTCCCGTCCCCGAGCTCCCCGTCCCGTCGGGCCCTCTCACCATCGGCACCGCCACGGTGGAGCTGACCCACCCGGAGTTGGAGGAGCGCTACGGACCCAACCCGGGAGGCGCCAGGCGGCTCACGACCCAGATCTGGTACCCGGCGGGCGACACCGAGGGGGTTGATCCGGAGCGGTGGATCTGGGACATGGACGTGGTGGGCTCGGCGCTGGCCGAGCATGTCGGCGTGCCCGGGTTCCTCTTCAACTCGGCCCGGTACACCGACTCCCACTCCTATCCGGACGTACCCGTCGATGCGGGCGGCTTCCCGCTGGTCATCTTCAGCCACGGCTGGGCCGAGTTTCGCACCATCTCCCTGCCCCAGATCGAGAACCTGGTCAGCCAGGGCTACGTGGTGATCGCCATCGACCATCCCTACGCCGCCGTCGCCACCCGGGTGGGGGAGGAAGTCATCCGGCTCGACCCGATGGCGCTGGGGGAGGAGGACGCCGATGACGAGG
Organism: Acidimicrobiia bacterium; assembly: GCA_035461175.1. Classification (GTDB taxonomy): domain Bacteria; phylum Actinomycetota; class Acidimicrobiia; order Spongiisociales; family ZC4RG35; genus DATHVR01. The sequence continues at coordinate 1,109 of DATHVR010000124.1, read as the reverse complement.
CGATCGCTGCCGCCGAGGCGTCGTTGATCGAGACGATGGCGACCGACGTGGCGCTCGTGATCGAGGAGGTGACCGCCGGCGACGAGGGTGCCTACGGGAGCGTGGCCCGGGCGATCGACGCCGGGACGATCGGGGTGTGGGGACACGGGCTCGGCGGCGGCGCCGCCCTCCAGGTGTGCCTCACCGACGAGCGCTGTGACGCCGTCGCCGCCCAGGATCCGGTCGTCGAGACTCTCCCCGACCCGGTCCTGGCCACGACCGCAGCTCGCCCGATGCTGCTCATGCGCTCCGATGGGTGGCGTGACACTGCCAATGACGCCGTCCTGCGGGGGATCGTGGCCCGTTCCGAGACGCTCACCTACTGGGTGGGGGTGAGGGGAACCGACTCATCCGACTTCGTGGCGACTCCGCTCGTCTCTCCTATCGCCGATCGGATCGGACTGCGAGGACCCATCGATTCCGACCGGGTGATGGTGATCAACCGTCGCTACGTCACGGGGTTCTTCGACCGCTTCCTCCTCGGCACCGGCTCGGCCGCCCTCGACACCGCCGCCTTTCCAGAGGTCGACGTCGAGGTGATCGACCAGCGCTAGGCCTCTTCCTGTCCCCCGCCGAGTGGAGGGTCAGGGGGTGGGGAGCAGGTGGATGAAGACCCGCCCTTCGGGGAGGCCGAACTCGTCGCCGTCGGCGGTTAGGAATCGGTACGGGTCGGAGAGCGAGTCCCGCTGCCAGATGCCCTCGATCACGGTTCCCCCGTTGTAGACGGTCAGGGAGCCGGACCCGATCACGTCGAAGGTGGGAACCTCGGCGCCGGCCGAATCCTGGTAGCCGGCCGATCGGGGGTTGACCCCCATCACCACCACGATTTCGGTCGTCAGCGGCTCGGGGTCGGTGTCCCAGTCGGGAAGGACCTGGGTCGTGGCGCTGCCGTCGCCGCGCATGTACACGCCGTCGACGAAGGTCCAGCGGACGGGCTCGGTGAGGGGGACGTCGACGGTTTCGACCGTGGTGTCGGAGGTCGGGAAGTCCGCGTCGGGCAGGCCGAACTCGACCGGATCCGGCGAGGGGATGTCGTTGAGGGCAAGGAAGAGATGATGGGGAGTCGGGCG
>DATHVR010000123.1:0-10189 GCA_035461175.1 Acidimicrobiia bacterium | reverse complement strand
AAGTCATGCGCGAAAACGGTGGGGGTGGTCGGTACCCTGACACAACCCATGTGGCTTCACGCCCCCGAGCACGATTACAGCTCGCTGAGCGCCCTTCCTCCGCCCGCCCCCACCCTGCGGGTGGCGCTGTGCATGCCCGTCTACAACCGGGTCGACCTGCTCTCCCGAACCGTGGCCGCGCTCGTCCCTCAGACCTACCCGATCGAACTGATGCAGGTCGTGATCGGCGACGACGGTTCCGACGAGGATGTGGAGGGGGCGGTGGCCGCCTTCCGGGACCGACTCGACATCCGGGTCCTCCGACGGAAACGGGATGGGTACGGGGCCGGCCAGGCCCGCAACCTGGCGGCCCGCCACGCCGAAGCCGACGTCCTCGTCTTCATCGACGCCGACTGCCTACCCGACCCGGACCTGGTCGCCAATCACGCCGACTGGCACCACAAGGCCGAGAACCTGGTCGTGATCGGCTCCCGCCACGGCCTCGACACCACCGATCTGAGACCCGATGACCTGGCCGCCGGCACGGCAGGACTGCGCAAGCTGGCATTCGGAACGGATTCGCTGGACCCCGCCGCCGTCCGTCAGACCGATCACCGTGGTGTGCTCCACCGGCGTACCTCCGACCAGCGCTTCGGCGACGAGGGCTTCCGTTCCCTCGTCTCGTCCAATTTCTCGATCCGCCGGGACCGTTTCCTCGAGGTGGGGGGCTTCGACGAGAGTTTCCACCGTTGGGGCGGCGAGGACGTGGAGTTGGGCTGGCGCTGCCAGGCAGAGGGCCTGTTCACGGTCACCGAGGACTCCGCCATCGTCTTCCATCAGCTTCAGGAGGACGACTGGGAAGAAAGCGGGCGGGAGCAGTCCAAGGAGCTCAATGCCGGGGTCATCCAGAACAAGATCCCCCACTCCTTCTACCGCAAGTACCGGCCCGACCACATCTGGGAGGTGCCCAAGGCGTCGGTGGTGGTGTGGCCGACCATCCCGGCTCGGATAGACGAGCTCTCCGGTCAGTTGCGGCGTCAGTCCTACACCGACTGGGAGATGATCCTCCAGGCCGGATCACCCGAGGCCACCCTCTTCGCCGAGACCAACTCGCACGATCCCCGTTTCCGGGTCGTGGAGACGCACGACCGAGCCGGACTCCTGCAGGCCGCCCGGGGAGAGTACGTGGCCCTGATCCACGGCGACGTGGCTCCCGAGCCGCGGCTGCTCGCCGCCACCGTCCGCCGCCTCGAGAATCAGCGCCGCTCGAATCTGGCCACCTGCGGCTACTTGGTGGGGGATGCCATGTACAGGACCCCCGAGGACGTGGCCGATCTCGATTCCCACTGGAGTGACTCGGGTCTCCCGGTCTTCTCCCTGGTGCGGCGCCGGGAGTGGGCGAAAGCCCTCCACGCTTTACTCTCTGCGGGCGACGCATACGGGTGGATCCGCACCAACGGCCGCCCCATCCACCTCACCGAGGCCCATCTCGCTCTGCGCTCTATCCGTCCTGGTCCCGATGTTGGCGAGCCTCTTCCCGCCTTCATCTCGCCCACGACCCGCCTGCGCGCCGAGGTGGCCGCCGCCGGTCTCAGGCCGGCGGCACTCAAGGCGGTGGCCCGGTATGTGAAGCGACGACGGGCACCGTCGCCTTCCCCTCATCAGCCGCTTCCCCCGCCGCCCCGGGAGGGAAAGCCGGTGGTCCGTTACGTGGGCTGGACCGGCCACGACAACATGGGCGACGAGGCTCTGCTGGAGGCGATCACCGGCGCCCTGGACTGGGCCGAGGTCCGGACCGCCAAGCGTGGCGACCTGCTCCTGCTGGGCGGAGGGACACTGATCAACCGGGGCAGCTACCTCGACTGGCTGGAAGAACAGGACTCGCCCCGCCTGGAGAGGGCCGTGTTCGGCACCGGCGTCGCCAACCCCGATTTCTGGCGCGATCGCGACGAGTCGCGCCGGTGGGTCGACTGGCTCGATACCTGCGCCTACGTGGGCGTGCGAGGACCGTTGTCGGCGGGGATCTTGTCGGACTGGGGCGTCGCCAACGACGTCGAAGTGGTGGGCGATGCCGCCCTGCTGCTGGATGCCACCGCCCCGCGCCGGGAGGGCCGGGTCGTGATCGCCCCCTGCCGAACCCGGGGCGAGCTGTGGGGCGGGGACGATAAGAAGGTCTTCGGTCGCCTCGCAGACCTTGCCGCCGATCTGGGCCGGGGCGGGCACGAGGTCCACATGCTGGCCGCCCACCCCGACGACGACGGTCCCATCATCGAGATCACCCGGCGGGCCGATCGCCCCGACCTCCCCTACCTGGCCGGATATGCCGACCTCGAGGCCGCCCTGGAGCTGTTCGCCTCCGCCGATGTGGTGGTGGCCGAACGACTCCACGCCGCCGTGCTGGCCGCCGCCGTCGGCACCCCTTTCGTCGCGCTCGAGTACCGGCCCAAAGTCCGGGACTTCGCCGCCTCGGTCGGTTTCGAGGAGTACACGGTTCGCACCGACGACCTGGACGGCCTGGAGGAGCGGGTGAGGGCAGCGATCGCCGACCGGAAGAACCTGGTAGCCCAGCTGGAGCCACGCGTCGCCGAGTATCGGGACCGACTCCGCAAGGCCTCGTCCCGGCTGGCGGAGGTAATGGGGGCGTGAGCACCGCCCGGGACGGCAGTCGGCACGGATGGGCCTGGCTGGTGGCGATCGTCGCAGTGGGGGCGGCTCTGCGTCTCTACGGGATCGGCGCCGACCCGTTCTGGCTCGACGAGGCCCACAGTGCCAACTTCACTCGCTTGTCGTTCGGGGAGCTGTGGTCGTGGAGCGATCCATTCGACCGGGGAAACCCGCCCGGCTACATCGTGCTTCTCAAGCTATGGGCGCAGGTGTCGCGATCCGACGCCTGGTTACGCACCTTCTCCGCCCTGGCGGGGATCGCCACCCTGCCACTGGTCTACCTGGTGGGCCGCCGGATCTCGTCTCACCGGACTGGACTGGTGGCGACCGCTTTCCTCGCCTTCTCGGGCTATCACATCCGCTTCAGCCAGGAGGCGAGGACCTACGCCCTGATGGGGCTGGTGGCGGCGGTGGTGATGCTGGCGGTGGCACAGTTGATCACCCAACCCGACGGCGACGAAGCCGACCGGATCCGGGGCGGGCGCCCCTGGCGGGTGCGGGAGGACGGTCTCGGTCTGCGCCGGCCCCTCGCCTGGACGGACCTGGCGTGGCCCGCCTACACGCTGTTCGCCGGGGTCGCCTTCTTGCTCCACGTCACCGGCCTCGGCATGGCGGTGGCGGCCAACCTGACCGTGTTGGCCTGGTGGCTCACCCGGCGGCCCAAGCCGCCCCGCTTCGCCCGCAACTGGATCGTGGCCAACCTCGGCGTGCTGATCATCTGGCTGGCGTGGATCCCGGGTTTCATGGATCAGTTGAGGACCATCACCGCGGATTGGTGGGTGCCCTCCCCCACCCTGCTCTCAGTCGCCGAGGGAGGTGCCGACCTGATCGCTCCCTCCTTCGGCTGGGACATGCCCTGGAACGGGGAGACCTGGGGTGCGGTGATACTGGTGGTGGTGGGTCTGGTGTTGGTCGGTATCGGAACCAGATGGCTGGCCCTCGGTCATCGGGTGCTGATCTGGACGTTCCTGCTCACTCTTCCGGCGATCGAGCTGGCCTACAGCCTCCGCCGCCCCATCTTCCTCACCCGCACGATCATCTGGTTGCTGATCCCGCTCGCCCTGGGCCTGGCCCTGGCCGCCTTGCGTCCGCGCCGGTGGTGGCCGGCCACGACCGCCCTACTGCTGGTCGTTTCACTGTTCGGGGGTATCGCCTATCACGCCACCCATACCAAGACCGCCTGGGACGAGGCGGTCGATCTGGTGGCAGCCACCGCCGGACCAGAGGACCTGGTGCTGATCCAGCCTGCCAACACCGTCGTCGCCTTCAACCACTACGCCGAACCGCTCGGGCTGGACGCCACGGTCTACGGCGTCCCCAACCGCATCCCCGGCCGGGAGGCGACCGGTTCGACCGTGGTCGAGTCGGACCACCGCCAGGTGGCGGTGCTCGCCCCCAACTACGAGGACGTGTGGCTGATCCTCAACCGGCCGCCCGAGGACGAGTCGCTCGAACCGACCCTCGAACCCCTGGCCGGCGAAGTCGAGCGCCACCGGCTGGACGATCTGGTCGTGGTCCGTTTCCAGATGCCCTGACCACGGATGCCATCATTGCATCCCGTGAAGATCTGCATGTTCGTCAAGAACTCCTTCGAATACGACGCCCGCGTTACGAAGGAGGCCCGCACTCTGATCGAGGCCGGGCACCACGTCACCGTGGTCGCCTATCACATCCCTCGTGTCACCGAGCAGCATGAACTCCGTCCCGATGGCATCGAGGTGCGTCGGATCAGCCGGGTCAACTTCGGTCTCGACACTCTCAACCGGCTCGCCGTCCGCTATGCCGGCACCATCGAAGCCCGCCACACCCGACTGACCGGCGAGCCGTTCAACGTCGATCGGGCGCGTCGGGAGGGTCGCCTCCAACCACCCTCGACCGCCGCTCCCGGATCCGAGGCGCGCATCGAGGTAGGGACGCGGGCCGGGCCGCCACCCACCGCAAGCACCCGGCTGTGGGGGCGGATCACCACCCCGGTGTTGCGCTCTTTCAGCAAGTTGGCCCGCTTCGGGTTCAAGGTGGTGAAGGGTTTGCTGGGGCGGCAGGGGAAGGCGCTCAAGATGTGGGCGATCAACCGGCGAATGATCGAAGTCGGATTGACAGAAGCCGCCGACGTCTATCACAGCCACGATCTCAACACCCTCTACATCGGCCATGTATGCAAGAAGCGACGGCCAGGAGCGCGACTGGTCTACGACAGCCACGAACTGCAGACCGAGCGCTCGCGGATGGGCTTCTGGTGGAAGCAGTGGGCCCTGTGGAACGAACGCCGCTGGCTGCCCTCCGCCGATGCCCTCATCGTGGCGAGCCCGCCCTGGATCGACCACATCCGGGGGCTGTACGGCTCGGTCCCCGATCCGGCTCTTCCCGTCATAAACGTCCCGGAGGGGACCGAGGTGGTGCCGCGCGACCTCCGTCCCGAGTTGGGATTGGCGCCGGGCACCCCACTGCTCCTCTACCAGGGATCCATCCAGGAGAATCGGGGGATAGAACCGGCCATCGACGCCGTCGAACTCCTCGACGGGGTGGTCCTCGTCATCGTCGGCTACGGCTACTACCGCGACACCCTCGAAGATCAGGTGACCGCCCGGGGCCTGAAGGAGAAGGTCCGGTTCTTCGGGCCGATCCCCAACGAGGAGCTGCTGCACTGGACGGCCTCGGCCGATGTCGGACTGTGCAACATCGTCAACGCCTCCCTCAGCTACTACACCACCCTTCCCAACAAACTCTTCGAGTACATGATGGCCGAGGTCCCGGTGCTCGGCTCCAACTCGCCGGGCATCGGCAAAGTCGTGACCGAGACTGGAGTGGGAGAGGTAGTTGATCCCATCGACCCGGTCTCACTCGCCACCGCCACCCGCAAGATCCTCGCCGACCCCGAGCCCTACCGGGCCGCCTGCCGGATCGCCCGCCATCGTTACAACTGGGACGTGGAATCCAAGAACCTGCTCGAGGTCTACGCCCGGCTCAGAGGAGGGTCGGAGGTCGGAGGTCGGAGGTCGAGCGGACTTGCGCGACAGAATTGCGCACCATGGTGCGCAATTCTGTCGCGAAAAGGCGGATCGAGCGATCAGCCCGCCACGTCCAGGCGCCAGATGGTGGCGTCGCCGATGCCGTCCACCGGATCGTCGATCGTGATCGGTCCTCCGACGGCGATGTCGACGTACTCCTCGAGCAGATCCCCCGCCGGTTGCCGCTTGCCCTCCTCGAACAACACTAGGTGCCAGTCGACATCAGCCGGTCGCGGCTCGACGAACCGGTCCTGTCGCAGATCGAGCACACGGCATCCCGACAGCCAGTTCAGCTGGGGTGAGTAGGTGGTGAGGATCCCGCACTCCCCCTCCGAGCGATCGACCACGGTGGAGGCCGCGCGCTGGAGTACCAAAGTGCCGTCGCCGCGCGCCTCTGCATTGCGATCCACGTTTGCGCCCGACATGAACAGGAACACGACCATGGCGCCGATAAGGAGATTGAACGCCGGCTGGTAGGTCTCTGCCGACACCCGGCGTCGGAGGTCTTCGGCGGCGATCCCGGCTGTAACCAGCATGAGCGCGACCGGGAAGAACATGAATCTCGGTTCTCCGTGGGAGACCACCCCGAGAAAGAGGAACTGGCCCAGCGCCGGGATCAAACAGAAGAATGTGGCCCGGTCGACCGACTCCAGCCGCCGGTCACGGACCGTCGCCCGCAACCGGTAGGCGCCCCAGCCGATCCCTACGACGATGGCCACCGCCCCCAGCTGCCCGGCGAGGAGGTTGGGGAAGTCCCGGGCATAATCCACCAGGCCCTGACCGAGGTACTCGCGGCCGGCGATCTCACCCGTGGCCAGGAATATCCCCCAGGGGGTGCCGGTGGTGGCGGTGGCGTAGATGAAGTGAGGCAGGAGCAGGACCAGTCCCAGTCCGGCGGCACGCACCATAGCGGCGCCGGCCGTTCGCACCCTGGGCCAGAAGAGAGTGGCACCAGCGACTGCCAGCAGGAGCAGCGTCACCGCCGCCTGGTAGCGGGTGTAGATCGCCACCGCCCCGACCGCCGCCACCCACAACAGGAGTTGATCCGAGCCTCGCTCCGTGAGCCACTTCCAGACGAGAACAGAAACGACCAGCAGCAGTCCGGTGGCGGGGACGTCGGTGAGGAACTCCGCTCCCCGACGGAGGAAGGAGGGGGCGACGGCGAACAGGCCTGCTGCCAGGAGCCCGACCCGGCGGGAGTGGACCGTCTTTCCGAACCACCACACGGCGACGACGGTGAGGAGGGAGAAGACCACCGACACCATCCGCAGGACTGCATCCGAGTCCGAGAAAGGGAGCACGGCGGCGGCAACGAGGGAAGGGACGACGGCGCGGTGGATGGTCCACCCCCCGTCGTGGGTTCCCTCCAGCCAGGAGCGGGCCTTGAGGGCATAGGCGGATTCGTCATGGCCCAGACTTCCCCCACCGATGACCGTTGCCACCAGGATGGAGCCGACCAGGGCCAGCCCCACCCACGCCGTCCACCCCGGCAGCGGTCGCCACAGTCCTCGCAGGATCCACCACCCGGCGATGACCACCACGAGCGCCACTCCGGCAACCGCCATCTGGGTGAAGCCGAGGCCAGGCTCACCCCCGACGAGGTCGGCGCCGAGCGCGGTCAGACCCGCGGCCGCCGCGCCGACTCGAAGACCCGGGCCGTCGACGCGAGATCGGCCCAGCCACAAGAGGGCGGCGAAAGCGGTGATTCCCGCCAGCCCGAAGACGGCGAGCCGAAGCGGGCCGATACCCTGGATCGCCAGGACGATGCCCAGACCGGTCACCGCCACCAGGGCGGCGCCGAGAGCTACAGACGCAAGGCGACGATACATCGCCACCACGCTAACGATCAGCGACCGAGTGCCCTCACAAAGAATGAAGCCATCTCTGCCCGATTGAGCGGGCGGTCGGGACAGTACTGATCGTTGTCGGGCGGATTGCAGCCCTTGGTGACCCCGGCTGCCATCAAGCGGTTGATCGACTCCTCGAACCGGTTGTCGGTGTCGTCGCCGAAGAAGTCGATCTCGTCGGGATTGGCGTAGCGGTCGGGGTCGGCCTCAGCGAAGCTGCGAATCAGCATCTCGGCCATCTCGTCACGAAGGAGTGGCTGATCCGGGCAGTAGTCGGTTTCCGTGCAGCCGAATCCGATCCCGGCGGCGGCGACGGCGTTGATATCGCCCTCGAACACCGAGCCGGCGTCGTCGGCGAAGAGATCCACCTCGGCCGCGGGGAGTTGCAGAGTCCGCCGGATGAAGGCGGCTATCTCACCCCGGGTGATCAGGCGTTCCGGGCAATACATCGTGTTCTCGGGAGGGTTGCAGCCCTTGGTAGTGCCGTCGGCGGCCAGGGTTTCGATGTCAGCCTCGTGAACGCTGGCGTCGTCGTCGGAGAAGAAGCCGTTCCAGGCCGGCCCCACTTTCACCTCGAGCGAGAGCAGGTGGGGATAAGGATCGATCGCGACCGCACTCCAGCCTTCGCCGATGCGAAGCTCGAAATGCAGATGGGAACCGCTGTTCTCGGCGTTGCCCGAGTCACCCACCCAGCCGATCATCTGCCCGGCTTCGACCGGATAGGAAAAGTCGCTGTCCCACCCGTCCCCGCCGGCGGCGACAAAGGCTTCGATGATCTCGGGAATGATTCCGAGCCCCATTCCGTCATCGGTGCCGGGAGTGTCGTTGTTCAGATGGAGATAGCGGGTCTGCCATCCGTCGTGCTGGACGACCAGGTACTGGCCCTGGCCATCGGGACCGCCGTTCGAAGCGTCGATCCCCCGCACGTTGATGACGACTCCGTCGGCCGCCGCCAGCACAGGGATCATCTTGTCGGCCACGATGTCGACGCCTTCGTGAGAACGTGAACAACCCGATCGGCAGTCACCGAAGCTGTCGTACATGTGATGCGGCCCGTCCACGGGAAAGACGAGTTGGTGCACTCCCGGCGGGAGCGGCGGCTCCTCGGGCGGCTCTTCCTGCGCCAAGACAGGGAGAGCGATGAGGGTCAAGAGTGAAGCCAAGAAGAAGACGCGTCTAACGAATCTGGTCATCTCGCAGACCAATCGGTAGGGGACGGCGGCACCTTAACCCCCATCGTTCAATCCGACCAACCGGCGTCGGACCCCTACCATCGCCGGGCGATGACTACGGACCTGTCATGACCGAGAGGGAAGCAGAGCTCGAGGAGCATCTGCGAGCACTTCAAGCCCAGATCGACAATCTGGTCGAGCGTGACGAGGCGCGCCGCGTCCGCATCATCAAGCTGGAGCGGGACCGTGAGACCCTGCGCGTCCGTCTCGACCAGGCAAAGCAAGGACGCTTCCGTCGTCAGAACCCAGCCGACGAGCAGCATTCCCGACGCACCCGCTATGGAGAGCCAGGGGCCGGGGCGACCCCGGAGTCGTCGCCCGCTCCTCCTCCGGCCGTGGAAGTCCCCGGGGTCGGCGTCATCCGGGAGGGCGAGATTCGCCTCAAGAAGGAGCCCCGGAACCTACGGGTCGCCACAATCGTCGATGGGTTCACTGCAACCGTGCTCGACCCCGAGTTCCACGCCTCCCCGATCTCGGCCCTCACCTGGGAGTCCGATCTGGAGGAAGCCGACCCGGAGCTGCTGTTCGTGGAGAGTGCCTATCGCGGAGTCGACGGGAGCTGGTCGACCCGGGTGGCGAGGTTCGGCGGCCCCTCAGAGCATCTGCAGAAGGTGGTGGAGTGGTGCCGAAGCCGATCCATCCCCACGGTGATCTGGAACAAGGAAGACCCGATCAACTTCGACTGGTTCCTCGAGTCGGCCCGACTATTCGACTTTGTCTTCACGGTCGACGGCGACATGATCCCTCGCTACCGAGAGATCCTGGGACATGGCCGGGTGCATCTGCTCCAGTTCTTCGCCCAGCCCGCCATCCACTACCCCGGCCCCGAGGAGCAACGCACCGGGACGGTGGCATTCGCCGGGTCGTATTTTGCCGCCAAGCATCCTGAGCGGCGGGAGCAGATCGAGGTGCTGCTCGACCCCGCTCGTGAGTTCGGCCTGCACATCTTCGATCGGCACGGCAACACCCAAGATGAGCGCTTCGCCTGGCCCGAGAAGTACCGGCCCCACATCATGGGCAGCCTCACCTACCACCAGACCGTCGAGGCCTACCGGCGGTACAAGGTGTTCCTGAACGTGAACACCGTCACCGACTCACCCACCATGTGTGCCCGCCGAGTCTTTGAACTGGCGGCCTGCGGCACACCTATCATCAGTGGAGTGTCACGAGCGATGGATCACTTGGCGTCGACCGGTGGCGTCAGGTCGATAGAAGCGAGACAACAAACGGCTGCAGCTCTACACGATCTGCTTGAGGAAGCTACCACTCGGCTCTCTCTCGCTGAATCTGCCGAACGATGGGTAGCACGAGGCCATCTGGCAGCCGACCGTATCGACATGGTCCTGAGCACTGTGTGAAGTGCTGGTCGAGGAGGAACCCGACCTCGGCGCTCTCGATCAAAGAAAGTTAGTCTGGCTGTGAAAATGCCGACGCGCCCTCAGACCCCTCGACGAGTGCT
>DATHVR010000122.1:0-22953 GCA_035461175.1 Acidimicrobiia bacterium | reverse complement strand
GTACGGCCGCCCCTTCTCACGCTTGTTCCAGCTCTGCCAGCCAGGCGGCGGCGGTGCCGTCGAAGGGCGGCTGCTCTGCTTCCACCGCCAGCACCAACCGGGCGGCGGTGCCGCGGGCGGTGTCGACCGTCCGGGCGTCGTAGCCAAGGCTGATCCGGTGCTCCTCGAACTCGTCCTCGTCGTCGACGTACACCCGCCCGTCCTCACGCCGCACGACGTCCAGGTCGAGGTCCACCATCTCCACCAGATCGGGTCGCACCCACTCCGGCACGGTGGTGATGTCGATGTAGATCGGAATGTGATGGCCGGGGCCATTGAAGATCGCCGCCCACCATCGGTCCCGAGGGATCAACTGCACGAATCCGTGCTCCATTGCGATCGGTGGCTCGTCACCTCGCTGAACCAAGGTGCCCGCCCGGGCGCCCAGCCATATCCCGTGGACATCCACGCCGAGGCGGACCACCGGGTGCCGCCAATGTGGAGTGCGCGGATACTTGTAGTACTGGACCGTGATCGGGGCAGGAGACGCTGGCCGGCTCAGGCGGCGCCTAGTCGGAAAGCGGAGCCAGCGGGACGAGGATGGCGGGCTCATACGAGTGGCGGGGGTAGGAGTCGACCGCCTGGGGCTTGTGCTCGGCCCGTCCACACACTCCGCAGGCTTCGCGGCCGTTGGCGCTGCCGAGGGCGCCCGAGGTGATCGCGTAGAGGAGTCGGCCCAGTACCCGGACTTCGTCGGCGTCGAGGCTGGTCCCGGTTCCCCGCTCGACCGCTTTGCGCAGGCGGTCGGAGGCGGCTTCGAGTAGTTCACGGTCGGTGGCCACGGATTCCAGGCTAGGAGATTGGAGCCCGGGAGAGGTGGATATCGCCGGGGCGGACGGCCCGGGACTGCCCGGGTGGCTTCCCCGCCGGTCCTACCCTGGACGGAATGGAATTGAATCCGGTTGCCTCCTGTTACGTCGACCTGGGTGTGCCGGTGCACGTGGCCGACTATGGGGGTTCGGGCGATCCGATCGTGCTCGTACACGGTCTGGGCGGATCACACGTCAACTGGGCCGCGGTGGGACACCCCCTGTCGAGGTACGGCCACGTCACCGCCCTCGACCTGCCCGGATTCGGATTGTCGCCGCCCTTCGACAGCGCCGCCGGCCTGTTCGACAATCGAAGCGTCCTCGACCGCTACCTGCGCTCCATCGGGCGTCCGGTGACCCTGATCGGCAACTCGATGGGAGGCACCCTGTCGATGATGCAAGCCGCCTTGGCGCCGGAAACGGTGGATCGTCTGGTCCTGGTCTCTCCCGCCGCCCCCTTTCTGTCCCAGGTCCGTCCCGACCCGCTGGTGGCGGCATGGTTCGCGGCGTATCTGGTACCCGGTCTCGGCCACCTTCTCGTCTCGGGCCGGCGAGCGCTGGTGGACCCGGCCAGGGTGGCCCGCCTGATCCTCGATCTGTGCGCGGCCCGGTCGAATCGGATCGCCCCCGAGGTAGTCGCCCAGCATGTCTCACTGGCCGAGCGCCGCCAGCATCTGGCCGGCATCGACGACGCCTTCTTGCGGGCGGTTCGCACCCTGCTCGCTTTCGTGGGTCGGAGCCGGGAGTTCGACGAGTACGTGGCCGCCATCACCGCCCCCACCCTGGTCGTACACGGCGATCGCGATCGGCTGGTCCCGGCGGCCGCCGCCCGGCGGCTCGGCGCCCTGCGTCCCGACTGGGAGGTGGAGATCCTGGCCGACGTCGGTCACATCGCCATGCTCGAGGTGCCCGCCACCTTCGTCGATCTGGTCGGTGGCTGGATGCGTCGCTCGGTGGCCGCATGAGGAACATCCTGGTCACCAACGACGACGGCATCGACGCCCCGGGCCTGGGGGCGCTGGCTGCCGCATGTCGACGGCTGGGGGAGGTGACGGTGGTGGTGCCGGATCGGGAACGATCCTGGGTCGGCAAGGCGATCACCAGGTTCGATCCGGTGCGAGTCGAGAAGGTTGAGCGCGATGGCTTCGAGGCATTTGCCGTCTCCGGCTACCCGGCCGATGCCGTCCAGCTGGGTATCCACGCCCTGGCCGTAGCGCCGGACCTGGTGATCTCGGGCATCAACCTCGGCTACAACCACGGGGCGGGGTTCCTGATGTCGTCGGGAACGGTGGGAGCGGCCGTGGAGGCCTGGATCTCCCGGATTCCGTCGGTGGCACTGTCGACCGGAACGATGACCGACTGGCACGCCTGGCGAACAGCCGCCACCGGTGACGGTTCCCGGGCGAACTGGCAGCGGCTGGCCGAACTCTCCGTGGAACTGGTCGGCGAGGTTGAGGCGGCCGGTTTGGGCCGGCACTGTGACGTGATTTCGATCAACCTGCCCTATGACGCCGACACCTCCACCGAACGGCGGGTCACGACCATCGCCCGGGTTGGATACGACCGGCTGTTTGCTCCCGACGGCGCCGGCGTCTTCGTCCATGCTTACGGCGGCGGAATCAACCAGATCGAGGCGGTGGAGGGCAGCGACATCGATGCCGCCCACGATGGAGTCATCTCGGTGACCCCTATCCGCATGCCCGCGGCGGCGATGGTTCCCGCCGAGGTGAGGAGCCGGATCGAGAAGTGAGGCTCGCTCAGCCTTCCATCACGGCCAGAATCTCGGCTCCGTAGCGTTCGAGGCGGGATTTTCCGATCCCCTCACAGCGTTCGAGCTCGACCAGGTTGGCGGGGCGCCGGGCGGCGATCGACTCGAGGTGGGAGTCGTGGGCGATGACATACGGCGGTAGCCCGTCAGATGACGCCCGCCGGCGCCGCCACTCCTTGAGGCGCTCGAGCAGGGCGGCGTCGACGCTGGGCCCCGGCGGAGAAATGAGACGTCCTCGCCGGCCGCCGGCTTCGATCGTCTCTCCCCAGCGCACCCGCATGCGGGAGGCGGCCCCCACCCGGAGGAGGGCGGCCTCGTCCTCGACGGCCACGATCTCGGCCTCGTATCCCTGCCAGCGCAGGACCATTCCCACCTCGGCGGCTATCCCCGGAGCGTCGCTGGTCCTGGTTGGCCGGGCGGTGGCCGGGGCGGGCGGCTCGGTGAGGTTGGCGACGAAGGGGGAGAGGGAGCCCTCTCGGCCCACGACAGTGGTGGAGCGGGAGGCGCGGGTCATGGCGACGTGGAAGATGCGGCGTTCCTCTTCGACGTCAGTGGCGAGGCGGTGGGGCATGAGGCCGAGGCTGGCGTCCCAGACCACCACATGGGGCCACTCCAGGCCCTTGACCCGGTGGACGGTGGAGAGGGTCACCCGGGGACCGGCCACGGCCTGGTTCCCCAGCACCGACTCCAGCCACGGCTCGAAGGCGCCCACGTCGGGGTGGGTATGGGCCAGCATTATCAGGCCGTCGAGGTCGTCGGTGTGGCCCCCGGTGGGGCGGGCCCGCGAATTGTCGAGACGGTCGAGAGCGGCTCCCAGTTGCAGCCGGTCTCGAATCGCCAGCAGCTGCTCGGCCACCGTCTCGCCGTCGCGTACCAGCGCCGCCAGGCCGGTTATGTCGTCGACCAGGTCCTCGAGTCGGTCCCGGGTACGTGATTCGTTGGCACCGGCGGCGAAGGAAGCCAGCCGGTTGAGGGTCCAGGTTCCCCGGCCCAGGGCAGACCTGACTCCAGGGGACAGTCCCCGGGCCGGGCGCCGGGTGGCCTCGGTCAGGTCGTTGCCCTCCATGGGCTCGCCGTGGGCGGTGGCCGAGGCGAGTCGCAGCCAGGCGAGGGCGGTGCGTACCCCCGAACGGGAGAGCAGCGCCGTGTCCAGGGGAGCTTCAGCCGGGATGCCGGCCTCGCTCAGGCTCACCTGGGGAACGAGCAGGCCCACGTTGACGCGGGCCAGAATCGCCACCGACTCGGGCCCCCCTTCCGCGACCAGGGATCGAACCGTTTCGACCAGCCGTTCGCCCATCTCCTCCTCACGTACTCCGATGGTGGCTAGGCCGGTGTCGGCCTGAGCAGCCGCGGTGATGGCCTTGCCCACCCGGCGCAGGTTGTGGGACAGGAGGGTGGTGGCCGCCTCCACAATCGGGGAAGGGCAGCGGTAGTTGACCTCGAGGGCGTACTCGGCAGCGCCGGGGAAGAAGCGGCCGTAGTCGATCAGGAAATCGGGGGTGGCGCCGGCGTACCCGTAGATCACCTGGTCGTCGTCGCCCACCCCGAACACGTCGTAGCCGGGTGCGGCCAGCAGCCGGATCAGGAGGAGATAGGCGGGGGTGAGGTCCTGGAACTCGTCGACCAGGAGATGCCGGCACCGGGCCTGGGCCGAGCTGCGAAGGGATGGGTCCGCCAACAGTGCTTCCACCGCCCCGTAGATCTGCTCATCGTGATCGATGGCTCCCATCTCCCGGAGAGCCGAGCGATAGTCGTCGAAGACCCCGGTGAAGCCGGGGACGTCGTCGCGGGCCTCTTCCACCTCCTCGGGGCTCCACAGGCCCGCCCTCACCTCCGACAGTGCCTCCAGGAAGGGGGCGTGGACGTCCTCGTTGGCACGCGGCTTCAGTTGTGCGAGTCGGTCGAGGAGACGTCGCACCTCGCGCTCGGACAGGAGACGGGGCCGGCCGCCGCGGGCGTGGCCGAGGATCTCATAGCCGAAGGCGTGCAGGGTGCGGATGTTGGCGGCGCTGTCCGGCAGGCGCTGGCGCATCTCTTCGGCGGCCCGACGGTTGTAGGCGAGGGCGGTGACCGCATCCGGGTTCCATCCCCGGTCGTCGAGGAGGTGGCGGAGTCGCTCGGTGAGGACACGCGTCTTGCCCGAACCGGCCGGGGCTATCACCCGGGCCGGCCCGGACTCGTGGGCCACGGCCGCCGCCTGATCGGGCGCCAGGGCGGCGTTCGATGGTCGGTCGCGATCCGGGTTGAGCGAACCCGACCACACCGATTCGACGTGGATCACCGCCAGGTCGGGGAGGGGGCCGCGGGGTCCCCCATCCACCCAGTACGGTTCGCCGTCGACCAAGACGTCGCCTGCGTCATCCCCCGGCACGGCGTCCAGCGTCAGCGCCCGTTCGGCATGGTGCCAGCGCAACTCGCCCCCGCGACCGTCGTAGCGGTTGGCCCACACCAGGAAGTGGAGACGCTCCCGGCGGAACTCGAAGGATGGATCCAGGGTGTGGACCGGCACGGAGGTGGCTTCGGGGGCCTTGAGGTCGGCGAACGGCACCGCCAGCCGGACCACGCTCGGTTCCCGTCGGCGCCACCAACCGTCGAGGGTGGCGAGGGCGTCGTCGGGGTCGGCGAGCACGCCGGTGTCGACGGTCAGGACCGGCCACTCGACGGCTTCGTCAGGAAGGGAGTCGCCGGGTTCGACGACCAGGCCGCGACCGAGCGCGAGCGGGCCCGGGAAGGGGATTTCGACTGCCACGTCGCCCGAGCATACGGGCACGGTGTGACGACCGGAACCGGGCTATTCGAAGGCGGTGGCGGACTCGAGAGGCTCCAACGATCCCAGGGACTCGGCCACCACCACCAGGTTGTCGCCGGGGTGGAGGGCGAAGTCGGCCCCGGGGTTGGTGAAGGTGGTCCCGTCGCGGCTCACCGCCAGCAGGGTGGCGGAATGGTGCGAGCGCAGATCGGCCGATACCTCGTCGATGGAATGGCCGTGGAGGTGCTCGGGCAGCTTGACCCGGTATAGCTCCGAGCCCTCCCCGCCCGACACGATGTCCGTCACCAGCTCACTCAGGCCGGGGTAGATGGCGGAGCGGGCGAGGAGACGACTGGCCAGGCGGGAGGTGACGAGGATCTCGTCGACGTGGGCGCGCCGGAAGTGGGCCACGTGGGCGGGGTTGTTCACCTCCACCACCGTGCGCACCTGCGGTGCGATCGTTTCGATGGCGAGGACGCTGAGGATGGAATGCATGTCGGATTCGTTGGAGGCGTCGGCCGGGCAGATGATGGCCGAGCGGGCATGTTCGACCCCGGCCCGTACCAGATCGGCCTCGTTGGCCGAGTCGCCCCGGACGAAATAGACCCCGCTGCCGGCGGGGTTGGACTCGGCCGCGTGGATGAGTACCACCTCGCCGTCGTAGGCGTCGGTGCTCAACTCCTGCAGCAGATCCCGGGCGGTGGTGTTCCACCCACAGACGATGATGTGGTCCCGATATCCGGCAGCTCCCATTCCCTGTCCTTCCTTGAGCAAGAAGTCGATCACGAACCCCACCAACGCCCCGGTGATCGTGGCGACGATGGCAACTCCGAACAAACCCAGCATCCACCCCATCGCCCATCCCACCGGACCCGAGACGTATGAGGCGTCCCCCTGGCCGAGAACGGTGGTGATCGCCCAGTAGATGGCGGCACCTAGATCCCCCAGCGTGCGCTCGGTCTCGAAAGTCCACACGATCAGCGCCACCACCATCAGGATCACGCCCAGGCCGACCAGGAGCGAAGTGAAGAAGCGACGGTCCATCTTCTCCGACACCCGGCGGACGTGCCACACGACCCGCTGGAGGAACGGTGACCCGAACAGGGAGCTGAAACGGCCGCGCATGGCGGAAGGAGCATAGACACGCCCCGTCCGGGAACCATTCCAACCGCGAGGACGTCATAACCGACGAGGAGGCCGAAATGGAACAGATCGACTTCGCCCGTATTCCGCTGCACGCCCGGCGTAGCTTCGTTTCCCGACCCGAAACCACTCCCCACATCCTCGAGCTGCTCGCAGCCGATCCCGATCCGGACATCCGGCTGGCGGTGGCGGGCCATCCCGGGACGCCGCTGCGTTCCCTGCAACGTCTGGCCGGCGACGCCGTGGCCCGGGTGGCGGCGCGGGCGGGAGTGAGGGCCGTGGCCGTGAAGGTGGCGGGGGACGGTTCGGCCTGAACCTCCACTTCTGACCACGGTGCACTGGTTCCCCGGTTGCAAACGAACGTTCGTTTGTATAGCCTGGGGTCATGCCACCCGTCACACCTGTGCCTGAGCCCGCAGACACTGCCGCCGTCCAGGCCCGATTCGACACCCTGATCGAGGCGGAGGACAAGGTCGAGCCCGCCGACTGGATGCCGGCGGGATATCGCAAGACGTTGATCCGCCAGATCGCCCAGCATGCCCACTCCGAGGTGGTCGGGATGCAGCCCGAGGGCAACTGGATCAGCCGCGCCCCCTCGCTGCGTCGCAAGGCGATCCTGATGGCCAAGGTCCAGGACGAGGCCGGGCACGGCCTATATCTCTATTCGGCCGCCGAGACCCTGGGGATCAGCCGAGACGAGATGATCGACCTCCTGCATCAGGGCAAGCACAAGTACTCGTCGATCTTCAACTACCCCACCCTCAACTGGGCCGACATGGGGGCAATCGGCTGGTTGGTGGACGGGGCGGCGATCACCAACCAGGTGATGCTGACCCGGTGCTCGTACGGCCCCTACTCCCGGGCGATGGTGCGGATCTGCAAGGAGGAGTCGTTCCATCAGCGCCAGGGGTACGAGATTCTGCTGGCTCTGATGCGGGGAAGCGCGGAGCAGCATGAGATGGCCCAGGACGCCGTCAATCGCTGGTGGTGGCCTTCGCTGATGATGTTCGGCCCCAACGACTCCGAGTCCCCCCACACCGCCCAGTCGATGGCGTGGAAGATCAAGCGTGTCTCCAACGACGATTTGCGTCAGCAGTTCGTCGACATGACCGTCCCGCAAGCCGACTTTCTCGGTGCCACCCTGCCCGACCCCGCTCTCCGCTGGAACGAGGAGCGGGGTCACTATGACTTCGGCCCGATCGACTGGGACGAGTTCTGGTCGGTGGTGAAGGGCAACGGCCCCATGAACCGGGAGCGACTCGAGCACAAGGTCGGAGCCTGGGAGGAAAACGCCTGGGTGCGGGAGGCGGCGCTCGCCCACGAGGCCAAGCAGAGGAGAGAGGTGGCCTGATGAGCTACGACGTTCCCCATCTACCCGGAGAGGAGTTCGCCACCGAGAGCGAAACCAAGGGGGGCTACCCGATGTGGGAGGTATTCGTGCGCCAGCGCCGCGGGCTCTCCCACGTCCACTCCGGGTCCCTGCATGCCCCCGACGCCGAGACCGCATTGCAGGCGGCCCGCGACGTCTATACCCGCCGCCAGGAAGGCGTCAGCATCTGGGTGGTGCCGTCGGCGGCGGTGTCGGCGTTCGAACCCGAGGACGCCCTCGACTACTACGACGCCTCCGAGAAGGAGTACCGCCACGCCACCCACTATCAGATCCCCGACGAAGTGGGGCAGATGTGAGTCCGAAGTCGGAAGTCGGAAGTCGGAAGTCGGAAGTCGGATCCCCGTTTTGGCGACAGAATTGAGCGCTATGGCGCGCCATTCTGTCGCGAAAAGCAAGAGACGTCGGCTTATGACGGTGTCAGGTGCTCCCCAGGGGATGCCCCGGGTGGGGATGGATCCTCACTTCGCCTATCTGCTGCGCCTGGGCGATGACAACCTGGTGGTGGCCCAGCGCCTGGGGGAGTGGATCTCGCGGGGGCCGGACCTAGAAGAGGACATTGCCCTGGGCAACATCGCCCTCGACCATCTGGGCGTGGCCCGCAACCTGCTCACCCGGGCCGGGGAGATCGAGAGTCGGGGACGGGACGAAGACGATCTCGCCATGCAGCGGACCGAGCGTGAGTTCCTCAACCTGATCCTGTGCGAGCAGCCCAACGGCGACTTCGCCCAGACCATCGCCCGCCAGTTCTACCTTGACGCCTGGCAGGTGCCGCTGTGGGAAGCCCTGTCATCTTCCACCGACATCCAGCTGGCCGGAATCGCCCAGAAGGCGGTCAAGGAGGCGCGCTATCACCTGCGCCATTCCGAGACCTGGCTGGTCCGCCTGGGGGACGGGACCGACGAGAGCCATCGGCGTATGCAGGCCGGAGTCGACCGCCTGTGGCGGTACACCGGCGAGATGTTCCTCGTCGACGAGGTCGACGAGGAGGCAGTGGCGAGCGGTCTGGGCGTGGAACCCGCCGGGCTTCGTCCCCGTTGGGACGAGACCGTAGGTGCTGCCTTCGAGCGAGCCGGACTCGAGCTCCCCACCGACGAGTACGTCAGGGCGGGAGGCCGGCGCGGCTTCCACGGCGAGCACCTGGGCCACCTCCTGGCCGATCTGCAGTGGATGCAGCGCACCTACCCGGGGATGTCGTGGTGAGTGCCGTGAAGGTGGACGCTCGCCGGGTGGCGGCGTCGGTCGAGGACCCCGAGCTTCCCTTCGTCACGATCGAGGAGCTCGGCATCCTGCGCGACGTGGCGACGGACGCTGACGGCCGGGTGACGGTGACCGTCACCCCCACCTATTCGGGCTGTCCCGCCACCGAGGTGATCCGGGACTCGATCGTGGCGGCGTTGGCGGCGGCGGGCTTCCACGAGGTGGAGGTCGACACGGTGTTCTCGCCGGCGTGGACCACCGACGACATCACCTCCGAGGGGCGGCGCAAGTTGGAGGAAGGCGGCATCGCCCCGCCCCGGGATCTGGCGGCCGTCGCCGGCCAGCCGATCCTGTGCCCGCGCTGTCGCGCCGACTCCGCCCGCACCGTTTCCGAGTACGGCTCCACCGCCTGCAAGGCGCTGATGGTGTGTGAGTCATGCGGCGAGCCCTTCGACCACTTCAAGGAGATATGACCATGGCGGTCGAGTTCTACCCGCTTCGGGTGAGGTCGGTGGATCCTCTCACCGACGACGCCGTCGCGGTGACCTTCGAGGTGCCCACTCATCTCACCGACGAGTTCCGCTATCTGCCCGGCCAGCACGTCACCATCCGGGCCGAGGTCGACGGGGCCGACGTCCGTCGCAGCTACTCCATCTGCGCCAACGCCAACCGCGGCGACCTGCGGGTGGGGATCAAGCGCCTCGAGGGAGGTGCCTTCTCGACCTGGGCGACCTCGAAACTGGCTCCGGGCGACCTGCTCGAGGTCATGCCGCCGGTCGGGGAGTTCACCATCCAGCCCGACCCGACGGCCCGCCACCACTACGCTGCCATCGTCGCCGGGTCCGGGATCACCCCGGTGCTGTCGCTGGTGGCGACGACTCTCGAGTCCGAGCCCGATTCCCGGTGGACCCTGATCTACGGCAACCGGGGAGCCAACTCGATCATGTTCCTCGACGAGGTGGAGGGTCTGAAGGACCGCTATCCCGACCGGATCCATCTCATCCACGTCCTCAGCCGGGAGCAACCGGATCTGGACCTGTACGCCGGGCGGATCGACTCCGACAAGCTGGAGCGATTCTTCGGGACGGTGATCGACTTCGATTCGGTGGACAGCTGGTACCTGTGCGGTCCCTTCGAGATGGTCACCGAAGCCCGCAAGCTGATCGAAGGCAGGGGAGTGGAGCCGGAGCGGGTCCACGACGAGCTGTTCTTCGCGGGCCCGGTCGATCCCGCCGCCATCGTTCCGCCCGAGACGATCGAAGGGTCGGTGGAGCTGCGGGTCACACTGGGGGGCCGTGCCACCGATACCCGGATGGATCCCGAGATGTCGGTGCTGGATGCCGCCATCCGGGTGCGCAGAGAACTCCCCTTCTCGTGCAAGGGCGGGATGTGCGCCAGCTGCAAGGCGCGGGTGATCGAGGGTGAGGTGACGATGGACAAGAACTACGCCCTGGTCGACTCCGAGGTCGAGGCGGGTTACGTCCTCACCTGTCAATCCCATCCTGTCGGTGACCGCCTCGTCGTGGACTACGACGTATGAGAGATCGAGTCGGAAGTCGGAAGTCGGAAGTCGGAAGCCAGAAGTCCGGCCAGATTCGTGGTGGTTCAATGTGACCGCCACGCGCAACTCGCGGGAGGACGTGGTGGCTGCGGCCGGGAGGCTGTTCGCCGAACGGGGTTATCACGGCACCTCGATGCGTGACCTAGGCACCGAATTGGGCCTGCTCGGCTCCTCGCTCTACTCCCACGTGACCTCGAAGGAGGACCTCCTGGTCGATGTGGTGGAAAAGGGAGCCACCCTCTTCGCCGACGCCGCCGCCCGGGCCACCGGTGCCGGCGGGTCCGGAGCGCAGCGCCTACAGGCGCTGATCGCGGGGCATGTCGACGTCGTGATCGAGCATCAGGACGAGGTACGCACCTTCCTCAACGAAGCCCGGCTCCTCGATGGACAGCACCGTCGCCACATCGTGGCGGCACGCGATGCCTACGAACTCGAGTTCCGCCGGGCAATCGCCGACGGGATCGCCGACGGGTCGTTGGGCTGGACGGTCGATCCCAAGCTGGGCGGCATCTTCGTCCTGTCGATCCTCAACGCCCTCGAACGCTGGTACCACCCGGAAGGACCGCTCGATCGCTCCGGGCTGGTCGAAGTGATCTGGGCGTTTCTGGTCGGGGCGTGAACGGAGAGCGGCACTGCCGGTGACTCCGTTACCGTCGGGGGCATGTCCCGCCAACTGACGGCCGATCTGGCCGACCGCACCCGAAGCCTCCACGACGAGGGCCTGTACAAGTCCGAGCGTGTGATCGCCTCGCCGCAGGGAGCCCACATCGAGCTAGAGGACGGCAGCGACGTCCTCAACTTCTGCGCCAACAACTACCTGGGGCTGGCCGACCATCCCCGCCTGATCGAGGCCGCCAAGCACGCCCTCGACGACTACGGCTACGGGATGGCCTCGGTGCGGTTCATCTGCGGCACTCAGACCGTGCACCGCCGACTGGAAGAGCGGCTGTCGCAGTTCCTCGGCACCGAGGACACGATCCTGTATTCCTCCTGTTTCGACGCCAACACCGGTCTCTTCGAGACCATTCTCGACGAGCAGGACGCGGTCATCTCCGATGCTCTCAACCACGCCTCGATCATCGACGGCATCCGGCTGTGCAAGGCCCGCCGCTTCCGCTACGCCAACAACGACATGGGCGAGCTCGAAGCCCGGCTGAAAGAGGCCCAGGACGCCCGTCATCGACTCATCGCCACCGACGGCGTCTTCTCGATGGACGGGGTGGTGGCGAACCTTCCGGCGATCTGTGACCTGGCCGACCGCTACGACGCCCTGGTCATGGTCGACGACTCCCACGCCGTCGGGTTCGTCGGCGCCGGCGGTGGCGGCACTCCCGAGTTGACCGGGACCCGGGATCGGGTCGACATCTTCACCGGCACCCTCGGCAAGGCGCTGGGAGGGGCCTCGGGCGGGTACACCTCGGGTCGCGCCGAGGTGGTGGAATGGCTCCGCCAGCGTTCCCGTCCCTACCTGTTCTCCAACAGCCTCGCCCCGGTGATCGCCGCCACCTCGGTGGTCGCGCTCGACCTGCTGGAGGAGTCGGGCGATCTCCGCCGGCGGCTGGCGGACAACGCGGACCGGTTCCGCCGGGGCATGGAGACGGCCGGCTTCACGCTGGCGGGGGCCGACCATCCCATCATCCCTGTGATGATCGGCGATGCCTCCCTCGCCGGAGAGATGGCCGCGACCCTTCTCGAGCGGGGCATCTACGTGATCGGGTTTTCCTATCCGGTGGTTCCCAAGGGAGCGGCCCGCATCCGCACCCAGATGTCGGCGGCTCACGCGACTGAGGACGTGGATCAAGCGGTGCAGGCGTTCACAGAGGTGGGCCGGGCGATGGGACTGGTGGCATGAAGGCCCTGCTCAAGGCGAAGGCCGAGCCCGGCCTGTGGATGCAGGACGTCCCCGTTCCCGAGGTCGGACCCGACGATGTCCTGATCCGGGTCCGCAAGACTTCGATCTGTGGAACCGACCTTCACATCCACTCCTGGGACAACTGGGCCCAGGCCACCATCCCGGTGCCGATGGTGGTGGGCCATGAGTTCACCGGTGAGATCGCCGAACTGGGCGCCAACGTCGAGGGGTTGGTGGTGGGGGAGCGGGTCTCGGGAGAGGGCCACATAACCTGCGGGCACTGCCGCAACTGCCGGGCCGGGCGGCGGGAGTACTGCCACAACCACAAGTCGGTGGGTGTGAGCCGACCGGGTGCATACGCCGAGTTTCTCTCACTGCCTGCCCAGAACGTTTTCCCCGTGCCCGACCACATCCCCGAGGACGTGGCGGCGGTGCTCGACCCGCTCGGCAATGCCACCCATACCGCGCTGGCCTTCGACGTGGTCGGCGAGGACATCCTCATCACGGGGGCGGGCCCGATCGGGATCATGGCGGCCGCCATCGTCCGCCACATCGGGGCGCGATTCGTCGCCATCACCGACGTCAACGACTACCGCCTGAACCTGGCCCGGGAAATGGGAGTAGACCGGGTAATCGATGTCGGCTCGGAGTCGCCCGAGGCCGTGATGGAGGAGCTGGGAATGGTCGAAGGCTGGGACGTGGGACTGGAGATGTCCGGCAACGAGGCCGCCTTCAACCAACTGCTCGAGGTGATGAACCATGGCGGGCGGGTGGCGATCCTGGGCATCCCGCCCGGCGATGTCCGATTCGAGGTGAACCAGGTGATCTTCAAGGGACTGACCATGCGCGGGATCTACGGCCGGCGCATCTTCGAGACCTGGTACAAGATGTCGGCGATGCTCCAGACCGGCCTCGTCATCGATCCGGTTATCACCCATCGCTTCCCGGCCGACGAGTTCGAGGACGCCTTCGCTCTGGTCCGCTCCGGCCGCTGCGGCAAGGTTCTGATGGAATGGTGAGCCGGCTCATCCGATGAGGGCCCGGAGCACGAGTCCTACCCCCGCCAGGGCCGAGAGCGCCAGGATCCCCACCCGCAGCGGTCCTCCTTCGATCCGTCCGTGCAGGCGCCGGGCGGCTAGGAATCCAGCCCCGACCATGGGAAGCAACCACACCGCCACGACCACGTCGGTCCCGGCGACATGACCGCTCACGGCCCTGGCCGCCACCATCATGAGGATGCCGATGAAGAAAATGGCGGCCAGGTTGCTGCGTACGGAGGGACCGGTGTCGCGCCGGTAGAGCAACGCCAGCGGGGGACCGCCGATCGAACTGATCGTCCCCGTCGTCCCTGAGACGACACCGGCCACCATCTCGGAGGTGTGGTTGCGATGCACGGTGATCCCGGAGGCGATCACGGCCACCGCCACCAGGACGATGAGACCGATCATGCCGTCGAGGAGTCGCTGGTCGGCGAGGGTCAGCAGCCAGATCCCGATCCCGATCCCGGGAATCCGTGCCGCCGCCACCCGTGCCACTGCCTTCCACTCGATCGCTTGTCGCTCCCCGTTCATCATGGCGAGGGTGAGAGGGACCGTTATGAGAAGCTGGGGGACCGGGGTCAGGACGGGGTCGACCAGCGTGAGGACGGGGACCGAGAGCATCCCCAGGCCGATGCCGATCGTCCCCTGGACCACGGTGGCGAGGAAGGTGACGGCGAGTGCCACCAGGAGAACGGGAAGGTCGACGGGCACGAAGTCTCGTTACCGCGACATTCCGCCACCCCCGGTGGCGGAATGTCGGGCTAGAACGGGGTCAGGCCGATCCGGAGGCGCCGTTGCCGACGGAGCCGTTGCTGCGGCCGTTGGCGTCGACGGTCCAGGTGCCGTGGGAGCGGATGAGGGCGGCCAGATCGCCCGGGCCCTGCTTCTGGCGAGCCGCCGCCACCTGATACTCGAGCTGGGCTTCGTAGGTGGGCCGCTTGACCCGGCGGAAGATGCCCAGCGGAGTAGGCCCGTAGGGACCGTGGGAGAGCCGGGAGACGGCGAAGGCGGTGGTCGGATCGGGACGGGTCTCGTCGTGGACCAGGATGCGGGAACGATCAACCGAAGCGGTGTCGACGATGCGCGCCTCGGACCCATCCAGGACGACGGCCTTCTCGCCATCGGGTCCGAAGGTGATCGGCTGGCCGTGAACCAGGTCGATCCGGTTGTGGCGCCGCTCTTCCTTGCCCGTTAGCTGGATGAACGCCTTGTCGTTGAAGACGTTGCAATTCTGATAGATCTCGATGAGGGCAGTGCCCTCGTGCTCGTAGGCGGCCTGGAGCATCGCCATGGTGTGGTTGCGGTCCATGTCCAGGGTGCGGGCCACGAATCCCGCCTCAGCCCCGAGGGCGAGGCTCACCGGGTTGAACGGATGGTCGATGGAGCCGGCCGGCGACGACTTGGTCCGTTTGCCCTCCTCGGAGGTGGGTGAGTACTGGCCCTTGGTCAGTCCGTAGATCTGGTTGTTGAACAGCAGGATCTTGATGTCGACGTTGCGGCGCAGGGCATGGATCAGGTGGTTGCCACCGATCGAGAGAGCGTCGCCGTCGCCGGTTACGACCCACACCGACAGGTCGGGCCGGGTCACGGAGATCCCGCTGGCGATGGCCGGAGCCCGCCCGTGGATCGAGTGCATCCCGTAGGTGTTGACGTAGTAGGGGAAACGGGACGAGCAGCCGATGCCGGAGATGAAGACGAACTGCTCGCGCGGTCTGTCGAGGGTGGTCAGGAAGTTCTGCACCGAGGCGAGGATGGTGTAATCCCCACAGCCCGGACACCAGCGCACCTCCTGGTCGGTCTGGAAGTCCGCCCGTGTGTGGCCGATCGTGACGGGTTCGGCGGTCGTGGTCATTGGGTCTGCTCCAGCATTTGTTCGATCTTCGTTGCGATCTCGGAGATGTGGAATGGTTCGCCGGCCACCTTGTTGAGCCCCGTGGCCGGAATCAGGAACTCGGCCCGGATCATCTTGAGGAGGTGACCGGAGTTGAGCTCGGGGATGAGGACCCGCTCGTAGCGGGACAGCACCTCGCCGAGGTTGCGGGGGAAGGGGTTGAGGTGACGGAGGTGGGCATGGTCGACGGCCCGGCCCTGACCTCGCAGCCGACGCACAGCCGCCTTGATGCTGCCGTAGGTCGAGCCCCATCCCAGGACCAGCACGTCGCCGTCGTTTTCGCCGGCGCGGTCGACCTCGACCGGGGCGATGTCGTTGGCGATGTTCGCCACCTTCCATGCCCGGCTGTCGGTCATCAGCTGATGATTGGCGGGGTCGTAGGAGACGTCGCCGGTATTGGAGTCCTTCTCCAGGCCGCCGAGTCGGTGCTCGAGTCCCGGTGTCCCGGGAATGGCCCAGGGACGTGAGAAAGTCTCGAAGTCGCGCAGATAGGGGAGGAAGCCGTTGTCGGTGTTGCTGATGGTGGCGAACGGCACCGAGATGTCGGGCAGGTTCTCGACGTCGGGAAGCCGCCACGGCTCCGAGCCGTTGGCGATGTGGTTGTCGGACAGCAACAGCACCGGGGTCATGTACTTGACCGCCAACCGGGCCGCCTCGACCGCGGTGAGGAAGGCATCCGAAGGGGACGAGGCCGCCACGATCGGAAGTGGCGACTCACCGTGGCGACCGTACATGGCCGACAACAGGTCGGATTGCTCGGGCTTGGTAGGCATGCCGGTCGAGGGACCGGCCCGCTGGACGTTGACCACGATCAGCGGCAGCTCGGCCTGGAAGGCGAGCGAGATTCCCTCGGACTTGAGGGCGATCCCCGGCCCCGACGAGCCGGTGACGGCCAGGTTGCCGGCGAAGGCTGCTCCCACCGTCGAGCCGATGGCGGCGATCTCATCCTCGGCCTGGAAGGTCTTCACCCCGAAGTTCTTGTGCCGCGACAACTCGTGAAGGATGTCGGAGGCAGGAGTGATGGGATAGGTGCCGTAGAACAGGGGCAGGTCGGCGGCCTGGGCGGCGGCCATCAGCCCCCACGCCAGGGCGGTGTTGCCTGTCACGTTGGTATAGGTTCCGGGGGGCAGGGTGGCCGGCTTGACCTCGAAGGTGATCCGGGTGGCGTCGGTGGTGATCCCGAAGTTGTATCCGGCCTTGAAGGCGGCGATGTTGGCGGCCGCCACTTCGGGCTTGTTCTTGAACTTCAGTTCGGCCCATTCGATCGTGGGCTCGGTGGGACGGTTGAACAGCCAGGCCAGCAGCCCGAGGGCGAGGAAGTTCTTGGAGCGGAGCACGTCGCGGCCGGACACGCCGGTGTCCTTGACCGCCTCTTTGGTCAGGGTCTCCATCGGCACCTCGATGAGGCGATAGCCGGCCAGGCTTCCGTCTTCGAGCGGGCTGGTGTCGTATCCCGCCTTGGCCAGGTTGCGCTCGTCGAAGGCCTCGGTGTTGACGATAAGCGTGCCGGCGTCCTTCAACTCGGCCAGGTTCTTGCGCAGGGCGGCCGGGTTCATCGCCACCAGGCAGTCGGGCTGGTCGCCGGCGGTGAGGATGTCGAAGTCGGCGATCTGAACCTGAAACGATGAGACTCCGGGCAGGGTCCCGGCCGGGGCCCGGATCTCTGCCGGGAACGACGGCAGGGTGGCGAGGTCGTTCCCGAACGAGGCCGAGGCGTCGGTGAATCGGGCTCCGGCGACCTGCATGCCGTCGCCGGAGTCGCCGGCGAATCGGATCACGACCCGGTCGAGGGTGGTGGTCTGGCTGGCAGGGTTGGGGTCGGAGTCGACCAGGGGCTCGGGGGTAGTGGCTTCATCTGCCACGGTTGTCACTTCCTTGTCGCTCGGGCGCGGTGGTTTGTCACAGAGCTATCGGTTGTTGAATGTCCGAACTCGACGGGTTCGACCCGCACCAACGTGAATTGTAAAGCGGTTGCCGGGTCATTCAGAAGGCAATCGCCCCGGGCCGAGAATTCCCGCCGCCAAAAGGGTGCGGGCAGTGGCGAGCAGGAGACGTTCACCGCGGGGTGGGCCGATGATCTGCACCGAGGGCGTTCGGCCGGGACCGGCGACCGGGATCGTCAGGGCCGGGAGACCGGTCGGGTTGACGGGGGCGGTGAACCACGAAAGGACGGCCCGGTAGTGGTGATCTCCGGTCCGATCCTCGCCGATGCGCTTGTCCAGACTCGCCACCGTCGGCGTGATGAGGAGGCTGCCATCGGCGGTGGCCCGATGCATCGTCCGGGTCACCTCGGCGCCCCAGGCGGTGGCGGCAGACTGGGCGGGACCGTCTTCGGCCAACTCCAACGCCGCGTCGATGCGTTCGCCGACGTCGGCTCCGTACGGGCGTCCCGCCCGTCTCCACGCGGCGTGGATCGGTGCCACCTCGCGGGCGATGAGGGCGGCCTGATGTGAGGAGGGGCCCAACTCGGAAAGTGGGTGGTGGCTCACGTCGACGCCGAACCCGGCGGCCGCTTCCACGAAACTCGCAAAGGCCGCCTCAGTGGCGGAGTCGAGTGGGGCGGACTCGATCCAGTGCCCGGGGATCACGAGACGGAGCCGGTCGATCGCCGGCGGCGGCTGCGGCCACTCGTCTCCCGCCATGGCGGCGGTGGCCGCCTCCAGGGCGTCGAGGGAGTCGGCGATCGCCCCCACGGTGTCGAAGCTGGGGACCAGCGGGAAGACGCCGTCGAGCGGGATCAGACCGTGGGAGACCTTGAGCCCGGTCACGGCGCACATGGCGGCGGGTACTCGCACCGATCCACCGGTGTCGGTGCCGATGGCGATGGGTACGATCCCGGCGGCCACGGCGGCGGCGGATCCCCCCGATGAGCCCCCCGCCGAGAGCGAGTGATCCCAGGGATTCAACACCGGACCGAACCAGGGGTTCTCCGAGGAGAACCCGAAGGCGAACTCGTGCAGGTTGGTCCGGCCGATCACGACCGCTCCCGCCCGTTCGAGGCGGCCGATGGCCGGAGCCGTGGCCTGGGCCTGGTGCCGGTAGAAGGCGGAGCCGGCTGTGGTGGTGTGACCGGCTTGGTCGATCAGGTCCTTGATCGCCACCGGGGTGGCCGTTAGCGGCCCCGGCCGGGGTTCGACCTCGAGCGCGGAGTCGTCCACCTCGATGAACGAGTTGGTGTCGTCGGCGTGGGCGGCGGCGACCGCCCCGGCCACCGTCACCGGCTGCATCTCAGCCCTCGGTGGTGGACGTGGTCGTCACCGGGGTGGCGTCCCATTCGATGTTGCCGTTGTCGGGCACAACCGAGATCCACGGCTTTCCGGCCGGTACCAGCAGCTCCTCGCCGTCGGGGTCGGTGAGCGTGAACGGCTCGGAGGCATCCTCCCGTGCCCAGGTGCCCTCGATGATTTCGCCGCCGGAGAAGATGTAGAAGGGACCCTCCCCGATTGTGGAGGTAGCGGGCACCGATGAGCCCGAGGAGCCGGACGGCGGTGAGGCGACGTACTGGTCGCCGACGATGGCGATCAGGAGCTCGCTCGTGATCTGCTCCGTCTCGCCCTCCGGGGTCACCCAGTTCGACTGTTCGCCGTCGATGTTACGCAGGTACTCGGTCCCGTCCCACACCCACTCGGTGGTGGTGGTGTCCGAGAAGGTGAAACGGATGGCGGTGGCCTCTTCCCGGTCTCCCTCGGGTAGTTCGCCGAACTCCCACAGCGAGACCGGGGGCGGGTCGTCGGCGAGTCCCCGGTCGTCGGCCACCCCCCGCAGTTCGATGGTGTTGCCGTAGAGGTTGTGGGGCGCGAAACGTTCCGACACCCGGAACATGCCCGGCCGGACGTCGCCGATGTAGTTGACACCGAGTCCGCTGATCCCGGACCGGATCCAGGGCTGGCCACCGCTGATCACCAGCACCGCCTCGAAGGGACGGACGAGGGTGGCGTCGGAGGGACGGCCGGAGCGGATCGGTCCAAGGTACTCGGAGTCGGAGGAGTGGAAGACGGCCATGAACCGGGTGAGGCCGCCCTCGACCCGGATCTCGAAGATGGCGTCGGCTTCCAGGATCCCCGACTGGGGCCGGGCGTTCCAGTGGTTGTCGATCTTGATCGCCATCACCCGGCGCTCGAGTATCTCGGCATCGTCGACGGGAAGGCCGTTGATGGGCGAGCGAGGGCGGTCGTCGACGGTGGTGGTGGTTGGACGAGTGGTGGTGGTCGTCTCGACCGTGGTCGTGGTCGGGATGGTGGTGGACGTGGTGGTGTCGGCCTCGCCCCCACCGCTGCAGGCAGCAGCGATCAAGGCGAGCGCGACCAGAAGTCTGATTTGCATGGGAGGGATGCTAGGTCGAGGTCAAAGCAATAGGAACATTTAGCGCGAGATGGAACCCGTCACCGGGAGGTCGGTGGCCGAGACGTCCCCTTCCACGGCGATCGCCACCTCGATTCCGTCCGACGAGGTGGAGAGGACGTACATGGCATCGATGTTCACGTCAGCGTCGGCCAGGCGCCGGGTCACCGCGGCCAGGGCCCCGGGGGAGTGGGGCATGAAGGCAGTCAGGACCTGGTGCTCCTCGACTGCGAAGCCGGCTTCCGAGAAAACGCGTCGGGCTCCCTCGGCATCGTCGACGATGAGCCGGAGGACGCCTTCACCGTCGTAGCCGTAAGCGGCCAGAGCCTCGATGTTCACCTCGGCGGCCGCTAGCAGCTCGGTGATCGAGGCCAGGCGCCCGGGGCGATTCTCGACGTGGACGATGAATTCCGTCATGCCCCGAGCCTACGCGGTCCCGGTTTGATATGGCGGGCTCAGCTGCCGCAGCCGAACCCGCCGCTGATGGCCGTGACCACCCCGTCTGGGGAGGAGGCGGTCAGAATCCCCGAGAGGAGCCCGGGAGTGTTGGCGTCTATGTAGAAGGTGACGCCGAAGGGGATGCTGCTCTCGATGACCAGGCGATCGCCATATGCCCGTCTGAGCTCGTCCACGGTGGAGTCGATCCCGATCGCCGCCGAGGTGGTCAGGTCGACCACGGCCTCGGCTCCCGCCGGCGACTGGCTGTAATAGAAGAAGTGCCGGGCCTCCTCACCGAAGTCGGTGGGGCCGTCGGTGAAGAACAGGCGCAGGCTCTCCCAGCGGATCACGCGGACTGCCGTCCCCGGGCAGACCCCGTAGTCTCCCCGGGCTGCCACCCACCCGCTGTCCGAGGTGGCCGGGCCCAGACGGGCCTGAACGGCGGCGACCGTCTCCTCCACGCCGTCCCCGAAGTCGACCGCGGAGAGCCCGTCGTCCTCGAGAATCAGCCGGGCCAGGGTCGGGGTGGTGGTCTCGGCGGCGGTGGTCGTCTCCGGGATGGTGGGGGGAGCGATGGTGGTCGGTGGATCGGTGGTTGACGGGGTGGTCGTCGTGGGTGCGGAGGTGCTCGGAAGGGAAGTCGACGAGGACGTGGGCGGCCGGGCGGTGGTGGCGGGGACGGTGGCGCGGCTCGAGGCGGCGGCGAGAGAGGTGAGAGAGTCGCCGCCGATCGAGGTGGTGACGTCACCCGCCGCGGTCGAATCCGGGGCGGCCTCGTCGCCGCCCAGGCCGAGCACGAGTACCGACCCGAGCAGGGTCACCACCGTGGCCGCCCCCAGGATCGAGCCGATCAGTTGACGCCGCCGGTCGAAGCCGGGATGGCGATGAGCCATCTCAGGTCTGCCGTCGGGC
This sequence comes from Acidimicrobiia bacterium, assembly GCA_035461175.1. GTDB lineage: Bacteria > Actinomycetota > Acidimicrobiia > Spongiisociales > ZC4RG35 > DATHVR01. The sequence goes on along the minus strand of DATHVR010000122.1, from coordinate 1,823 downwards.
GATCACCGACGACGGTGCCGGACAGGTGGCGGCGGTCTCGCCGGAGCAGCACTCGTCCTGGTTGAGTCCGAACATGGGGCAGGTTCCGTCCAGGCAGGCGGCGTGGCCGTGGACGTAGGCCAGCGGACGGCGGCACCAGGCGCATGACATGCTCAAACGCTAATCAGCAACGTCCCCGGGTTCCGGTATCCCCGCTCCCAATCCCGCCACCGGGATCTCCGATCTTCCCCGCCGTCGCAGGTAGTCGTGCCAGAAGAGCCGGGCCGCCACCGACCGGAAGGGTCGCCAGCGCTCTCCGATCCGGTCTAGATCTTCGGGGCCGGGAGGTGTCTCCAGCCCGAGCCGCTCGGCCACGCCCACCTGTAGGGCGCGGTCGCCGGTCGGCCAGATGTCGGGTCGGCGCAGGGCGGATAGCAGGTAGACATCGGCCGTCCAGGGGCCGATACCCACCTGGGAGAGCAAATCACGGCGGGCCGACCCGTCGTCCAGGGACGCCAGAGCAGCAAGATCGAGACGACCCGACTCGACGGCACCGGCGAGTTCCGTGAGATAGCGGATCTTCTGGCGGGTGAGCCCGCATCCGGCGAGAAGGGCCGGATCCGCCCCGGACACCGAGTCGGCACTGACGTCACCCAACGCCGACACCAACCGCTCGAACACCGCCCGGGCGGAGGCAAGCGAAACCTGTTGCTCGACGATGAGCAGCGCCAGGGTGGCGAAGCCGGCCGGACGGTGCCAGAAGTCGGGAAATCCGTGCTCGGCGACGATCGATTCCAGGCGGGAGTCTCCGGCGGCCAAACGCCGGCCGGCGGAGGCGAAAGTGTCGGCGTCGAGGGCCATCAATCTCCCCGCCGGTACCGCAGCCGGGCCACGTAGGCGTCGGACAGAGGCACAGGCCCCAGCGTGCGGGAGTCGGCGCGCGTCCGGTGGCGGGCGTCGGAGAGGACGAATATGCCGTCGGGGGGAACCTGCCAGGTGCCGTCGGGGGCAGTCGGGCCGCCCGCCCACGGGTCCGAAACCTTCTCTCCATCGATGATCAGGTGACCGTCGCGGACCTCGACCCGCTCGCCGGGCAGGCCCACGATCCGCTTCACCAGCCAGAAGTCGGGTCGGCCCGGATGCGGGAAGAAGACCACCCGGCCGCGACGGGGTCGCCGCAGCCGCTGGGCGAGGAGTCGGTCGCCGGGCCGCAGCGCCGGCGTCATCGAGAGTTCGGAGATGATGAATCTGCGCACGTTTGGATCGTCCGGGAGAGGAGTATGGTCAGGGAAGGAACCAAACAGGAGGTTGCATGTTCCGTTCGCCCACCGTCGCCCACGCCCACTGTGATCTTTACTGCGGCGTATACGACCCTGCCCAGGCCAAGATCGAGGCAATGTCGGTCCTCAAGGTTGCCGAGAAGTATCAGGACTCCGACGACCCCGTTTTCCGGGACCGGGCGATCCTCATCAAGGAGGAGCGGGCCGAGCTCGTCAAGCACCACCTGATGGTGCTGTGGGCGGACTTCTTCACTGCCGACCACCGCGAGCAGTTCCCCGACCTCGACGACCTGTTCTGGCGGGCCATCCACCAGGCCGGCGACGCCAAGAAGTCGGTCGATCCCGCCGATGGCCAGAAGCTCCTCGACCTGATCGACGAGATCGCCGAGATCTTCTGGAAGACCGACAAAGCCAAGAGCATGGGCGTTTACCCCCCCAGCTGAGATGACATCAAGGGGGCGATCCCCCTGTAACCCCCCGGCGATTACATCAAGGGGGGACGACCCCCCTGTAACCCCCCGCGATTACATCAAGGGGGGACGACCCCCCTGTAACCCCCCGCGA
>DATHVR010000121.1:0-25102 GCA_035461175.1 Acidimicrobiia bacterium | reverse complement strand
TCTCGCGACAGAATTGCGCACTATGGCGCGCAATTCTGTCGCGAAAAGCACTTCCGACTTCCGACTTCCGACTTCCGACTCACCGCTCACCACCTACCACCTACCACTGGAAAACGGACCGGGTCGGGGGGCCCAGGCGGGATGCTTTGTCACCGATTGACGACCCGGGTATGATGATGCCACCGACGGGGATCCCCCTGTCGGGTCCACACCCATCCCGCACCTCCGGTTTGCGGACGATGTTGCGCCGGTTTGTGCCATTCGTATGAGGGTTGGGGTACGCCACCGAGGGTTCAGATGACCACGAGAGCTCAATTGCAGGAGAAGTCGATCGGTGAGCTGCGCGAAATCGCCAGTGCGGTCGGCATCGAAACCGACGGACTTCAGAAGTCTCGCCTGATTTCCCAGATCATGGATCTCGAGGGGACCGACGAGTCCGCCTCCGACACGACCACCAACGTCGACCTCCCCGCCGCCACGCCCCGTTCGGGTGACGATGGCGACGGCAGGGACGAGGAGCGCCAGAACGGCGAGGAGCGCAGAGGCCGCCGCCAGGAGGATTCCTCGGGCCGCGCCAATGACGACGGCGACGACGGTGACGGTGACGATGACGACGATGACGACGACAACCGCGGCAACACCCGCGGCGGCAACCGCAACCGTCGCAAGCGCAACCGCAATCGCCAGAGCGGGGGTGGCGGCGGCCAGTCCCAGGATCAGGAGGGCGAACGCGAGGTTCGCGAAGGCTTCCTCGACATCCTGCCGGAGGGCTACGGCTTCCTGCGCACCTCCGGCTACCTGCCCAGCGACAGGGACGTCTACGTCTCGGCCGGCCAGGTGCGCAAGTTCGGGCTTCGCAAGGGCGACCTCGTCGCCGGACCGATCCGCAACCCCCGGTCCCAGGAGAAGTTTCCCGCCATCACCCGGATCGACTCGGTCAACGGGGGCGACGTCCAGGAGGCCCGCAACCGGCCCCGGTTCGAAAACCTCACCCCGCTCTTCCCCGACCAGCGCCTGCGCCTCGAGGTGGACGGCAAGGACGACTCCACCCTCACCCGGATCGTCGACCTGATCGCCCCCATCGGGAAGGGCCAGCGTGGACTGATCGTCTCGCCCCCCAAGGCGGGCAAGACCACGGTTCTCAAGGAGATCGCCCAGGCGATCACCACCAACAACCCCGAGTGCTACCTGATGGTGGTGTTGGTCGACGAGCGCCCGGAAGAGGTCACCGACATGCAGCGTTCGGTGAAGGGGGAGGTCATCTTCTCCACCTTCGACCGACCGGCCGAGGAGCACACCCAGGTTTCCGAACTCGCCATCGAGCGCGCCAAGCGTCTGGTCGAGAGCGGTGTCGACGTCGTCATCCTGCTCGACTCGATCACTCGCCTGGCCCGGGCCCACAACCTCGCCACCCCCGCTTCGGGGCGAATTCTCTCCGGTGGTGTCGACTCCACCGCCCTCTACCCGCCCAAGCGCTTCTTCGGTGCCGCCCGCAACATCGAAGAGGGGGGCAGCCTGACCATCCTCGGCACCGCCCTGGTCGAGACCGGGTCGAAGATGGACGAGGTGATCTTCGAGGAATTCAAGGGCACCGGGAACATGGAGTTGCGTCTCGACCGTAAGCTGGCCGACAAGCGCATCTATCCCGCCATCGACATCGAGGCGTCGGGAACAAGACGCGAGGAACTTCTGTTCGACCGTAAGGAACTGACCCAGGTGTGGAAACTGCGCCGGGTCCTGTTGGCGCTCGAACCGGGAGCGGCCCTGGAGCTGCTCATCGACCGCCTCAAGAACACGGGTTCCAACGCCGAGTTCCTGGCCGATGTGGCCAAGAGCGGCAACTGACCACAGGAGCACCATCATGCGAACCGAAATCCATCCCACCTACGGCGAGACTCAGGTCACGTGCTCGTGTGGCAACACCTTCGTGACCCGTTCCACCAAGCCCGGCGACATGCATGTCGAGCTGTGTAACGAGTGCCATCCCTTCTTCACCGGAAAGCAGAAGCTGGTCGACACCGGCGGACGCGTCGAGCGTTTCAAGAAGCGTTACGGGTCCGAGAGCTTCACAAAGAAGAAGGGTTCGGAGCCCACCTCCGACGAATGACCTCCCCTGACCCGGGAGGAGCAGCCGCTTCGAAGCAGGGGATAGACCCGGCTTCGACCGTGGGCGGGCAAGCCGTTATCGAGGGTGTGATGATGCGCGCTCCGGCGGCCTGGTCGGTGGCCGTGCGCAGGCCGGACGGTGTCATCGAGTCGATCCGCAACGAACTGCCTCGTCTCTCGACCCGCTCGCTGGCCGCCCGGATTCCCTTCGTGCGCGGCATCATGGTGCTGGGGGAGTCGCTGACGCTGGGCTTTCGGGCCCTGTCCTGGTCGGCTCAGAAAGCGGTGGACGAAGAGGAGGAAGAGCCTCTCACCAGCCGACAGATCGCCGGTTCCATGGCGATCGCTCTCACCTTCTTCATGGCCATCTTCATCCTCATCCCGGCCTTTGTGGCTCGTTTCACCTCGGGTGATTCGGCCCTGCTGTTCAACGTGATCGAGGGTGTAGTGCGGCTGGCCCTCTTCGTCGGCTACATCTGGGCCATCGGTCGGTCAAAGGAGATCGCCCGGGTGTTCGAGTTCCACGGCGCCGAGCACATGACCATTCACGCCTACGAAGCCGGCGAACCGCTCACCCTGGAATCCGTGGCCCGCTACCGGCCCGAGCATCCCCGGTGCGGTACCAGCTTCCTCCTCATCGTGGTGCTGGCGTCGATCGTGTTCTTCTCCCTCATCCACCAGGAAGGGATCCTCTTTCTGGTCGTAAGCCGTCTGGCCGGCATCCCGCTCATCGCCGGTTTCGCCTATGAACTCCTGCGATTCTCGGGCCTCGGCCGTTACCCGTGGCTGTCCCGGGTCCTGGCCGCTCCCGGGCTGTGGCTGCAGAAACTCACCACCGGGGTGCCGGCGCCCGACCAGATCGAAGTCGCCATCGCCTCCATGGTCACCGCGCTCGAAGATGACCAGGTGGCCGAGGTCGTCTCCCGCGGCTCGGTGCCCGAGTCGGCCCTCGCCGCCCGGCGGGGTTCGCTCGCCACCTGATGGACCGTCACCTGGCCGACCGTCTGGCCGAGGTCGAGGAGGCCCATCGAGAGGTCGAAGCACAGTTGGCGGATCCCACCGTCTTGGCCGAACCGGGCCGACTGGCCGAGCTGGGGAAGCGTCATTCGGAGCTGGAGACGATCGTCAGACTGCTGCATAGGTGGAGGCAGGCGAACACCGATCGCATCGAAGCGCTGGAGCTGGCCGAGGCCGACCCGGAGATGGCGGGAGAGCTGCGCCGACTCGCCTCCGATCGGGAGGAAGAGACACGCCGCCTCGAGGGAGACCTGCGCCGGGCCCTGGTGCCGCGGGATCCCAACGATCACAAGGACGTCATCCTCGAGATCCGGGCGGCAGCGGGAGGAGACGAGGCAGCCATCTGGGCCGGCGATCTGCTGCGCATGTACGAGCGTTACGCCGAGATCCACGGTTATCGGATCGAGCCGATGGAGGCCTCCCATTCGGAGGCGGGGGGATATTCACGGGTTTCGGTGGCCGTCAAGGGCAAGGGCGCCTTCTCCCGTCTCAAGTACGAGGCCGGGGTGCACCGGGTGCAGCGGGTCCCCAGAACCGAGTCGCAGGGCCGGGTCCACACCTCCACCGCCACCGTCGCCGTCCTCCCCGAGGCTGACGAGGTCGAGGTCGAGGTGGATCCGGCCGACGTCAAGGTCGACGTGTTCCGTTCTCAGGGACCGGGCGGGCAGTCCGTCAACACCACCGACTCGGCGGTGCGCCTCACCCACCTTCCCAGCGGCCTGGTGGTCTCGGTGCAGGACGAGAAGAGCCAGTTGCAGAACAAGGAGAAGGCGTTTCGGATTCTGCGGGCCCGATTGCTCGCCATTCGCCAGGCTGAGCACGATGCCGAGGTGGCGGGCGCCCGCCGCTCGCAGGTGGGGACGGGGGAACGGTCGGAGAAGATCCGGACTTACAACTACAAGGAGAGCCGGGTCACGGACCATCGGATCGGGCTCACTCTCAAGCGGCTCGACGCCGTGCTGGACGGCGACCTCGACGAGTTCGTCGATGCTCTCGCCGCTGAGGAGGAGGCGGAACGGCTGGCCGAGGGCTGAAGCTCAGCTCGCCTTGCGGGCGAGTGCCGTCGCCCCCCGCCGCTCCATGTCTCCCCACAACCGGGTTTCGGCCCCGCCCAGCATCGCCCGGATGCGCCACCACACCGTGACCTGGCGCAATCCCAGGTTCTCCACGAAGACCAATGTGAGCAGGCTCAGGGTCTCCTTGGGGTCGTTGAAGTGCCCGTAGCGCTCGTCGAGGAGCAGGGCGGCCAGCGAGGTGATGGCGCCGAGCAGGAGGGCGAGCACGAACAGCAGCAGCACGTTGGAAATCGAGACGGCTCCGAAGATGACGGCGAGAGGGATCGCCACCCATCCGAGGAACTCGACCACCGGGGCGAGGAACTCGAACAGCACCATCACCGGCCACGAGACCATCCCCACCGTGCCGTGGCGGGGGTTGAAGAACGAAGACCGGAAATCCTTCACCGCCGTCATCAAGCCCCGGTGCCAGCGGATCCGCTGGCGACGAAGGATCTGGCGGGTGGGCGGCACCTCGGTCCAGACCACCGCCCGGGGCGCATAGAGCATGCGGTAGGGACGGCCCAGGCGGCGCATATGGCGATGGATGCGCATCGTCAGGTCGAGGTCCTCGCCCAAATGTCCGCTTGCGAACCCACCTACCTCGGCGACCACGTCCCGGCGGAAAATGCCGAAGGCCCCCGAGAGGAGGGGCAGACAGTTGAGGGTAGACCAGGCCGGACGGCTGGCCACGAACGACCGCAGGTACTCGAGAAGCTGATAGCGCTCGAACAGGCTCTCCGGCAGGGCCGCCTCCACGACGTGGCCGTGACGAATCCGACAGCCGTTGAGGGGACGTACGTTGCCGCCCACCGCCACCACCCGCTCCCGGTCCTCGGCGATGAGTCGCATGGCGTGGATGAGGGCGTCGCCGTCGATGAGGACGTCGGCGTCGGTGGCCATCACATAGGGATAGCGGGAGGCGTTGATCGAGGCATTCAGGGCGTCCGCCCGTCCCCTGTTCTCCTTGTCGACCACGGTAAGGGGAATGGGAAGGGTCGACTTGTACACCCGGCGGACGGGGGCGGTGGGGATGTTGGCCCGCACCGGGAAGGGGACTGGGATCATCTCGAACGCCTCAATCAGCCGCTCGAGGGTGTCGTCGGTGCTGCCGTCGTTGGTGACCACGATCTCGAAGCGCGGGTAGGAAACCATGGCCATGGAGCGGATCGCCTCCACGATGCCCGCCGCCTCGTTGTAGGCGGCGACGACGATCGAGACGGGTGGGGCGAGATCCGAAGCGAGCATGTCCGCGCTGCGCCCGAAGCGCTCTTTGAGGCGGTCGCGGTAGAGGCTGAACCCGGACACGATCGCCTGTGCCAGGAGAACGAGCTGGATCGCTACGAAATAGACCAGTACCAGGACCGAGATGACGGTCAGGAACGTATTCATGCCGGGACGTTGGCCAGGGCGGCGATCCGGCCATCCTGCTCGGAGGCGGTGCCGTCCAGGACCCGATCGACGGCCCCGGCGAGGACGCCGGAGATGGTGAGCTGGTTGAGAGCCGCGTCGGCGGCATAGGGGTCGGGTCCGTGCAGGGCGGCGAGCAGGTAATCGGTGCCTCCCGGAATCTGACCCAGGGCGGTGGCAGCGTTTTGGCGTACCCACCACGACTGGTCGTAGAGGAGGGTGGAAACAGGCCGGGCCACAGCCGGTTCGGCCATCGCTCCCAGGGCCACCGCCACCCGGGCGCGGACCGGCGCCGCCCGGTCCTCCAGGGCGTGGACCAGTGCCGGGATAGAGTCCGAGGTGCCCGCCCTCTCCAGGGCGGAGGCGGCCGCCACCCGCCAGTTGGGCCGGTTGCCGGCCAGCATGGCGAGCAGCGTCGGCTCGGCCTTGGGATCCCCGATCAGACCGAGAACCCTCCCTGCCAGTGCCACCACCTCGATCGAGGCGGCGGGAGAGGGCATCTGTTCTTCGATCCAGCCGCAGACGCCCGGCAGGGCGGCGCGACCCATCTCCACCAGGGCGTCGGCGCTGCGGGCGGCCTCCCACGGCTGTGAGCCGCTGGCGTGATCCAGGATCCAGGGAATCGACTCCAGATCCTCGAGCCGCGCCAAACCCCGGATGGCGTTGACGCGGACGTGACTGTTGCGGTCCCGGGCCAGGTCACGCAGCACGTTGCGATGCCGCTCCTCGGCCAGGTCGACCAGGGTGCCGAGGGCGCGGAGCCTGACCCCGAGGCGTCGGTGGCGTCCGATCCGGCGCAGCAGAACCTCGAAGACGCCGAGTTCGTGGGCGAGACGGCCGATGTGATCGCGGTCCGCGCCGGTGACCAGATGGCGGTAATCGGCCAGAGCCTGGTGGAAGAGGGGGTCCTCGCCCCATGCCCGGGGCGGCTTCGCCGGGAGCATCCGCCGGCTGACCAGCTCGCCCACGGCGGCCACGTAGTGGGCGGTTCGCACCCCCCGCCAGCGCTGCGCCTCCCGATGCAGGAGCTTGACCACCGCCAGTGTCACCGCCAACAGCACGGTTGTGGCCGCGCTCCAGCCGAGCGCCATATCGAAAAGCGGGTTCACCCGGGTGTTATCGGAAACTCCCCGGGCGGGTTGAGCCGTCCCTGGTTCAGGCCGGCAGCCGGGAAGCCACCCGGGCCTTCAGTTCGGGGACGCTGAAAGGCTTGCGCACGTAGTCGAAGGCACCCAGTTCGAGCGATCGCACCACGGTGGAGTCGTCGTCTACGGCCGAGAGCAGCAGCACCGGGAAAACGGCCGCTTCGGCACGCCAGCGATGGAGGACGTCGAGGCCGAGCATTCCCGGCATCAGCTGATCGAGGATGGCGAGGTCGATCGGGGTCGACTTGCCGGTCTCGTAGGCGGTGGTGCCGTCGCCCGCCTCGATCACCTCGTGACCGTCCGCCTCCAGGTGGCGGCGGAGGAGCAGGCGGACGGTGGGCGAGTCGTCGGCGATGAGGATGCGTGCCATCGGCGCAGAGTCTGGCACCATTTCCATGTGACCAGCGCCTTTTCCCGACTCCCGCCCCATGAGCAGCGGCGACTGCGCCACCTGGGGCGTGCCGATCTGGAGGAACTTGCCGCCCGCCGCCTGGCCGGTGAGCCGCTCCAGTACCTCGAGGGCTCGGCCCCCTTCACCGACTTCGAGGTGGTGGTAGACGCCAGGGTGCTGGTGCCCCGCCCCGAGACCGAGGGCTTGTTCGAACTGGCGGCCGGGATGATGGGCGATCCCGAGGTCATCGTCGATCTCGGAACCGGTTCGGGGGTGCTGGCCATCGCCCTCGCCCGCCGGTTCTCCGGGGCGGCGGTGCACGCCACCGACCTCTCCAAGGATGCACTGGAACTGGCGGAATCGAATGCCGGCTCACTCGGGGTCGAGATCCGATTCCATCGAGGCGATCTCTTCGCGGCGCTGCCCGAAAGCCTGGCCGGGCGGGTCGACCTGATGGTGTCCAACCCGCCCTACGTGGCCGAGTCGGAATGGGAGAGCCTGCCTGCCGACGTGCGCCGGGAGCCGCCTACGGCCCTGGTCGCCGGTCCCCGGGGCACCGAGGTGTTGGCTCGCATCGCGGCGGGTGCCGGCGAGTGGCTCCGGCGGGGGGCGGTACTCGTCTGCGAGATCGGCGAGGAGCAAGCCTCCCTGCTGGTCCCCATGTTCGTCGGGCTCGGCCCGGTGGAGATCCACCGTGATCTGGCGGGGCGGGACCGGTACCTGCTGGTGAAAAGGACATGAACGACGAGCAGACACTGTCGGAAGCGGCTGCCGCCCTGGCCCGGGGCGAGGTGGTGGGAGTACCCACCGACACCGTATACGGCCTTGCCGTCGATCCCTGGAGCGAAACAGCCATCGATGACCTCTACGACCTCAAGGGCCGGCCCGAGCACCGGCCCATCGGCCTGCTGGTGGCGTCGCTGGAGCAGGCGGGGGAGATCGCTGATCTGGGCCCGGGCACGACGTTGGCCCGGCACTGGCCGGGAGCACTGACACTGGTCGTGCGCCCGCGGGTGATGATCCCCGACTGGATCGGCGATCGGGTCTTGCGGACAGTGGGGCTGCGCGTCCCCGACCACGACCTGCTCCGCCGGCTCCTCCAGATGACGGGACCTCTGGCGGTCACCTCGGCGAACCGCTCTGGGGAGGGAGAGACGCTCGACGATATTGCCGCCCGCGGCGTGTTCGGCTCAGGCATTGCCGTCTACGTTCCCGGACACAGTCCGGGAGGGGTGGCCTCGACGGTGGTGGACGCCACCGGAGCGTCGGTCCGGCTACTGCGGGCCGGACCCATCGTCATCGCTGAAGACGGCTGACGTCGACCGGGGCCACCCGGAGTGGTTCGGCGATCGCCCGCCCCCCGATCAGGTTGGCCCCCTGTCGGCGGGCCCAGTCCAGGTCGGCCTGGGTGTCGAGGCGGGTGGCGATGAGGAGCGGGCAACCGCCCATCGCAATCGTTGCCGCCGCCCGGGCGGGTTCCACCACCAGAGCGTCGAAGCCGGCCGCCGAGCGCACTCGCTGTCCGCCGATGGCGCAGGGCATGCCCAGGTTTCGGGCCGTGACGCGCGCCTTTCCCAGCTCCTCCAGTCTGCGCCCGACCCGGGCCGGTTCGAGAATCGGCATCAGATGCCGGCCGAAACCCCCCAGTGTCTCCTGGGCCTGGGCGGAGACGAGGGTCTCGCCGTTGATCGATGCGGCCAAGAATGCACCCGGGGCCAGGACCCCGAGGGCGGTGACGGTCCATCGGATCCAGGCGAGCTCCTCTCCGGCGCCGGCGAACTCTCTCGGGGGCCGGGCCAGATAACCCACCGGAGCGGCCCCGGAGTCTGCGAGGGGAGTCAGGGGCTCGAGCACCACGTGCGACCTGGCGCGTCCGGACCGGCGGGGGAGGGGCGGGCGGAGTCGGGCGTCGGTGAAGGTGAGGGGGTGCGCCGGGGCGCTGGGTGTTGTCATCGTCCTCGGGTCGTAAGCGCTGACCACCTATCGGCCCGATGGCCGTCGAATCTTGAATCGAGGCTTTCACCGCCCGGCCGCGACAGCGGTACTGTGCCGAGCGTCCGTCTACAGGAGCAATCCGTGATCTCGATGAACCCGCTCGAAGAAGTCGACCCCCGGATCGCCGAGTTGATCCGTCGGGATCTCGAGCGACAGAACTCGTCGATCCACCTGATCGCCTCCGAGAACTTCGCCTCTCCGGCCGTGATGTCCGCCTCGGGATCGGTCTTCACCAACAAGTACGCCGAGGGCTATCCCGGCCGGCGATACTACGAGGGATGTGAGGTCGTCGACGAGATGGAGTCGCTCGCCATCGAGCGGGCCAAGGAGTTGTTTGCGGCCGACCACGCCAACGTCCAACCCCACTCCGGTGCCCAGGCCAACATGGGTGTGTATCTGGCGCTGCTGGAACCCGGCGACACCGTGCTCGGCATGCGTCTCGACCAGGGCGGGCACCTCACCCACGGATCACCGGTCAACTTCTCGGGCAACTACTACGACTTCGTCGCCTACGGAGTGGATCCAGATACGGAAGTGATCAACATGGACGAGGTGCGCCGACTCGCCCTGGAGCACCGGCCCAAGATCGTCCTCGCCGGGTACTCGGCCTACTCCCGTGACCTCGATTACGCCGCCTTCCGGTCCATCTCCGACGAGATCGGGGCGGTGTTCATGGTCGATGCCGCCCACTTCATCGGCCTGGTGGCGGGCAAGACGATGGCCAATCCGATGGAACACGCCGACATCGTCACCGCCACCACCCACAAGGCGCTGCGTGGCCCCCGGGGTGGGCTGATCCTTTCCACCTCCGAGTACGCCCAGACGGTGGACAAGGCGGTGTTCCCCGGCGGCCAGGGTGGCCCGATCGAGAGTCAGATCGCCGCCAAGGCGGTGTGCTTCCTCGAAGCGTCCCGCCCCGAGTTCGGCCGGTACACCGACCAGATCGTGGCCAACGCCGCCGCCATGGCGGCCGCCATGCAGGAAGAGGGCGTACGGGTCGTGTCCGGAGGCACCGACAACCACCTCTTCCTCATCGACCTCCGCAGCGTCCACGAGGATCTGACCGGACGGGAAGCGGCCTCGATGCTCGACGACCTCGGGATCACGCTCAATTACAACACCATCCCCAACGATCCCCGCCCCCCGTTCCGGGCTTCGGGCCTGCGGATCGGCACCCCTGCCATGACCACCCAGGGCATGAGGGAGCAAGAGGCCGACGAGGTGGCGCGTCTCATCGCCCGAGCCCTGGCCGGGCGGGAGGACCCGGCAACGCTGGAAAGCGTCGGGTCGCGGGTGAGGGAAATGGCGGCCCAGTTCCCTCCCTACCCGGCCGATTTCGCCGGTCACGTCTGAGTCTTCTCCGGACCTGGAGTGACGGCCTACCCGTTCTCCGGTTGGCGCGTCACGGAATCCCTCACGCGCCCACCAGATAACGGTAGAGACGCGACGTACGGGCCAAGGAAGGGGAGACACAGGTCCCCGGCTACGACTAGGTTTCGGGGGGCACGGCCGCCGTGTCTAGACTTTGTGAAAGCGTTCACAAGCGACCCCGACCCCCAGCGCGAGGCATGAGAGAAGAGTCAGTCACCAAGCAGGTCGGCGCGGCCGTCAGTGAAGGCTGGATGGAGGGAGGGTCGTTCTTTGGCTCGATCGTCTCCGGAACGCTGCTGGGCCTGGGCCTCGACTGGTGGCTCGATACCTCTCCCTGGCTGGTCGTCATCGGGATCCTGCTCGGCTCCTATTCGGCCTTCGCCCGCACCTGGGCCTCCCTCAAAGCACAGCCCGACATGCCGGCCGTGACTCTTCATAAGGTCGACGAGGAGACGCCGTGACGCTCGAAGAACGCCAGCAGCCGGTGGCCGGCGACGTCCCCGTCGAGGTCATTCTCTCCCGGCACACCGCCGCCCGGGCGGTGTACGTGGCTCCGATCCTGGTCGGCATCTTCTGGCTGACCCGGGGTGGGGGAGGGGCGCTGGCAGCGCTGCTGGGAGTGGCAGTGGTCGTGGGGAACTTCCTCCTGGCGGGTGCGATGCTCTCGATTTCGGCCCGCATCAGTCTGGCGGTTTATCATGCGGCCGCCCTGTTCGGCTTCTTCCTGCGGCTGGGGTTGATCATGTTGACGATGCTCCTGGTGTCGCGTGCGATCGAGGACCTCGATCGGATGGCCTTCGGGGTGGCGGCGGTGGTCGCCTATCTGGCCCTGTTGGTTTGGGAAGCAGTCGCAGTCGTCAAAGGACGAGAAAGGAACCTGGATTGGATCAGCTAGCAGCCGGAGCCCGATTCTTCGGCAGCACCTTCGTGGTCGCGGCCGAGGAATGTGACCTGACCCAGCCGGTGTGTGCTCCCGCCGACGTCACCGAACTGTTCGTCCTGCCCAACATCTTCGGCCAGGTCAACCGCACCATCATCCTGATGTTCCTGGCCGCTCTCATCGTCGTTGCGGTCCTCTGGTTTGCCTTCCGCAAACCCAGCCTGGTCCCCGGAAAGTTTCAGGCGGGCGTCGAGGCTCTCGTGGGCTTCATCCGCGATGAGGTGGCGGTGGGGATCATCGGCCCGGAGGGAATCAAGTACTTTCCCTATCTGCTCTCGATCTTCATGTTCATTCTGGTGGGGAATCTCTTCGAGGTCACTCCACTGGTGAACTTCCCGATCACATCCCGGATGGCCATCCCCGCCTTCCTTGCCCTGGTCACCTACCTGATCTACCTCGTGGTCGGGTTCAAGAAGAACGGGTTCCACTATCTCAAGGAGTTGGCCTGGCCGGGTTACGTCCCCGTCGGCCTCCGCCCGCTGGTCGGTGTCATCGAGCTGGCGCAGTACTTCCTGATTCGGCCCTTCTCGCTGGCCGTCCGGCTCTTCGCCAACCTCGTCGCCGGCCACGTCATGCTCAGCCTGCTGCTGGCGACCGGCGTGATATTCGTCGGCGCTGCGTTCACCGGGGATGTCTCGATCCTCAAGGGGGGCGCCGGGGTCCTCTGGTTCGTCATGGGGCTGGGAATCTTCCTCTTCGAGATCCTCGTCTCGGTCCTCCAGGCTTACATCTTCACGTTGCTCTCGGCCGTCTACATACAGGACTCGGTCCACTTCGGCCACTGATACGCATTGACAGATCCCATCACACCCACGGTTAGGGAAGAGAAAGGAAAGAAAATATGGACGCAGTAATTGCGGTTGTCGCGGCCGCCGCTCAGGTGCTGGCCCAGGAGGCGACCGGGATCACCGGGAGCTTGAATGTGGTCGGGTATGGCCTGGCTGCCATCGGCCCCGGCATCGGCATCGGCATCGTCGCCGGCAATGCCGTGCAGGCCATGGCCCGTCAACCCGAAGCTGCCGGCATGGTGCGGACCAACATGTTCCTGGGTATCGCCTTCACCGAGGCACTGGCGCTGATCGGCTTCGTGCTCTTCTTCCTCGGCTGAGAAAATGAATACACGAATCCTCTACCTGGCTGCCGAGGAGGCAGAAGGCGGCGGAGGCCTCGACCTCCTGCTGCCGCCAATGTCAGAGCTCATCGGCGGCATCATTGCCTTCGCCATCGTCTTCTTCTTCATCTGGAAATTCGCCGGGCCGGCGATCAACCGGATGCTCGAAGCGCGCCAGCAGGCCATCGGTGGACAGCTCGCCGAAGCCGACAAGGCGAAGAACGAGGCCGAGAGCCTGCTGGCCGACTACCGCCAGCAGCTGGCCGAGGCGAAGCAGAAGGGCAACGAGATCATTGAGGAGTCGCGCACTCAGGCCGAGCAGATGAAGGCCGACATCATCGCCCGGGCCGAGGCGCAGGCCGCCGAGATCGTCTCCAAGGCCCGTGAGGACGCCCAGGGTGAGAAGGCCCGCGCCCTCGCCGACGCCCGTCGCGACGTCGCCAACCTGTCGATCGATCTGGCCGAGAAGGTGGTGGGGGGAAGCCTCGACCGCCAGGCCCAGCTCGGTCTCGTCGAGCGCTACATCGCCGAGTTGGAGAGTAAGTAAGTGAACGACCGGATCTCTGGTTACGCCGCCGGCATCCTCGAGATCGCCCGCGCCGAGGGTGTCCTCGAGCGGGTCGAGTCCGAGCTCTACGAGCTCGGGAGCCAGATCGAGGGCTCGCCCGAGCTGCGCGCCTCCCTCACCGACCCCCAGCTTCCGCTGGATCGCAAGCGGGCCATCGTGTCCGACCTGCTCAGCGGCCGCGCCTCTTCCCTCACCGTGGGTTTGACCGAGTTCATGCTCGGACAGGGTCTGGCGGCGGAGATGGGCTCGGTGGCGACGGCACTGGCCGAGCAGGCCGCCGCCTCGCGTAGTCGGCGGGTGGCCGAGATCCGGTCGGCGATCCCTCTCGAGCCGGCCACGGTCGAACGAATCGCCGCCGCCCTGGGCCGGGCGACGGGAGCCACCATCGAGGTCAAGACCGTTGTCGACGCTTCGGTGGTCGGTGGCATCGTGGCACGGGTGGGGGACACCGTCATCGATGGTTCGGTGGCGTCCAAGCTCGACTCGCTTCGCAACGCCCTTCAGGCCCGATGAGGAGAATCCATGGCTGACCTGACTATCACCGCTGACGAAATCACCGCCTCCCTGCGCCGCAATCTCGAGGGCTGGGAGCCGACGGTCACCGAAGAGACCGTCGGCTATGTGACCTCGATCGCCGACGGTGTCGCCCGGGTGGAGGGCCTGCCTTCCGTCATGTCCTCGGAGCTGCTGGAGTTCCCCGGGGGCCTGCTCGGTGTCACCCTCAACATCGACGAGACCGACCTCGGTGTCGTGATCATGGGCGAAGCCTCCCACATCGAAGAGGGCGCCCCGGTCAAGCAGACCGGCAACGTCCTCTCGGTACCCGTCGGCGACGCCCTCCTCGGACGGGTGGTCGATCCCCTCGGCAACCCGATCGACGGCAAGGGCCCGATCGAGACCACCGAACGGCGCCTTCTCGAGACCCAGGCTCCCTCGGTGGTCATGCGCAAGCCGGTCCACGAGCCGCTTCAGACCGGCATCAAGGCGATCGATTCGATGACGCCGATCGGCCGGGGCCAGCGCCAGTTGATCATCGGCGACCGCCAGACCGGAAAGACCGCGCTGCTGGTCGACACCATCATCAACCAGAAGCGCTATCAGGGCACCGACCAGGAAGTCAAGTGCGTTTACGTCGCCATCGGCCAGAAGGCCTCGACCGTGGCCGAGGTGGTGGCGGTGCTCGAGGAGCACGGGGCGATGGAGTACACGGTGGTGGTGAATGCCCCCGCCTCTGCCTCGCCCGCCCTGCAGATGTACGCCCCCTATGCCGGTTCGGCCATCGGCCAGCACTGGATGTACAACGGCCAGCATTCGCTGGTCATGTTCGACGACCTCACCAAGCAGGCCATCGCCTACCGCGAGATCTCCCTGCTGCTGCGGCGTCCTCCCGGCCGTGAGGCCTATCCCGGCGACGTCTTCTACCTGCACTCCCGCCTGCTCGAGCGTTGCGCCAAACTCTCCGACGACCTCGGGGCGGGCTCGCTCACCGGTCTGCCGGTGATCGAGACCAAGGCCAACGACATCTCGGCCTACATCCCCACCAACGTCATTTCGATCACCGACGGGCAGGTGTTCCTGGAGACCGACCTGTTCTATCAGGGCATCCGCCCGGCGGTCAACGCCGGCACCTCGGTGTCGCGGGTGGGTGGTGACGCTCAGATCAAGGCGATGAAAAAGATCGCCGGTCCGCTGCGCCTCAACCTGGCCCAGTACCGCGACCTGGCCGCCTTCGCCGAGTTCGGCTCCGACCTCGATGCCGCCTCCCTGGCCCAGCTGGAGCGGGGCCGGCGGGTGGTCGAAGTCCTCAAGCAGCCCCAGTACCAGCCGATGGCGGTGGAGGAGCAGGTCGTGGCCATCTACGCCGTCACGGAGGGATTCATGGACAAGGTCGCCGTCGGCGACGTCCTGCGCTTCGAGCGGGGCCTGCTCGAGCACATGCGCTCCCGTTTCGGCGACGTCCTCGACACCATCCGTGACACCGGTGAGATCGGTGACGCCGGCCGTCTCCGCGAGGCGATCCAGGCCTACGTCGACGGATTCCTGGCCGAGGCGAACGAGGGATAGCGTTGGCAGAGGAGCACTCCTAGATGGCGAGCGCCGCACTCCGCGACACCAGGCGTCGGATTCGAAGCATCGAGTCGACGAAGAAGATCACCCGCGCCATGGAATTGATCGCCGCCTCCCGTATCCCCAAGGCGATGGCCCGGGTCAACGCCTCAAAGCCCTACTCGGCCAAGCTGATCGAAGTGATCGAGAACGTCGGCGGTAGCGGAAGTGGAACCGCCTCCCACATGCTGTTGGAGGAGCGCCCGGTGGAGACGGTGGGCGTGGTGGTGGTCGCCTCCGACCGGGGTCTGGCCGGGGCCTACGCCACCAACATCATCCGGCTGGCCGAGCAGGCGATGATCGATCACAGAGCGGCCGGACGCGATGTCGCCCTGTTCACGGTGGGGAAGAAGGCCCAGTCCTACTTCCGCTACCGCGGCTACCGGATCAGCCGGGCCTGGCTTGGAGTCACCGACACCCCCGGCTACGGAGACGCCCGCTCGATCGCCAACACGATCATGGAGGCCTACGCCTCCGGTGACGTCGACAAGGTCGAGTCCTACTTCACCACTTTCCAGTCCGCCCTGAGCCAGGTCCCCACCGCCTACGAACTGCTCCCGATCGTGCCACCGTCGGGAACCGAGCGGGAGGGCCCGGCCGTCACCTATGAATACGAGCCGTCACCGTCCGAAATCCTGGACCGGCTCCTGCCCCGTTACGTCGAGGCGACGATCTTCAGCATGCTGCTGGAATCGTCGGCCTCGGAGCATTCGGCCCGGCGGCGGGCCATGAAGGCCGCCACCGACAACGCCGAGGAACTGATCCGGGTCCTCACCGTTCGGGCCAACCGGGCCCGGCAGGCCGAGATCACCACCGCCATCACCGAGATCGTCGGCGGCGCCGAAGCGCTGGCCGAATAATTCTGAAACCAGCGAGGAGCGAGAGAACAATGGCAGACAGCATGGGCAACGGCCGCATCGTCAAGGTGGCGGGACCGGTCGTAGACATCGAGTTCCCCCCCGGCGAGTTGCCGGAGATCCTCTTTGCCGTCGAGATCGACTTCGAACTCGGCGGGGAGCAGAAGAAGGTGGTGGCCGAGGTGGCCCAGCACCTGGGCGGAAGCAAGGTGCGGGCCATCGCCATGGCCCCCACCGACGGCATGACCCGCGGCACCCCGGTCCGCAACACCGGGGGGCCCATCACGGTCCCGGTGGGTGACCAGGTCCTGGGCCACATCTTCAACGTCTGGGGCGAATCCCTCGATGCCCCCGACCAGGACTTCTCCGAGCCGCGCTGGCCGATTCACCGGACTCCGCCCGCCTTCGAAGACGTCGAGCCTCAGCGCAAGGTGTTCGAGACCGGGATCAAGGTGCTCGACCTCGTCTGTCCCTACCTGGAGGGCGGCAAGATCGGCCTCTTCGGCGGCGCCGGGGTGGGCAAGACCGTCCTCATCCAGGAGATGATCAACCGGGTGGCCGGCCAGCACGGCGGTGTCTCGGTCTTCGCCGGGGTGGGCGAGCGCACCCGCGAGGGGACCGACCTCTTCCTCGAGATGGAAGAGGCCGAGGTGCTCGACAAGACCGCCCTGGTCTTCGGTCAGATGGACGAACCGCCGGGTGTCCGCCTCCGGGTGGCTCTCTCCGCACTGACCATGGCCGAGTACTTCCGGGACGAGCAGAACCAGGACGTGCTCTTGTTCATCGACAACATCTTCCGGTTCACCCAGGCGGGATCGGAGGTTTCGACGCTGCTGGGACGGATGCCGTCGGAGGTGGGATACCAGCCCACCCTGGCCGACGAGATGGGATTCCTCCAGGAGCGGATCACCTCGTTGAAGGGCAAGTCGATCACCTCGCTGCAGGCCATCTACGTGCCGGCCGACGACATCACCGACCCCGCCCCTCACACCGCCTTCGCCCATCTCGATGCCACCACGGTGCTGAGCCGGCCGCTCACCGCCCTGGGTATCTACCCGGCGGTCGACCCGCTCGACTCCACCAGCCGGGCCCTGGATCCGCAGCTGATCGGCGAGGACCACTACGTCGTCGCGGTCGAGGTGCAGCGGATCCTGCAGCGATACAAGGACCTCCAGGACATCATCGCCATCCTCGGAGTCGATGAGCTCTCCGAGGAGGACAAGCAGGTGGTGTCCCGGGCCCGACGGATCCAGCGCTTCCTCGCCCAGCCCATGTTCGTGGCCGAGAAGTTCACCGGTCAGGCCGGGGTCTACACCCCGCTCGAGGAGACGATCTCGTCGTTCCGGGCCATCATCGACGGCGAGATGGACCAGTACCCCGAGCAGGCGTTCTACATGGTCGGCGGACGCGAGGACGTCGAGCGGCGCGCCGCCGAGATCGCCAAGGAGGGCGAAGCGGCGTGAGCACCCTGACACCTCAGGAGGCGGGTGGACGTGCCTAAGTCCTTCCAGGTCGACGTGGTGTCGCCCGAGGCCACGGTGTGGTCCGGGGAGGCCACCTTCGTCATCGCCCGCACCCCCGACGGCGAGATCGGCATCCTCGCCGACCACGAGCCGGTGATGGCGGCGCTGGAGACCGGCGCCGTGGTGGTGGAGTCCTCCGAGGGTCGCACCACGATCGGCGTCCACGGCGGCTTCCTGCAGGTCCTCGACAACCAGGTGACACTGCTGACCGACCGGGCCACCGTGGCCGAGGGGGGCCGGGAGGAGGCCCTCAAGGTGGCCGAGGAACTGGCGGTTCTGGAAGCCGAATCCCAGGAAGCCGAGGAACCAGCTCCGGAGGCCGCCGGTACCTGATCCGGCCTGGCTCTCGGCCCATCCCGAAGGGGTGGTCGTGGAGTGCTGGATAGTGCCGGGTGCCTCGCGCACCGAGATCAAGGGAATCCACGGCGAACGCCTCCGGATCCGGGTGGCGGCACCGCCCGAGGGAGGTCGGGCCAACCGCGAGGTGCTCGACCTGATCGGTGCACGTTGCGGCTCCCGGGCTGAACTCCTGTCCGGTTCCACATCCCGCCACAAGCGGATACTCGTGCGGGTTGCGAACCGGTCGGCGCTGGCACGGGCTCTGCTGCCCGATCAGCCGATCTGAATCGCCAGGTTCTCCACCGATTCGACGAATCCGTTCGACACCGCCGACGTCACGACCGGGAACACCAACGTCCCCATGATTCCGGCCGGACGCATTCGCATCGTCACGTCGAGGGCGGTGCCGGTCGGGGACGTCCCCAGGACCACGCCGATGGCGCCCGTCAGCTCACTCGAGCGAATCCCCAGTGTCATCGCCTCCTCACGGCGAGCTTCGGTGACCCGGGCGGTTCCCCGGTAGGTGACGCCGGCGATCGAGGTGGCGAAACGGAAACCGATCAGCAGGGGTCCGTCATGGGCATGGTCGCTGGTGTCGTCCACCCCGGCCACGGTGGCCCAAATCTGAGGATCCTGCAGTCGGGCCCATACGTGGCCGGGTTCGGCCGGCGTCACCGCTCGATGCTGGAAGGAGGCTTCGGGCATGCCGGATGACTGTACCGTGCCCGGCCGGTGATCAGACCTCGAGCTCGAGCCCGCCCCGGCCCGGTGTCAGCTCGAAAGGCAGGTCGCGGCGGGCGAACTCGGCGTGAGCCCGATCCAGCGTCTCGTCGTCGTGTTCGGGGTCGTGGTGGAAGGTGACCACCCGGCCCACCTTGGCCAGCGATGCGAATGCCAGAGTGTCTTCCATCGACGAGTGGCCCCATCCCTCCCGGTCGGGATACTCGGCGGCGGTGTACTGGAAGTCGTGGATGAGGAGGTCGACACCGGCGCTCAGGTCGTAGCCGGAGGTCCATTCGGGGGCGTCGGGGAAGTCCTCGTTGCCCAGGGCGGGTTCGTGGTCGGGCAGGTAGGCGATGGAAGCCCCTTCGCTGCTTATCCGGTAGCCCATGGTGGGACCCGGGTGGATCACCAGGTCAGTCTGGATCGAGAAGGGGCCGATCTCGAACGATCCGGGGCGAACGTCGACGGGGTGGACGTTGGGCAGGTCACGGAAGCGAACGGGGAATAGGGGTGGAGAGAGGTAGCGACCCACTCGCTCGCCCAGGTCCATGGTGGAGGAAACCGGGCCCCACAGATACACCGTGACGTCGGGGCGGAACAGCGGCTGGAAGAATCCCAGGCCTTGGATGTGGTCCATGTGGAGATGGGTGAGCAGAATGTCGATGCGGGAGGGGCAGGGCTCGAAGACCGTGTTGAGGCGGGCGATTCCCGAGCCGGCGTCGAGTATCAGGACCGTGCCGTCGTCGGCACGGACCTCCACACAGGAGGTGTCGCCACCGTACCCGGCGGTCTCCGGCCCGGCCCGGCCCACGGAGCCGCGGGTTCCCCTAAGCGTGACCTTCACCGGCGTCCCAGAGGATTACCATCGCCCCGAGCAGTCGGTCTCCCTCGCCGACGATGGGGACCGCCGTGTCGGAGATCACCTTGGCCACGCCATCGTGACTCCTTATGCGGACGAGTCGCTGGGCGGGTTGCTGCTTCTGCAGCGCCACCACCAGGGGCCGGTCGTGGTCCGGCAGCCTGCTTCCGTCCAGGTCGCACAGCTCGAAGCGATCCGACAGCTCGGCCACCGAGATGTCACCGGCGTCCTCGAAACTGAGTCCGATCAGACCTTCGGTGGGCTCGTTGAAGTAGACCAGGTCACCGGCGGCGTCGGTCACCCAGATCGGAACGCTCATCATGGAGGCCCACTGGCGAAGGAGGATTATCTCGATGGGATGCTGGGGCACTGCGACTCCTATCGGGGAGAGTAGCCCCCGGGTGGGGTCTGGGCCGCCCGAAACGACGGGGAGGCGGCACCGGAGCGCCGCCTCCCCGTCCACCCTTAGGAGGAGGGAACCACGAGGTTGAGTCGTGATGCGCCTATCCCATCATGGGGGCATGAACGTTGGGTAAACCGGATCGTGCCCCGGGATGAATGGTTGAGGACTGGCTGCGCTCGGCTGTTAGCTTTCCGGGCATGCCGGGACTCCTTTCTTTCCATGCCCATCCTGACGACGAGGTCATTCAGACCGGGGGCGTGCTCGCCCAGGCGGCCTCGGAGGGCCGTCCCACCATGGTCCTGACCGCCACCGACGGGGCCGAGGGCGAGATCCACAACTATGACGATCCCGACGAGATCCGGCCCCGCCTGGCCGAGGTGCGGGCGGTCGAGGTGGAGGCCGCCCTGTCATTGCTCGGCGTGGACGAGCATGCCTTCCTCGGGTACCGCGACTCGGGGATGATGGGGGAGGAGACCAACTTCCATCCCGATTGTTTCTGGCAGGCCGACTTCGATGACGCCGTCGGCCGGGTCATCCGCCACATCCGCCGGCTCCGCCCTGATGTCATGACGATCTACGACCCCTACGGCGGCTACGGCCACCCCGACCACATCCAGGTGCACCGGGTGGGTCTGGCCGCCATCTGGGCTGCCCCCGACCTGGCCCGCTACCCGCTGACCGAAGGGGAGGAGCCGTGGCTGGTGCCCAAGGTGTACTGGTCGACCTGGCCCCGCAGTCGGCGACGGCGCTTCGCCGAGATCCGTCTCGCCGCCGGCGAGATCACCCAGGAGGAGTACGACGCTGCCTCGGTCAGCGGCACCCCCGACGAGTTGCTGACGATGGTCGACACGGGCAAATGGGTCGACACCAAGCTGGCGGCGCTCAAGGCTCACCGCAGCCAGATTCCCGACGACTGGTTCATGCTGCGTGTCGACGAGGACATGCGCGACGAGGTGGTCGGCCTGGAGTCCTTCTACCGCGTCCACACCTCGGTGGCCGTCGAGGACGCCGGCGACCTCTTCACCGGCCTCGACTGAGCAGCGGGCCGCGCTGACCGCGGTCCGGTGCACGCTCGTCGGCGGCGGTGGTCGAGTGTGCAGGGTCTCGCGCTGAGCGCGGTTCATTGCACTTTCGTCTGGAAGAGGGCCTGACGTCGGGCCCCGGTCTCCAGCAGCAGCCGTTGGCAGCCGGCGAAGTCGCGGGTGAGCATCTGCCAGGTGAACCGGAGGACGACCAGACCCTGAGCGGCAGCGGCGTTGTCGCGCCGGCGGTCACGTTCGAAATCGGCGCGGCGGCTGTGCCAGCGGCGCCCGTCGGCTTCGAGGATCAGCCGCCAGGCGGCGATGTACAGGTCAACGATGCTGGGAGCGGCCAGGGTGAGGGGATACTGACGGGTGGCGGCCGGAACATCAGGATGGTCGACGAGGCGGTCGAGCATCCCCTCCAGCTGATTGCCCGACGGTTCCCAGGCGTCCGCCGCCCGCTCATCCAGCAGGGGAAACAGGCGGGCGGCACCCCGGATGCGAGCCCCGATCGAGCGGCGCCGGATCACCTCGAAGCCCTCGACGTCGATCGTTGCGGCGGTCAGGCGTCCATCGAGCAGTGCCTCGACCTCTTGCGTCGCCAGGCGTCCGGCCAGGAGGGTTATCGTCTCCGCCTCGTCGGTGATGGTGAAACCGATCGGCGGGTGACTGCGAGCTCATCGAACCAGATGCTGCGACTTACGCGGGCGATGGTGGAGCGGGCGTTGGATCCCGCCGGCACGACGATCTCCGGCCTGCCCGGTCTGAATCCGTCGAATCCATGCAGGACGGCGGCGCTCGAGCCACCCACCACCGCCCGGGGTCGGCTGAGCACGGCGGCCGCCACCTGGCGCTCCCACTTGGGTGGCGAAGAGGCGAGGGCGTACACCCCGGGGGTAAGGGGGATCCACGCCCCGGATTGGATGCGTCGGTAGGCCCTGTCGTCGCTCAGGCCGGCCCGCCGGGCCTGGTCGCGCGAGAACACCCCGTATTGATGGGCGGCATAGGCGTCCAGGCGTCGATCGGCGGTCATGCCGCCACCATGCCGGACGCGACGGCGGGCCGGAAGGGGGTTGTCGACTGGGCAAACTCCCGCGCCCAGCGCGGTTACCTGCACAGTCGAAATCGGCCCGCCCATGAGGGTGCACGGAACCGCGTCCAGCGCGGTTGCCTGCACACTCGATCGGTGGAAATGCCTGGCGACGCCGCCGACCGACGTCGTAACCTGAGCGGGTTGTGCTGGTAGTCAAGGATCTGCGGATCGATGTCGGCCCCGTCACCCTGATGGACGGGGTCTCTTTCAGCGTGCAGGCAGGCGACAAAGTCGGCCTGGTGGGCCGCAACGGGGCGGGCAAGTCGACCCTGATCAAAACCCTGGTGGGCTACATGCCGCCGGCGAGCGGTACCGTCACACGATCCGGCAATGTGGGCTACTTCTCCCAGGAGACCGAGCCCCCCGACCTGGAGCGGGCCGATGTAACTGCCCTGGAGAGGATCCTGGCGGCGCGGGAAATCGGGACGATGCTGCGCCGAATCGAAGAGACACGGCGCAAGATCGAACGCCTCGACGGAGAGGCGCGTGACCGGGCCATCGTTCGCTTCACCCGTCTCCAGGAGGAGTTCGAGGCCAAGGGCGGCTTCGTGGCCGAGGCCGAGGCGAAACGGGTAGCGGCCGCCCTCGGAATCGGAGTCGACGAGCTGGGACAGCCGCTGAGGACGATGTCGGGCGGACAGCGACGCCGGGTCGAACTGGCCCGCATCCTCTTTGCCGAAACCGAGATCCTGCTCCTCGATGAGCCCACCAACCACCTCGACCTCGATGCCAAGGCCTGGTTGGTCGACCACCTCAAGTCTTATCGGGGCGGCCTGTTGGTCATCAGCCACGACCTCCCCCTCCTGGATGAGGGCATCACCTCCGTCCTCGCCCTCGAGCATGGCGAGATCGAGGCCTATCGGGGCAACTACTCCCATTATCTGGTCGAGCGCGAGAGGCGTCGGGAGCAGCGTGAGAAGGAGCGTCGGCACCAGGATGCCGAGATCGCCCGGCTCGAGGAGAACATCCGCCGCTTCAAGGGAAGAACCGAGAAGATGGCCAAGGTCGCTCGCTCGATGGAGACCCGGGTCGAGCGCATGAAGCGAGAGCTGGTCGAGGTCCAGCGTCGGGGCAAGGGAGTGGCCCTCCGTTTCCCCCAACCCGAGCCCTCGGGCCGGACCCCTCTCACTGCTCACGGTCTCGCCAAGGCGTTCGGAGACAACGTCGTCTTCGTCGATGTGGACGTCGACACCGACCGGGGCGAGCGACTCCTCATCCTCGGGCTCAACGGAGCCGGCAAGACCACGCTGTTGCGGATCCTGGCCGGAGTGGAGTCGACCGACATGGGCACCATCGAGCTGGGGCACAACACCTCCCTGGGCTACTACGCCCAGGAGCACGAGCAGATCGGAGCCGGCAAGGCCGTCCTCGATCATCTGCGCGAGGTGTCCGACCAGCCCGATCAGGTCCTGCGAACGGTCCTGGGCCACTTCCTCCTCGCCGACCGGATCGACCAGGACGCCTCCACCCTCTCCGGCGGTGAGAAGACCAAACTCGCCCTGGCGATGCTGGTCATGTCGCGGCCCAACGTCCTGCTGTTGGACGAGCCCACCAACAACCTCGATCCCCAGGCGAAAGAGGCGCTGCTGGCTGCCCTGCACCAATACGAGGGAACGATCATCCTCGTCAGCCACGACACCGACTTCGTCGCCGCGCTGGGACCCGACCGGGCCATCGTCATGCCCGAAGGGGAGACCTCGTACTTCGACGAGGAGATGCTGGAACTGGTCGCACTGGCCTGAAACTCTCGAGAATCTGTCATCCGGGCTCCGGGTTGGTTCCGAAGGGCATATGACAACCTTCTCCCAACCACGAAGGAGCCCAACCCATGCGAAAGGTCGCAACCCTGGCCCTGGCCTCGTTGATGGCCGTGGCGACGATGGCACCGGCCGGCGCCGCCGAGGTGTCGTCCAGCCTCGTCAGCGTCGTTCACGGAATCCCCGGAGCCACCGTCGACGTATACGTGAATGACGGTCTGTTCCTCGAGGACTTCACCCCCGAGTCGATCGCCGGCCCGGTGGTGCTCCCCGAGGGCACCTATGACATCGCCATCTACGCCGCCAATGCCGATCC
The DNA here is from genome assembly GCA_035461175.1 of Acidimicrobiia bacterium. GTDB lineage: Bacteria > Actinomycetota > Acidimicrobiia > Spongiisociales > ZC4RG35 > DATHVR01. Next base: position 995 of record DATHVR010000121.1, on the reverse strand, counting down.
CGAGGCGGACGCCCCGGTCATCGACGCTCCCGGCGTCGCCGTCCCGGCTGGAGTCAATGCCGCCGTGGTCGCCCACCTGGATGCGGACGGCAACCCCACCGCTTCGGTGTTCCTGAACGACGTCAGTGAGATCGCCGACGGTGAGGCCCGCCTCACCGTCCGTCACACCGCCCAGGCCCCCGAGGTCGACGTCTACGCCAACGCCGAGGTCGAACTGACCGCCGGTGAGTTCGTCAACGGTGCCGAATCCGTGATCGACGTGCCCGCCGACACCTATGCAGTGACGGTCACCGCTCCCGGTGACGCCGACACCGTCCTCGCCCCGCTGGGCGACGTCACCTTGGCAGAGAGTGTCAACACCATCGTGTACGCCATCGGTGCCTATCCGGACACATTCACAGTGGTGGTCGACGCCATCACCGGCCTGGGTCCCGATGGTTCGTTCGCCGACGACAACGACAGCGTCCACGAGGGCAATGTCGACCTGATCGCCCGCATCGGTGTGACCAAGGGCTGCAACCCGCCCGACAACACCGAGTTCTGCCCCGAGCGTGAACTGAGCCGTGGCGAGATGGCCGCCTTCCTGGTGCGGGCCCTCGGCCTGCCGGCCAGCGATACCGACGCCTTCGCCGATGACGATGGTTCGACGTTCGAGGCCGACATCAACGCCCTGGCCGAGGCCGGGATCACCAAGGGTCGGGCCGACGGCACCTTTGGAGCCGACGACCCCATCACCCGGGGTGAGATGGCCGCCTTCCTGAACCGTGCCTTCGTACAGGACGGGACCAGTACCTCCGATTCCTTCGGTGACGACGACAACTCGATCTTCGAGGGCGACATCGAGGCGATCGCCGCCGCCGGCATCACCGCCGGCTGCAATCCGCCCGCCAACGATCAGTTCTGCCCCGAGCGGACCCTGATCCGGGCCGAGATGGCGACCTTCCTCGCCCGGGCCCTGGGCCTCGGAGCCTGATCGCAGGCTCGCTCTGGCGACA
>DATHVR010000120.1:0-6799 GCA_035461175.1 Acidimicrobiia bacterium | reverse complement strand
TTCGGCATGGGTTCTTCACTCCTCTTCTGTGGAGGCCTCGGCGTCGGGCCGCAGCGCGCGCCGGGTCGGCGCCAGCACCATGGTCATGTTGCGGCCTTCCATCGCCGGCGGCTGTTCGACGCTGGCGAGTTCGCCGAGTTCCTCGATGAGTCGGTCGAGCAGTTCCCGCCCGTATTCGGGTCGTTCCTGCTCCCGGCCCCTGAACCGGATTGTTACCTTGACCTTGTCGCCCTCGCCGAGGAAGTCCTCGGCCTTACGCCGGTTGATCTCGAAGTCGTGATCACCGATCCGCACCTTCATGCGCAGTTCCTTGACCGTGGTCCGCGTCTGCTTCTTGCGGGCCTCCCGGTCGCGGACGGACTGCTCATACTTGTACTTCCCGTAGTCCATCAATCGGCACACGGGGGGTTTGGCGTTGGGAGCCACCTCGACGAGGTCGAGATCCAATTGCTCCGCCAGCCATAGGGCTTCGGCAAGTTTCTTGACCCCGATCTGTTCTCCGTCCGGGGCCACCACCCGTACCTCGGGGGCACGGATGTATCCGTTCACGCGCAACTCAGCGATGTGAGTACCTCCTGATAGTGGTCTGTAGTCGTTCGATTTCGCCGGGTCGATCCATGGTCCGACCGGGACAACAAAAAAGCAGCAAGCGCAACCTTGCTGCTCACCGCCGTATTCCCTCTGGCAGGCTCCTGCCGATGGGAAGTCTCTTGCCGGTGACCGCGGCTCGCCTGGTCGGCGGCCGGGTGGGAAGCAGCAGCTTCCGCTTCGTGGCTCATTGCCTGTCACCGGACAGGGTACCAGGGAACTCCCCCTCGGTCACTTCGATGGGTCTCCCCCCAATGCACGGAGGGTGAGTGTGGCCTCGACGGCGGCGGTAGCGGCCTCATAACCCTTGTTGCCCGGACCCGGCTGAGCCCGGTCGACGGCGTGGGCGACATCATGGACGGCGAGGACCCCGTTGGTTACCGGAATCCCCATCTCGAGCGCAACCAGGGTGAGCCCCCGGGCCGACTCGGCAGAAACGATGGCGTAGTGGTCTGTCTCACCTTTTACGATGGTCCCGAGGGCCACGACGGCATCGCAGCCGGCTTCGGCCAGGGCGCGGGCGGCTACCGACAGCTCCAGTGACCCGGGGACGGGTACGACGGTGACGTCTCCGACCCCGAGGTCTTCGAGCCGATTGACGGCGCCGTCGAGCAGGCGATCGGTGACGCTGCGGTTCCAGCTCGCCACCACCACGCCGATGTGAAGGGCACCGGCATCGCCCGTGCCGGCGACGGTCCGGACCTCAGTCACCTTCGGTGTCCTCGGCCTGGATCAGGGTGTGGCCCATTCGCGTCGCTTTCGTGTCGAGATAGCGACGGTTGTGGGGGTTGGCCTTGGTGACGAGCGGAATCCGATCGACGATCTCGAGGCCGTAGCCCACGATCCCGGCCCGTTTGGTGGGGTTGTTGGTCATGAGGCGCATGGTGCGCACCCCGAGGTCGTAGAGGATCTGGGAGCCCACCCCGTAGTCCCGGGCGTCGACGGGCAGCCCCAGGTCGATGTTGGCGTCGACGGTGTCCAGTCCCTGGTCCTGGAGCTCATACGCGGCGAGCTTGTTGAGGAGGCCGATGCCCCGGCCCTCATGGCCCCGGATATACAGAAGGACACCGCGTCCCTCCTCGTGGATCTTGGCCAGGGCCAGATCGAGTTGTTCCCCGCAGTCGCAGCGCTGGGAGCCGAACACGTCTCCGGTGAGGCACTCCGAGTGGACCCGGACCAGGACGTCCTTGCCGTCTCCGATGTCGCCCATCTTCAGGGCGATGTGCTGGCGTTCGTCGACGAGCGAGCGGTAGCCGATGGCCTCGAAGTCGCCGTGGGCGGTGGGGATCGTGGTCTCCACGACCCTCTCGACCAGCTTTTCCTGTTTGCGGCGGTAGGCGATCAGGTCGGCGATGGTGCCGATAAGGAGGCCGTGCTCGCCGGCGAACTCGAACAGGTCTGGGAGCTTGGCGACCGTACCATCGTCGTTCATGACCTCGGCCAGGACACCGGCCGGGTACCGGCCCGCCAGAAGGGCCAGATCGACGGCGGCCTCGGTGTGCCCGGCTCGTTTGAGGACACCACCCGGCTCGTAGCGGAGCGGGTACATGTGGCCGGGGCGAGCCAGGTCGTCGGGACCGGTGCCGGGGTCGATCAAGGCGGCGATGGTGGCGGCACGATCCGCCCCCGAAATGCCGGTGGTGGTCCGGTCCCGGGCGTCCACCGAAACCGTGAACGCCGTTCGGCGCACGTCAGTGTTCTTGGCGACCATCATCGGCAGGTCGAGTTCGTCGAGCCTTTCCCCCAGCATCGAGATGCAGATGATGCCCGAGGTGTGGCGCAGCATCATGCCGATGTTGGCGGCGGTGGCGTGGTCGGCGGCCAGGATCAGGTCGCCCTCGTTCTCGCGATCGGCGTCGTCGACCATGATCACCATCTCGCCTCGTCCCATGGCGGCGATCAGATCGTTGACATCAGCGAATTCGTTCATCGCCCCGCTCCGAGCAGTCGCTCGACGTACTTGGCGAGAACGTCGACCTCCAGGTTCACCTTCTCACCGGACCGGCGCCGGCCCAGGGTGGTGACGGCGAGAGTATGGGGAATCAAAGCCACCTCGAGGCCGGTCTCGTCGACTCCGGCGACGGTGAGGCTGACCCCGTCGAGGGTCACCGAGCCCTTCTCGACGACGTAGCGCATCAGGTCGGCGGGGACGTCGACCCACATCCGGGAACCCTCTCCGTCGGCATCCACGCTGCGCACAGTTCCCACCCCGTCGATATGACCCTGGACGATGTGCCCGTCGAAGCGGCCCGCCGCCGGCATCGGGCGCTCGAGGTTGACCACGTCGCCGGCCCCGAGATGTCCGATGCTGGTCCGGTCGAGTGTCTCTCCCATCACCTGGAAAGTGACGGCCGGAGTCGAGACGGCCACTGCCGTGAGACAGACTCCGTTGACGGCGATCGAGTCGCCCACTGAAACGTCCGCAGCCAATGGCCCGGTGTCGACCTGGAAAGTGCGACCCCGGGGAACCTCGTCCACCGTGAGAACGGTCCCGAGGTGCTCGACTATTCCGGTGAACATTCTCGATTGACGGTACTAGGCGGTAGTCGATTCCCGAACCGGCGCCCAGTCGATCCTGACGTCGGCTCCGACCGGCTCGACTCGCGTGATGCGCACGGGCTGGCTGTCTCCGAAGGTCTGCCAGGTCCCGGCCAGAGGTGGAAGTCCCCCGCCGCCACCGATCCTGGCGCCGACATAGGTCACGCCGGCATCGATGAGGTCCCGGTTCCACAGGCCGGCGGCGAGTGTGGCGCCGCCTTCGGCCAGTATCTCCAGCACGCCTCGACGGCCCAGTTCCTGGAGGGCCTGGTCGAGCCGGGGCAACCCGTTGGGGGCGGGGTCCACGAGCACAGCCTCAACTCCCACCCCGGGGTCGGTGATGGCTACCACCAGTGCTCCCGGCCGTTGCCATACCGAGGCCCCGGGCGGCAACGGCTCGCTCCCTGCCACCACCACCGGCCGGGGGTGGCGGCCGTCGTAGCCCTCCAGTCGTACCGTGAGGCTGGGATCGTCCGCCCGCAGAGTTCCCGCGCCGATCATGACGGCATCGGCCCGCGAGCGGAGGATGTGGGCGTCCCGGCGGGCCTCCGTTCCCGTGATCCATTGCGAGGTGCCGTCGGCGGCGGCGGTCTGGCCATCGAGCGTGACCGCGGTCTTGAGGGTGATGCGGGGACGGCCGTGACGGCGGTGATGGAAATAGCCCGGGTCGGCGGCCTCGACCTCCGATCCCAGTAAGCCCACTTCGACCTCCACCCCGGCCTCCTGCAGGTGCTGGATTCCCCCACCCCCCACCCGGGAGTCGGGGTCGACGGTTCCCACCACCACCCGACTGATCCCGGCCTCGAGAATGGCGCGTGTGCAGGGCGGAGTACGGCCGTGATGATCACACGGCTCCAGGGTGACGACCATCGTCGCTCCCTCCGGGGGCGGACCACCCAGGTCGGCGAGGGCGGCCTGTTCGGCGTGGGCCTCCCCTGGGGCGACATGCCAGCCTTCGGCGATGACACGGCCGGCCGCATCCAGTATCACGGCTCCGACCCGTGGGTTGGGGTGGGGATTGGAACGGGCGGCCAGGTCGAGGGCCCGGCGCATGGCCCGCTCCTCGGCGCCTGAGGTGGCCGTCACCGCCTAATTGGTCCGGCGGTCGATCTCATACGAGGAGCCGGCCTTCTTCTTGGCGAACTCCTTCATCTCGACGGCCACCGCCGAGGCTTCCCACTGGGTCTTGATGTCGCGGTTGGCGTTGGTCGCCACGCCCAGCGAGATCGAGCAGACCGGCACCGCGTAGCGCTCGCCACGCCGGTCGACCACCTCGATGTAGCCGCGGAGGGCGTCGGCCGTGTCGTAATAGTCGAGGACACCGTCATCGAAGCGTTCGATGACTTCCTTGCAGAACGGTTCGGCCACCTCGGCGGCCACGATGGCGACGAAGTCGTCACCTCCGATGTGGCCGATGAACGCCTCGGGCTGTCCGACCGCGGCGGCCGCCTCCTGTAGGGAGCGACCGGAGAATCGGATCACCTCGTCGCCGCGCATGAATCCGTAGTGGTCGTTGAAGGCCTTGAAGTTGTCCAGGTCGCCGTGGATGAGGGCGAACACCTTGCCCGAGGCGATCCGATCCTCGATCTCCTGGGAGATGCGGAAGTTGCCCGGGAGCCCGGTCAACGGCGACAGGTCGCGGGCGGCCTGGGTACGGCGCAGGACCGCCTTGACCCGGGCCACCAGTTCGGCGACGTCGAAGGGCTTGGTGATGTAATCGTCCGCGCCCAGCTCGAGGCCGCGTACGCGGTCCTCGGGCAGGCCGCGGGCGGTGAGGAGGATTATCGAGGAGTTGCCGGTGGCAGCGTGACCTCGAATCCGGTGGAGAGCGGTGAGGCCGTCCATCCGCGGCATCATGATGTCGAGCAGGATGAGGTCGGCGGGCCGGGCGATGGCCTTTTCCAGCGCCTCCTGGCCGTCGAGGGCGGTCTCTACCTCGTAACCCTCCAATTCGAGATTGACCCGGACAACCTGAAGGATGTCCGGATCATCATCGGCTACAAGGATTCGCTCGGTCATTTGTCCTCGATGGAAGCTCTGAACTGGTCGGCGGCGGCGGCGGGATCCGGCGCACCGAAGATTGCCGTCCCGGCCACGAACACGTTGGCGCCCGCGGCTCTCGCTCGCGAAGCGTTGTCGGGGGTCAGCCCCCCGTCCATCTGGATATCGACATCGAGACCCCTCGACTCAACCCATTCTGCGGCCTGCTCGACCTTGGCCAGGACATCGGGGATGAATTTCTGCCCCCCGAATCCGGGCTCGACCGACATGACGAGCAGGAGGTCGCACAGTTCCAGGAACGGCGCCACCGCCGCGAAGGGAGTGGCGGGATTGATAACGAGTCCGAATTCGAGGCTCTCGGCGCGGGTGCGGGCCGCGGCCCGGGTGGGATCCGGAACCGCCTCGATGTGCATGGTCAGAAGGTCGGCGCCTGCTTCGGCGAGCTCGGGAATGTAGGCATCGGGGTTGGTGGTCATGAGGTGGCAGTCGAAGTGCAGGTCGGTGACCGACCGCAACGACGAGATGACCGGCATGCCGAAGCTGATGTTGGGGACGAAATGGCCGTCCATCACGTCGAGGTGCAGGCTCTCGACATGAGGGGCCACCTTGGCGACTTGCTCCCCGAGGCGGGAGAAGTCGGCCGCCAGCAGCGAGGGAGCGATTCGGACCGGTCTCATCTGGCCTGAGTCTATCGACCCATAGGAAACGGAGATGGGAGGTCGCGCCCCCGTAGCCAATCCGCTCCGGCCATTGGGCGTTTCCCGGGCGCCTGCAGTTCTTCGATGGCCACGGCACCATCGGCCACCCCGAGCACGGGAACACCCGCTGGGCCTTCGAGCCAGACTCCGGCCCGGGTCCTGAGCGTGCTGGGGTCGACCCGGAGAATCTTGTGAGGTTCCCCGCCGATCGAGAGCCGGGCGCCCGGGAGCGGAGCGAGGGCGCGGACTCGGTTCGTGAAGGCCCCGACCGACATCCCTGGGCTGAGATCGCGGTCGGCCGGTTCCAGTTTGGAGGCGTAGGTGGCGCTTTCCCCGGGCTGGGGACGCGGTTCGATCTTTTCCTCCACCCAGTCGGGCAGGGCCTCACCGAGCAGGTCTGCCCCCATGTCGGCGAGGCGACGACGCAGATCGCCGCCGCTCTCCTGCGGGAGGATCGGTGTCTCGGCCTGGGCGATGACCGGTCCGGTGTCGAGTCCCTCGTCCATCAGCATCAACGACACTCCGGTGACGTCGTCGCCCACCATCATTGCCCGTTCGACCGGTGCCGCCCCCCTCCAGCGGGGAAGCAGCGAGAAGTGCACGTTTACGAAGCCTCGGGAGGGAAGGGCCAGTACGTCGGGACGCAGGATCATCCCGAACGCGACCACCACTCCCACCTCGAGGTCATGGCCGGCCAGACAGATGGCGAGCTCCCTGCCGGTGGCCGGCTGGGCGACGGGGAGGCCCATCTCCTGGGCAGCCACTTTGACCGGTGGGGGCTGAAGTCGACGGGAGCGTCCTCGCGGCCGGTCCGGTCGGGTCACCACCACCTCGATCTGACTGATCCGAGTGAGAGCTTCTAGGGAGGGCACCGCCGCCTCGGGAGTGCCGAGGAACGCCGTCCGCATCAAAGGAGCCCCAAACGGCTTTTCGCGACAGAATTGCGCGCCATGGCGAGCAATTCGGTCGCGAAA
>DATHVR010000119.1:0-27182 GCA_035461175.1 Acidimicrobiia bacterium | reverse complement strand
GGAGAAGATTGGTCGGGCAGGCGAGACCCTTGCCGCCGATTTTCTCCGTCGTCACGGCCTCCGTGTCGTGGCGCGAAATGTGACGCTCCCGGAAGGCGAAGTCGACCTCCTCGCCCGTGACGGACGGCGGCGGGTGGCGGTCGAAGTCCGCACGATCACTGGAACCAGCGATCCGCTCACAGCATTCGGGCCCGACAAGCGCCGGCGGGTGGCCCGACTGGCGCACCGCCTGGCCGCCGACCGGGTGGACCTGGTGGCGATCCGTCTCACTCCCGAGGCGGCTGAGTTTCGCTGGGTACGGGGAGCCGCCTAGCGGCCCCTCAGCCGGGCAGCCGGCGCCTCATCCTCATCTCCCGGTGCCAGCACCCCCGGTGCCAATGACGGCGAAGATCGGGAGCCTGGTCCGGTACCACCACCACATGGAAGGTTCCGGGCACGATCGTGCTCTCACAGCCTGGGCAGGCGTACTCCTTGCGGGCCGAGTGCGGCTGCACAGGGGTGACGGTGACCTCGAAGTTCCCCCAGCGGATCACGTCAACCTCCGAATATCGCCCACGCCACCACGCCGGCGGTGACCGCCAGGGCGGCCACGACGAGGAAGATGTCGAGATACGAGCGCTCATGCTCCCGGAACGGATTGAACCCCATGTCCCACCACGGTAACGGAGCGAGGGGACGTTCTCTGTGCTTGGTCGGGCTCTGTTCTTGGTAGGGCGACTTCGGGACCCGCGCCTTGAGCCTGACCCCGTTTGGAAGACGTCTCCCAGCTGTTCGAGGCGGAGCCTCGAACAGACCGCGGCCTGTGTCCTTGGTCGGGCGACTTCGGGACCCGCGCGTCCAGCCTGATCCCATCGGTTACGCGTCTCCTGACTTTTCCGAGGCGGAGCCCCGAACAGACGCCGGTCACCCGACTGTTTCCGCCCCACCAGACCTCCCGGGTTTGGCTTCCGACTTCCGACTTCCGACTTCCGACTCAGAGCTTCCGGCTCATGTCCTCCGACCTCCGACCTCCGACTTGTTAGCGTCTCGGCATCATGACCACCTGGATCACCACCGAAGACCGCGGCCCGATCCGCTGGGTCACACTCTCCAACCCGGGACGCCGGAACGCCGTCCCGCTCGAAGGTTGGGCGGAACTGCGCAAGGCGTGGCGTGATTTCGAGGACTCGGAGGCGCGGGTGGCGGTGATCCGGGGTGCCGACGGTGACTTCTGTGCCGGAGCCGATCTCGATCCGTCCCGGCTCGAGGATCCGGGGATCGTGGCAGGGCACCGGCGCATGAAGCAGGTGGCGGCCGCCGCAACTGCCCTGCACCGGGTCGGCAAACCGACGGTGGCCGCGGTCGACGGGGTGGCGGTGGGGGCGGGGATGAACCTCGCTCTCGGCTGTGATGTCGTCGTCGCTACCACCCGAGCCCGGTTCGCGGAGATCTTCGTGCGACGCGGCCTCACTCCCGACTTCGGCGGTTCGTGGCTTCTGCCCCGTGTGGTGGGGATGCAGCGAGCCAAGGAACTCACTCTGAGTGGCCGAATCGTCGAGGCGGAGGAGGCTCGGCGGATCGGACTCTGCCTGGACGTGGTCGAACCGGACCAACTCGAAGATCGGGCCGCCGAGATGGCGGAGTCGTTCCTCCAGGGAGCACCGCTGGCCCAGATGTTCGCCAAGCAAGGTCTCGACGCCTCCTGGGAGTTGTCGTTCGAGGAGGCGTTGAGCTGGGAGGGCCAGAGCCAGTCGATCCTCTTCTCCAGCGCCGATTTCACGGAGGGAGTGGCCGCCTTCCTCGAGAAACGCCCGTCCGACTTCGAAGGGCGCTGAGGCGGCACAGACCCCTGGTTTCTGTCGTCCCCCCTCCGTACGGTGCGGGCATGTTCGCGGAGATGACCTCGGTGGCGATGGTGGGAGCAGAGCCCCGGGCGGTGCGGGTGGAGGCCCATGTCGGCGGCCCCAAGGACGTGTTCAAGCTCAGTGGCCTGCCCGACACGGCGGTGCGAGAGGCCAAAGAACGGGTGCGGGCGGCGGTGTCGTCATCGTCGCTGCCCTTCCCCGTGCGGCGTATCACCGTCAACCTGGCTCCCGCCGACCTCCCCAAGGCGGGCGCCGACTACGACCTTCCCATCGCCCTCGGCGTGCTGGGCGCGGCCGGCCATCTTCCCTCTCGCCCGTTCGTGGCCCTGGGCGAACTGGCACTGGACGGTTCGGTGCGATCCGGACGCGGTGCCCTCGGCGCTGCGATCCTGTCTGCCCGCCTCGGGATCCCCTGTCTGGTGGCCGAAGAGGCAGCGGCCGAAGCGGCCACCGTGGCCGGGGCCCAGGTGTACCCGGTCCGAAGCCTGGCCGAGGCGGTTTCGGCCGTCGCCAACGACGACCGCCGACCGGTGCGGCCGCTCGTCCCAGCGCCGACACCGGCAACGCCCGACCTGAGCGAGATCCGGGGCCAGCCCCTGGCCCGGCGGGCGATCGAGGTGGTGGCGGCCGGGGGGCATCATCTCTTCATGCACGGTCCGCCGGGGTCGGGCAAGACGATGCTCGCCCGACGTCTTCCGGGGATCCTGCCTCCCCTCACCGACGATCAGGCGTTGGTGGCAGCCTGTGTCTGGGCGGCAGCGGGACGTCGGCGGGGAGTCGACCACACTCCACCCTTCCGTTCTCCGCACCACACGGCCAGCCTGGCGGCACTGGTGGGAGGCGGCTCGGGGGTGGTGGTCCCCGGCGAGCTGTCCCTGGCCGCCCACGGTGTCCTGTTCCTCGACGAACTGGGCGAGTTCCCGGCCCGCACGCTCGACGCCCTGCGTCAGCCGCTCGAGGAAGGTGTGGTGGCGGTGGCCCGTCGGGGCATCTCGGTCACCTTCCCGGCTGCTGTCCAGTTGGTGGCGGCGTCCAATCCCTGCCCGTGTGGCTACTCGGGGGATCGCGTGGAAGCCTGCCGGTGTCTTCCCGCGGCCGTCGAACGCTACCACCGGCGGGTCTCGGGCCCACTCCTGGATCGTTTCGACCTGCGGGTGTCCGTGCGCAGACCGAGCGGTGACGATCTCCAGGGCCCGCCGGGAGAAGCCTCGTCGGTGGTGGCGAGACGGGTGGCCGCCGCCCGGGCGATCCAGCGAGCACGGGGAGGTCTCAACCGAGACCTGGGACGATCGGCCCTCGACGACCTCCCGATGGAGTCCGGGGCGGGAGCCCTCCTCCACGGGGCAGTCGAGAGGTCGGGGCTCACCGGCCGGGGATTCGACCGGATCCGTCGTGTGGCGCGCACCCTGGCAGATCTCGAGGACGTGGAGATGGTGGGGGAGGACCACGTGGCCGAAGCGCTCGCCCTGCGTGGTTCCTGGTGAGTTCCCCGGCCGAGGTCGCAGCGGGCGCCGGTGCCTACCCGGCGCTACTCGAGACGATCGAAGATCCCCCGCAACGGCTGTGGGTTCGAGGGGTCCTCGTGGACGGTCCGGCGGTGGCCGTGGTGGGAACCCGACGCGCCACTCGTTACGGGCTCGAACTCGCCCGCCAAATGGCCGGGGCAGTGGCGCGAGCCGGATGGACGGTGGTAAGCGGCCTCGCCCGGGGTGTGGACGGTGCCGCCCACCGGGGAACCCTCGACGCCGGCGGTCGCGGGATAGCGGTGCTCGGATCCGGAATCGACGTGTGGTATCCCCCCGAGCACGCCCGATTGGGGGAGGAACTCGTTGCCGGCGGGGGAGCGGTGATCTCCGAATACCCGCCCGGGACCCGACCCGATGCCTGGAGGTTCCCGCGCCGCAATCGCATCATCAGCGGCCTGTCCCGGGCGGTAGTGGTCGTGGAGGCGGCGGACAAGGGCGGAGCCTTGATCACCGCCCGATTGGCCGCCGAACAGGGGCGGGAGGTCTTCGCCGTTCCGGGTGACATCAACCGGCGCACCTCCGTCGGGACCAACCTCCTCATCCGCGACGGGGCGGTCCCGGTGCTGGGCGCCGACGACCTGATCGAGGCCCTCTCGTTGGTGCTGGGCCCGCCGAAGCCGGGCCCCGGCCCCCTGTTGCCCGAGGGAATCGCGATCCCGCCCGGAGGGATGCCGATCGACGACTTCATCGCTTCCCATGGCGGCGACGGGCCCGAGTTGCTCCGCCTCCTCGGACGGCTGGAGGCAGAAGGGCTGGTCCGGATCCAGGGTGGTGAGGTGATGTCTGGCGGATGAAACGACCGCAAAGGAAGGCCCCGGGCCGATCTCGTCCTACACTCCGGTCGGTACGAGGCACGAGGGAAGTCCATGACGGATCGCGTCAAGAGCGATCAGACATCCGATATCAATGAAATGTGGGCCGAGTTCAAGGCCTCGGGGAGCGAGAAGCTTCGCGAGAACCTGATCCTCCACTACTCGCCCCTCGTCAAGTTCGTCGCCGGACGGGTGGCGGCCGGTCTTCCCCGCAACGTCGACCAGAACGACCTTGCCTCCTACGGAATCTTCGGTCTGATCGATGCCATCGACAAGTTCGAGCCGGAGCGGGGCTTCAAGTTCGAGACCTACGCCATCAATCGCATCAAGGGGGCGATCCTCGACGAGCTTCGCTCCTTCGACTGGGTGCCGCGTTCGGTGCGGGCCAAGGCCCGTGAACTGGAACGCTCGATCGTCGAATTGGAACACCGGCTTCAGCGCAGTCCCACCGACGAGGAACTGGCCGAGCACATGGAGACCGATGTCGAGTCGGTCCAGAACGACCTATCGGAGATCTCGTTGCTCGGTATCGCCGCCCTCGACCAGACGGTCGGATCGGGGGAAGCCACCACCACCCTCAAGGACCTGGTCGCCGATCCCACCGGAGTGTCGCCGGAGGCGATGTTCCAGGCGGAGGAGACGCGCCGCCTTCTGGTGGATTCGATCAACCGTCTCCCCGACCGGGAGCGGTTGGTCGTCACCCTCTACTACTACGAGGGGTTGACGCTGGCCGAAATCGGCGAGGTCCTCGGTGTGACCGAGTCGCGGGTCTGTCAGATCCACGCCAAGACGGTGATGTCGCTCCGCAACCGACTCGCCGAGCCGCCGATTCTCTGAACGGGGCCTGGCACCTCTATCATCCAGGCCGATCACACACGTTCGCCCGCCCCGACTGGTGCAGCCATGGCTGAAACGGGGCGCCCGGTAAACCGGTGAGGCAGCCGCTGCCGGCGAGCGGAGGACAACAACCAGGAAAGGACATCCCATGAGCGCTGTCACGATGAAGCAGCTCCTGGAGGCCGGCGTCCACTTCGGGCATCAGACCCGACGCTGGAACCCGAAGATGAAGCCGTACATCTACGGGGAACGCAACGGCATCCACATCATCGATTTGCGACAGACCGTAGAGCAGATCGAAACGGCCACCGACTTCGTCAAGCAGCTCGCCTCCAACGGCGGGTCGGTCTTGTTCGTCGGTACCAAGAAGCAGGCCCAGGCTCCGATCATGGAGCATGCCGGCCGTTCCCACAACCCTTATGTCACCTACCGGTGGCTGGGCGGGATGCTCACCAACTTCACCACCATCCAGAAGCGGATCTACTACTTGAAAGAGCTTCGCCAGATGGAGGAGACGAAAGAGATCGAGGCGCTTCCCAAGAAGGAGCGGCTCCGCCTCCGGCGCGAGCGCGAGAAGCTGGAGATGAACCTGGGGGGCGTGGTGGACATGACCCGCCTCCCCGACGCCGTGTTCATCGTCGACGTCAACACCGAGACCACCGCCGTTGCCGAGGCGGCGCGCCTCGGAATCCCGCTCATCGCCCTGGTGGACTCGAACAGCGACCCGGATGCCGTCGACTACGTGATACCCGGCAACGACGATGCCATCCGTTCGGCCGACCTGATCGCCGGGGCGATTGCCGACGCGGCGCTGGAAGGCCAAGAGGTCGCCTCCAAGAAGCGGGTCGTCAAGGCCGAGGGCGACGACAGCCTGGGCGGAAGCAATGGCTGATTTCAGTGCCAAGGATGTGCAGACCCTCCGACAGGCGGCCGGGGTGGGGATGATGGACGCCAAACAGGCCCTCCAGGAGGCCGGTGGCGACTACGACAAGGCCTTCCAGCACCTCCGGGAGAAGGGCCTGGCCAAGGCGGCCAAGCGGGCCGACCGGGAAGCAAGCGAGGGCGCCGTCGGCTTCTACCTCCATGTTCAGAACGACCGACCCGTGGTCGGGGTACTGGTGGAACTGGCGTGCGAGACCGACTTCGTCGCCAAGAGCGACGAATTCAAGGACGCCGCCAACGACATCGCCCTCCACGTGTCGTGGGGCAACCCACGCTGGATCACACGCGACGACGTCGACGCCGACGAGCTCGCCACCGAGCGCTCGATCATGGAGCGGCAGGCGGCCGGGGAAGGCAAGCCGGAGAACGTGATTCCCAAGATCGTCGAAGGACGGCTGGAGAAGTTCTACCAGGACACGGTTCTCTACGACCAGACCTTCGTCAATCCCGAGAAGTTCGAAGGAACGGTGGGGGAGATGGTCGCCGGCCTGGCGGCCAAGATGGGCGAGAACATCAGCGTCGGCCGCATCGAGCGGGTCGCCATCGGCGAGGGATCCTGAGGTGACCCCAGGCACTCGCCGGGTGCTCCTCAAGCTCTCCGGCGAAGCCTTCGCCGACCCCGAGATCGGCTACGGCATCGATCCCGCCACCGTCAACCGGGTGGCCCAAGAGGTGGCCGAGGCCCACAACACCGGGGTGGAGATCGCCATCGTGGTGGGCGGCGGCAATATCTTTCGGGGCGTCTCCCAGGCCGCCCGGGGAATGGACCCCGCCGCCGCCGATTACATGGGGATGCTGGCCACCGTCATCAACGCTCTCGCCCTCCGCGACGCGCTTGAGAAGGCCGGGGTGGAGACGCGGGTCCAGTCAGCCATCACCATGCAGCAACTGGCCGAGCCCTACATACGCCTGAAGGCGATCCGTCACCTAGAGAAGGGCCGGGTGGTGATCTTCGCCGCCGGAACCGGGAACCCGTTCTTCACCACTGACACCACCGCCGCCTTGCGGGCGGTGGAGATCGGCGCGGAGGCACTGCTCAAGGCGTCCAAGGTCGACGGGATCTACGACTCGGACCCGGTGGCGAATCCCGACGCCGTGTTGCTCCCCGAACTGACCTACATGGACTTCCTGTCCCGGGATCTCCGGGTGATGGACTCGACCGCCGTTACGATGTGCAAGGAGCACGACGTCCCCATCGTCGTGTTCGACATGACCGATCCAGGAACGATCCTCCGGGCGGTGCGAGGCGAGCCCATCGGGACGGTCGTTCGCTGACGGGTCCTTCGAGGAGGCACCGATGATGGAAGAGCTGCTGGCGGAAGCCGGCGAGAAGATGAACCAGGCGGTCGAACACGTCATGTCCGAGTTCGCCACCGTTCGGACAGGGCGGGCCAACCCCCAGATCCTCGCCCGCATCACCGTGGACTACTACGGCCAAGCGACGCCGCTGCTGCAGTTGGCCTCGGTCTCGGTCCCCGAGCCCCGGCTCTTGATGGTGGCCCCCTTCGACCGCTCGAGCCTCGGCGACATCGAACGGGCCATCAGCCAATCCGATCTCGGCCTCAACCCCAGCAACGACGGCACCGTGATCCGCCTCGCCTTTCCCCCGCTCACCGAAGAGCGGCGGGAGGAGCTGGTGCGACTCGTTCGCGGCATGGCGGAAGAAGGCCGGGTGGCGGTGCGCAACATCCGCCGCCACACCAAGGCCGATATGGAAGCCCTGCATGGAGAGATCTCCGACGACGACATCCGTCGCGGCGAGAAGGAACTCCAGGATGTGACGGACAGCCACACCGACCGGATCGACACGCTGGTGGAGCACAAGGAAGCGGAACTGCGGGAAGTGTGAGGTGAGCGACGAGCGCCCCCGCTTTCGCCGCCCCTGGGAGGAGCCGGTCGACGAGGATCCGGTCGACGAACTGGGCGCCTCCGGCTCCGGGCCCGCCCGCTCGTCGAGTTCACCCTCCGAGCCGACCGACCCCGCCGCCACGCCGGCTGACACAGGCCCTTCCGCCACCGCCTCTCCGCCCGGCCCCGATTCTCCCCCCACCGAGGATGTCGATCTGACCGACTGGGAGGCTATGGCTACCGCCCCGTCCCGCCTCGACGACATGGATCAGGAAGCCTATGTGGGCGCCACCACCGAGGAGTACAAGGGCTTGGCCGAGGAGATTCGCCGACTGCAGGACTCCTCGTTCGAGCGCCAGGCGGTCTCGGCCACCATGGCCGGGGTCGACACCGGGCTGGTCGGGTTCGAGGATGTGACCGGCGAGCGCGGTGTCACCGAAGAAGACGTCGAGGCGATGGAACAGGCTCGCTCCTCCGACCTCGCTCTGCGTATCGGCTCGGCCGTGCTTTTGGTCGCCCTCCTCATCGGCAGCCTGTATCTGGGCGGATGGTGGTTCACGGCCTTCCTCACCATGATCATGCTGGTGTCCCTCGGGGAGTTCTACGCCACCCTGCGCCGGACCGGCTATGCCCCGCTGGCGCTGGTCGGTCTGATCGGGGTCATCGCCATCCCGGTCCTGATCCACACCAACGGAATCTATGCCCTGGCGGGGGTGACTCTGGTGGCCACTGTGATCGTGGCGCTGGCCTACTCGCTGGTCCATCGGCGACATCCCCTCGAGAACGCCTCGTTGACCGTGTTCGGAATGGTGTGGGTGGCACTGCTCGCCTTCGCCATCCCGATCGCGGCCTCACCCCACCCGGTGGCATACATCCTCATGGTGGGCCTGGTGACGGCCATGATCGACATCGGCTCATACTTCGTCGGTCGCGGATTCGGGAGTCGCCCCCTCGCCCCCACCCTTTCGCCCAACAAGACCGTGGAGGGATTCGCCGGAGGCGTGGCGGCGGCGCTGGTGACGGCGGCCGTGCTGTCGACGCTGCCTCCCTACGAGGAACTCGGCTTCGCCGGATCCGTCCTTCTCGCCGCCATCCTCGCCGTGATCGGCCCGGTCGGCGACCTGGCCGAGTCGATGGTCAAGCGGTCGCTGGGAGTCAAGGACATGGGCTCAGTTCTGCCCGGCCACGGGGGCATGCTCGACCGCATCGACAGTTTCCTCTTCGCCGTTCCCGCCGCCTACGTGTTCCTGCTGCTCCGCGACCTGCTCTGACCTTGCGGCCCCTGACGATTCTCGGGGTCACCGGCTCGATCGGTCGCCAGACCCTGGAAGTGGCAGCCAGATTGGGCCTCGAGGTGGCGGCCGTGGCCGCCTACCGACCCTCGACCGAACTGGCCGAAATCGCCGCCCACCTGCCCGCAGCCGATCTGGCGGTGGCAGGCGGCACCGTGGCGGAGCGTTCCGAGTTCGACGACCTGATGAGGGGCCGCCCTGTCCAGTACGGGCCGGGGGCCGTCACCGCCCTCGCGGCCCGGCCCGGCCAGGTGGTGGTGAACGGTGTCGTGGGAGCCGCCGGCCTGGAACCAACCCTGGCCGGCCTGGAAGCGGGCAATCGGGTGGCACTGGCCAACAAGGAAAGCCTGGTGGCGGCCGGGGACCTGGTCATGAAGACGCTGCAGGCCGGGTCGGGCGAACTGATTCCGGTCGATTCCGAGCACTCCGCTCTCCATCAATGCCTGGCCGGGGAGCACCTTGATGATGTCGCCCGCATCCTCCTCACTGCCTCGGGTGGGCCGTTTCGAGGCTGGTCGGCCGACGAGACCGCTGCCGTGACACCGGAGCAGGCGCTGGCCCACCCGACCTGGGACATGGGAGGCCGGATCACGGTCGATTCCGCCACCCTTATCAACAAGGGCCTGGAGGTGATCGAGGCCCATCACCTGTTCGGGGTCGACTTCGACCGCATCCACGTCGTCGTGCATCCGGGCTCCATCGTCCACTCCGCGGTCGAGTTCGTCGACGGGTCTCTCAAGGCCCATCTTGGCTATCCCGACATGCGGATTCCGATCCAGTACGCCCTCACCTATCCGCGCCGAGCCCCGGCGCCCGGGAAACGGTTCGAGTTGGAGGGACGGCAACTGACTTTTGAGGAGGTCGACCGCACCACCTTCCCGGCCCTCGACCTCGCCTATGCCGCCGGGCGCAGGGGCAGGGGCGCCCCGGCGGCACTCAACGCCGCCGACGAGGTGGCGGTGGCCGCCTTTCTCGACGGCCGGCTGCCGTTCCCCGGGATCGTCGACGTGGTGGCTTCGGTGGTGGAGCAACTGGACGGGTGGCCCGCCTCCACCCTGGAGGAAGTCCTCGCCGCCGACGCCGAGGCCCGCCGCCTGGCGGCCGAGCGAATCGCTACCGATAAATCGAGCCGAGGGGTAATTTGACGCCATGATCGGAGGCCTGATCGGCATCATCGCGCTCCTCGTCTTCGTGACCGCTCACGAGGCCGGGCACTTCATCGCCGCCAAAGCGACGGGGATGAAGGCAACCGAGTTCTTCTTCGGCTTCGGACCCCGCCTGTGGTCGTTCCGCCGGGGCGAGACCGAGTACGGCATCAAGGCGATCCCGGCCGGCGGCTACGTCCGCATCGTCGGCATGAACCCCTTCGAGGAGGTCGCCCCCGAGGACGTAGGTCGTACCTACCGCGAGAAGCCGTTCTGGAAGAAGGCGGTGGTGGTGCTGGCCGGGGTGGGGATGAACTTCTTCCTCGCCTTCGTGATGTTTCTCGGGATCTTCTTCGCTGTCGGTGTGCAGGATGTCGTGCCCGTCGTCAGCGAGGTGATCCCCGCAACTGCGGCCGACGGGGCCGGATTGGAGGCCGGCGACCGGATCGTCGCCCTCGACGGCACCGATTACGAGGAATGGGCGGACATCTCGGGAATCCTGGCATCGCGACCGGGTGAAGAGGTGACGCTGACGGTCCTGCGGGATGGTGAACGGCTTGAACTGCCCGTCACCGTGGGCTCCCGTCCCTCGCCCGAGACAGGCGAGATGGAGGGGTTCCTGGGCGTAAGCGCCACGCTGACCGAGCGTGCGGTCGGGTTCTTCGAGGGGATCGGGATGGCGGGCGAACAGGTGGGGGCCTATGTCGGGGTCACTTTCCAGGTGATGGGCAACATCATCCAGCCAGAATCGCTGCTGCGTCTTGCCGGCGTCTTCGTCGGAGAGACCGACATTCCCCCCGAGATCCGCCCCGTCAGCCCGATCGGGATGGCCAACCTCGGAAGCCAGGTTGAGACTCTGGGTGTGGCCAACTACGTGGCGTTGCTGGCCTCGATCAACGTCATCCTCGCCACCTTCAACGTCATCCCGCTCCTCCCGCTGGACGGAGGGCATTTCGCCGTCGCTCTGTGGCAGAAGGTCACCGGTAGGGAGCCGGATGTGCGCCGCCTGGTTCCAGTGGCGGTGGCTGTGATTGGCCTCTTCGCCTTCCTGACTCTGGCGGCCGTCATCCTCGACATCGTCAACCCGATCCAGCTCTGACCTGGGTGGTCGCGGGCGAGTGAGGGGTTACTGAATCCCGCCCCCGCTCCCTACCATTGTCGATTGTGATCCCGCGCAAGGAAACCCGACAGATCCACGTCGGCGACATCGCCGTGGGCGGTGGCGCCCCGGTCTCGGTACAGTCGATGACGACGACCAAGACCGCCGACGTCGACGGCACCCTGGCTCAGGTCTATGCCCTGCGCGGTGCCGGAGCCGACATCGTCCGCATCACCTGCAACGACGTCGACGCCGCCCAGGGTCTGGCCGAGATCGTCCCCCGCTCGCCGGTGCCGATCGTGGCCGACATCCACTTCCAGTACAAGCTCGCCCTGGCGGCAATGGAGGCGGGAGTCCAGGGACTGCGTCTCAACCCGGGCAACATCCGCAAGGAAGAGCACATCAAGACCGTCGCCCGCGAGGCGGGCGATCGGGGGATCCCGATCCGCGTCGGCGTCAACGCCGGTTCCCTCGACAAGGATCTGCTCGAGCGCTACGGCTCGGCGGTCCCCGAGGCGCTGGTCGAGTCCGCGCTGAAGGAGATCCGCTACCTGGAAGACGTCGGCTTCACCGACATCAAGATCTCAGTCAAACACTCCCACGTCCCCTCGATGGTGGCCTGCTACCGCCTGCTCTCGGAGACCGTCGACTACCCGCTGCATCTCGGAGTCACCGAGGCCGGTCCCCCGCCGGGCGGTCTCATCAAGTCCGTGGCCGGTATCGCCACCCTCCTCAACGAGGGCATCGGCGACACGATCCGCTTCTCCCTCACCGCCGACCCCGTTGAGGAGGCAAAGGCCGGGCGGCAGCTGCTCGAATACCTGGGTCTGCGCGAGCGGGCCGGGCTCGATCTGATCGCCTGCCCCTCCTGTGGCCGGGCCGAAGTCGACGTGATCGACGTCGCCACCCGGGCCCAGGCGGCGCTCGAGGCCGAGAAGCTGCCCATTCAGGTGGCGGTGATGGGCTGTGTGGTCAACGGCCCCGGGGAAGCCCGAGAGGCCGACATCGGCATCGCCGCCGGCCGGGGGAGAGGCCACCTGTTCATCAAGGGTCAGGTCGTGCGGGTGGTCCCCGAAGAGGACATGGTCGAGGCTCTCCTCGACGAGGCCCGCAAGCTGGCCGAGGAGGGAATCGAGGCCCGCCTCGCCGCCGCCGACCAGAATGCCGAAGAGCTGTCCCGCCAGACCCGTGAGCAACTGGTCGAGATCCAGGGAGACGCCAACCAGGCATCCCAACGCCGCGCCCGGGTGGCCGAGGTAGCCGAAGGCCCCTGACCCCGACTGGTCGAGCCAGCCAGCCCGTTTTCGCGCATGAATTGCGCGCTATGGCGCGCCATTCATGCGCGAAAAGGATCAGAGACCCGCCGCCGACAGACGACACCTAAGGGGCGAGACATCCGGCGGATGGCCCCCAGTCAGACCAGGCAGACGACCAGCCGTAGGGGTGTGGGGGAATACCCCCACAAATCATCACACCTGGGAGATGCGCACGACAGGTACGACGCAAACATCACGTGAACTGCTCGCCCGATAGCACCGGAGACCCCCGCCGACAGACGACACCTAAGGGGCGAGACGTCCGGCGGATGGCCCCCAGTCAAACCAGGGCAGACGACCAGCCGTGGGGGTGTGGGGGAGTACCCCCACAAATCATGACGGTACGCTGGCGGCTTCATGCGATGGACACAGGCTTACATTCCCACTCTCCGTGACGATCCCGCCGGCGCCGAGGCGGTGAGCCACCGGCTGCTGGTCCGGGGCGGGTTCATCCGCCAGCTGGCTGCCGGCCACTACTCGATGCTGCCGCTGGGTCAGCGCACCCGGCTCAAGGTCGAGAAGATCATCCGTGAGGAGATGAACCGAATCGGGGGCCAGGAGGTGGTTCTGCCCACCGTCCATCCGGCCGAGATCTGGCGCCGCTCCGACCGTTACGACCTGATGGGCGACAACCTGTTCAAACTCACGGACCGGAAGGGTGTCGAGCATGTGATGGGCATGACCGAGGAGGAACTGTTCGCCATCCTCGCCTCCGAGCTCACTTCCTATCGCCAGTTGCCCCAGATCTGGTATCAGATGCACACCAAGTACCGGGACGAGCCCCGGCCCAAGTCGGGTCTCTTGCGGGTGCGCGAGTTCACGATGAAAGACGCCTACACCCTCGACATCGACGCCGAGGGCCTCGACGTCGGCTTCCAGAAGCAGCACGGTGCCTACGTCCGCATCTTCTCCCGCCTCGGCATGGAGGCGATCGACGTCGCCGCCTCCTCGGGCGCCATGGGCGGCTCTGAATCCGTCGAGTTCATGGTTCCCTCCGAAGCCGGTGAGGACTGGATCGTCACCTGTCCCCGGTGTGACTACCGCGCCAACCTGGAGAAGGCCATTTCCCGCCTCGAATCCGTCGAAGACGGCGAGCGCGGCGGCAAGCCCGAGCGTCTGGCGACTCCCGGCCTCCGCACCATCGCCGCCCTGGCCGAAGCCCACCCCGACGTCGCTTCGCCGGAACGACAGCTGAAGAGCCTCGTCTACATCGTCGACGGCGTGCTGACCCTGGCGGTGGTCCGCGGAGACCACGATCTGCAGGAACAGAAACTGCTCGACGCCACCGGCGCCGGCGAGGTCCGTCCCGCCACCCCTGAAGAGGTCCAGGCCGCTCTGGGGGCCCTTCCCGGCAGCCTGGGCGCCGTGGGAGTCGGCGATCACCCGGTGCTCGTCGACGAGGGCTTGCGGGGTCGCTACAACATGGTGACCGGCGCCAACGAGGACGACTGGCACTTCACCGGTGTCGACCCCGAGCGCGACTTCATCGACTTTCGCTGGGCCGACCTGCGCCAGGTGAGAGAGGGCGAGCCCTGCGGGGAGTGTGGTTCACCCCTCCGAATGTGGAAGGGGATCGAGGTCGGCCACATCTTCAAGCTCGGCACCAAGTTCTCTCTGGCATTCGACGCCTACGTGCAGGACGAGGATGGTGACTCCCATCCGGTCGTGATGGGTTCCTACGGAATCGGGGTGGAGCGCAATATGGCGGCGGTGGTGGAGGTGAGCCACGATGAGCGCGGCATCATCTGGCCGGTCTCGATCGCCCCCTACGAGGTGGTCATCACCCTGGTTCGTCCCGACGATGCCGGGGTGGCGGAGGCGGGGGAGGGCCTCCACGAGTCACTGCTCGACCACGGACTGGAGGTTCTCCTCGACGATCGGGTCGAGAGGCCCGGAGTCAAGTTTGCCGACTCCGAGCTGATCGGAATCCCCTGGCGGGTCACGATCGGCCCGCGCGGGGTGGAGTCAGGGATGGTGGAGTTGACGGAGAGGGCTTCGATGGAGACCAGCGAGCTTCCGCTGGCGGAAGTGGCCGGCGCCCTGGCCGAACGGGTGGTGGCTGCCCGCTGAGGCGCTCAGTCGAACCGGTCCCCCCCGGCATAGACGACGAACCGGCTCCCGCGGCTGAATCCAACCAGCGTCAGCCCCAACTCCTCGGCCAGTTCCGCTGCCAGCGAGGAGGCCGCCGAAACGCCGCACACGACCGGAATTCCCGCCACCGCCGCCTTCTGGGTGATCTCGAACGACACCCGCCCCGAAACGACCAAGACCACCTCGCCCGGTGGCCAGCGTTCGGACGTGAGGGTTCCGATCGCTTTGTCGACGGCGTTGTGACGACCGACGTCTTCGGCTGTCGCCAGCAGGGAGCCGTCCGGAGTGCATACGGCGGCGGCGTGAAGGCCTCCCGACCGTTCGAACCCCGGCTGCGCCTCGGTCAGCGAGGCCATCCAGCGGCCCGGCAGCGAAGGTTGCAGGCGGGGGCCGTCAGGGGGCTTTCTTCCCGCCACCCGCACGGCATCGATCGAGGCCTTGCCGCACACCCCGCACGACGACGAGACGTAGGCCGAACGCCGGAATCGTTCCGGGTCGACGTCGACTCCGTCCGCCAGGACCAGTTCCCAGCGATCGCCGTCTCCCACCGCAGTCACGGCGGCAATTTCGGCGGGGGAGAGCACGATTCCCTCGGTGAGGGCGAACCCCCGCACCAGGGCCTCATCCTGGCCGGGGGTGCGCATCAGGACCGCCAGGGGGACTCCGCCCAGGCGGATCTCGACCGGGGCTTCGTCCGCCAGATGGTCGTCCACCCGGGTGGAGCGACCTTCCTCATACGCCACCACGCTTCGCTTCTTGGTCGTCATGAAGCGCCCACAGTACGGCGGCCGGGGCGCACAACCGATGTCCGCGCCGGGCGGGGGACGTGGCACCATTGCTCCATGCGAGTAGACAACTTCGGGGCCGGGCCCTGCGCCCTCCCGCTAGAGGTGCTGGAAGAAGTCCGCGACGAGTTCCCCGAGTACGGCCAGGCGGGGATGGCCGTCGTGGAGATGAGTCACCGCTCGGCCGATTACGAGGCCATCCACACCGATGCGATGACGCGGGCCCGACGGGTGGCGGGGACTCCGGATGACTTCGACATCCTCTTCATCCAGGGCGGGGCCACGCTCCAGTTCTCGATGGTCCCGCTCAACCTGCTCGACGACGACATGGGCGCCGGTTATGTCGTGGCCGGTGCCTGGGGTCGCAAGGCTCTGAACGATGCCCTCCCGCTGGGGGGTTACACGGCCTGGAGCGGGGAGGATTCGGACTACACGACCATGCCCGGCCCCGGCGACGTAACGTTCACCGAAGGCACCCGCTATCTCCACATCACCTCCAACGAAACCATCGGGGGTATCCGGATGGTGGACCCGCCCCGTACCGATGTGCCCCTGGTCAATGACATGTCATCGGACTACCTGGCCCGGCCTATCGATTGGTCACGCCACGACCTCGTATATGGCGGGGTCCAGAAGAACCTGGCTCCGGCCGGACTGGCCCTGGTCTTCGTCCGGCGCTCGGCCATCCCCGAACGTCCCGGCCTGGGCACTTACCTGCGCTATTCCACCCACGCCGACGCCGACTCGCTCGCCAACACACCGCCCATGTTCCAGATCTATCTGATGGGAAAGGTCCTGACCCATCTCGAGGAACGGGGCGGGGTCGACGGCCTGGAGCGGCGCTCGGCGGAGAAGTCGGCGTTGGTCTACTCGGCGATCGAGGCTTCCGACGGCTTCTATCGTTCTCCCGTCGACCCGGCGGTGCGGTCACACACGAATGTCATCTGGCGCCTGGCCAACGAGGACCTGGAAAAGCAGTTCGTGAGCGAGACGACTCGGGCCGGAATGGTGGGTCTGAAGGGCCACCGCAGCGTGGGCGGGATCCGGGCGTCGCTTTATGCCGCCACCGAAAGGCCGGCCGTGGAGCGCCTGGTCGATTTCATGGTGGATTTCGCCGCCCGTCACCGATCCTGATCGGGATCGTCGTTCGGCCTGCATGGGCGGGACCGGTATACTCGGCTCCTGCCAACTGAGATCGCTTTCTTGCAAACGGGTGGGCGTCGGCCCACCTTCTTGCTGTGGATTGACATTTCTGTGAGATGACACTGTGGAACGACGATGCTGCGGAGCACCGACCGAAGAAGATGAATGACGCCAAGACCTCGCTGTGGGACATCACCGAGACCTACCTCCAGGCCGAGCGGCTCGAGCTCGACGACCTCGAGGTGCTCGGCAAAGGGCGCGCCCGCACGGTGAAGGTCGTGATCGACGGTCCCGACCTGGATCTGGACCGCATCTCCGAGGTCTCCCGTGGCCTGTCCCGCCTCTACGACGCCGAGTACGACCCCGATGAGTCGTACCAGCTCGAGGTGACTTCGCCGGGTCTGGAACGGGCGCTGAAACGACCCCGCCACTTCCAGAAGTCGGTGGAGCGCGAGGTCGTCGTCAAAGCTCGCGACGTCGCGGGCTCGGTCGACACCCATCGCGGCGTGCTGACGGCAGCGGACGACGACGGCATCACCGTCGAAACGGACGGTGAGCAGCACCGCTATCCCTACGAAGCGGTCATCTCGGCGCGTACGGTTTTCCGGTGGGAGTCCTCTCCCAAGCCGGGTAAGTGAGGAGAACGACGATGCAGATGGACGCACAGGTGATGGACGCCCTCGAGTTGCTCGAGCGGGAACGAGGTGTTCCGGTCGAGGCGATTCTCGACGCCCTCGCCAATGCCCTGGTTTCCGCCTACAAGCGCTCTCCCGGTGCCGCCGAGGAGGCGCGGGTCACCATCGATCCCGACTCGGGGGACATCATCGTCTACGCCCAGGAGCTCGACGAGGACGGAAACGTCGTCGACGAATGGGAAGACACGCCCGACGACTTCGGACGCATTGCGGCCCAGACTGCCAAGCAGGTCATCCAGCAGCGACTACGCGAGGTCAAGCGGGAGCAGGTCTTCGATCTCTACGAGGGGCGGGAGGGCGATCTGGTCACCGGCATCGTGCAGCAGATCGACAATCGGTTTGCCATCCTCGATCTCGGTGACGCCGAGGCCATCATGCCCGGGGCGGAGCGGATCCCCTACGAGCGTCTCCAGCGCGGCAACCGCGTCAAAGCCCTGATCGTTGAGGTCCGGGGCGAGACCAAGGGTCCTCAGATCGTCGTCTCCCGCAGCCATCCCGATCTGGTTCGGCGCCTCCTCGAGCTCGAAGTTCCCGAACTGGCCGACGGCACGGTCGAGATCGTTGCCATCGCCCGGGAGCCGGGCCACCGCACCAAGATCGCGGTTGTCTCCCACGACGCCAATGTGGATGCAAAGGGTGCCGCCGTCGGGGCGCGGGGTTCGCGGGTCCGCCAGGTCGTCAACGAGCTGCGCGGGGAAAAGGTCGACGTGGTCCAGTGGCGCGAGAACACGCCAGAGTTCATCGCCGAGGCTCTCGGCCCCGCCCGGGTCAAGGAAGTCCAGATCGACGAGGAGACCAACACTGCCACCGTGATCGTCGGTGAGCATCAGCTCTCCCTCGCCATCGGCAAGGAAGGCCAGAACGCCCGCCTGGCGGCACGCCTGTCGGGGTACAAGGTCGACATCCGCTCCGATCGCGAGGGCGAGGAGGAGGCGGGGGCCGAGCCGGGCGCCGAGGGAATGGTGGCTTCGCCCGAGGGCGAGGCTAGGGTCGACGCTCCGGCCACCGCCGAAGCGTCGACGGAAGACGACGGATCCGCCGTGGCCGAGGCGCAAGCCGAGGCGACGGATGAAGGCGCCGAGCCGGCCGCCACCGAGGACCCCACCGCCCCCGTAACGGCTGAGTCCGAAGCGGTCGTATCCGAGCCGGATGAAGTTGACGAAGTTTTGACGATTGCGGCGCCGGCCGAGGAAGACCCGGCGGCCGATGAAGAAGAGTGATTTGGAGCAAGAGTGGCGAAGACAAGGGTTTATGAACTGGCGCGCGATCTCGGCCTCGACTCGAAAGAGGTCCTCGACCAGGCAATAGAACTGGGCCTGGAGGTCAAGACCGCCTCCTCCGGACTCGACGACACCGAAGTCGAATTGGTCAAGCTCGCTCTGTCCGGCGAAGAGCCGGAGGCAGAGCCGGCTGGTGCCGAGGAACTCGAGGCGGCCACTGTCACCGAGAGCGAGTCGGCGCCCGCCGAGGCTCCCGCCGCCGAATCCGCTCCGTCCGAGATGACTGAGCCCGCCGCGGCTGCGGCACCTGCGGAGGAGGCTCGGGCCGCCGCAGGCGAGGACGTCGGCATCGCCGAAGTGACCCGTGGCATGTCCGTCGAGGAGTTCGCCGAGGCCATCGGCCAGCCTTCCTCGGAGATTGTCAAGGCGCTCCTGGTCCGGGGCCGCCCGGTCGGGGCAACCGCCGCGATGCCCGACGACCTGATGGAAGAGGTGGCCGAGGGCTTCGACGTGATCGTCGAGATTGCCGAGCCCGCCGCCGAGCCCGAGCCGGTGGTGGCCGCCCGTCCCACCTTCGACGACGCCGAAGCCGACCTGGTCTCCCGCCCTCCGGTCGTGACGGTGATGGGTCACGTCGACCACGGCAAGACCACCCTGCTCGACAGCATCCGCAAGACCAATGTCGTCGGAGGCGAGGAAGGTGGAATCACCCAGCACATCGGCGCCTACCAGGTCGATGTGGAAGGTCGGAAGATCACCTTCATCGACACCCCGGGCCATGAGGCGTTCACCGCCCTGCGTGCCCGCGGCGCCAATATCACCGACATCGTGATCCTGGTGGTTGCGGCCGATGACGGTGTCATGCCCCAGACCATCGAGGCGATCAGCCACGCCAAGGCGGCGGGGGTGAAGATGGTGGTGGCGATCAACAAGATCGACACCCCCGGCTCCGACCCGCTGCGCGTCCGCACCGAACTCACCGAGCACGGCGTCATCACCGAGGAACTCGGCGGCGATATCCCCAGCGTCGAGGTCTCGGCGGTCACGAGCGAGGGCGTGACCGACCTCCTCGAAATGATCGACCTGATCGCCCAGCTCGAGGACTTCAAGGCCAACCCCAAGGCCACCGCCTCCGGTGTGGTCGTGGAAGCGCAGATGGAAAAGGGCAAGGGCCCGGTCGCATCTGTGATCGTCCAGAGAGGAACGCTCGACCAGGGAGACGCCTTTGTGGCCGGACCGGTCTCGGGCCGGGTCCGGGCGATGACCGACGACGCCGGTCAGCGGCTCAAGACCGCCCCACCCGCCACCCCCGTCCAGATCATGGGATGGTCCGACGTCCCGGCGGCAGGCGACTTCTTCGAAGTGGTCAAGAACGACAAGGAAGCCCGCGCTCTGGCCGATGATCGCATGACCGCCATCAAGGAGGTCGAGCAAGCCATTCCCACCGCCCGCGAGCGTCTCGAGGGCCTCCTCGAGCAGCTGCGCTCCGAAGATGCCCTGCTCCGGCTGATAATCAAGGCCGACGCCCAGGGCTCACTCGAGGCGTTGCGAGAATCGATCAGCAAGATCGAGCGAGAGGGTGGAAGCATCGAGATCGTTCACGGTGCGGTGGGCGGAATCAACGAGAACGACGTCACCCTGGCCGACGTCACCGAGTCCGTCATCATCGGCTTCAACGTCCGCCCCGAGCCCAGCGCCCGGCGGCTGGCCGAGGAGACCGGGATCGAGATCCGCACCTACGGGATCATCTACGAACTCCTGGACGACATCGAACAGCTCCTGGTGGGCCAGCTCGCCCCCGAGGAGCAGGAAGTCATCCTCGGCACCGCTGAGGTGCGGGCCGTGTTCAAGGTCCCCCGCGCCGGCTCCGTGGCCGGCTGCTATGTCACCGAGGGAGTCGTCCAGCGCGGCGCCCGGGCTCGACTGCTCCGCAATGGGGTCGTGACCTACACGGGCACGGTCGACTCCCTGAAGCGGTTCAAGGACGACGCCCGGGAGGTAGCCCAGGGTTTCGAGTGCGGAATCGGTCTGGCCAACTTCAACGATGTCAAGGAAGGCGACCTGATCGAGGTGTACGAGATCCGCGAGATCGCGCGCACCTGAGCCGGTCGGACGATGTGGGCGTGCGCAGTCCGGGTCGAGCTGCATCTCGGCGCCGTACAATCCCTCAAGGAGAAGCGGGCGGTGCTGCGGCCCCATATCGAACGGCTCAAGAAGTTGGCTTCGGTGAGCGTGGCCGAAGTCGACAACCACGACTTCTGGCAGCGTGCCACCCTCGGTCTGGCAGTGGTCGCTCCCGATCGGACCCACCTCGACTCCATCCTCGAGCGGCTGCGCCGCTACCTTGACTCCCAGATCGACATCGAGATGATCGACCTGTCCGTGACCTACCTGGAAGAGCCCTGATGTCCACCCCCCGGATGCGCAAAGTCAACTCGGTTCTGCGCGAGGTGCTGGCCGATGAAATCGAGCTGTTGACCGATCCCCGCCTGGAGATGGTTTCGGTGACATCGGTCGACACCAGCCCCGACCTCCGCCACGCCACGGTTTTCGTCTCCACCCTGGATCTTGACCGGGGTGAAGATGCGGTCGTGGCGCTGACCCGGGCGGCCACCCGACTCCAGTCGGCCGTGGCCCGCCAGGTCCGGCTCAAATACACACCTCATCTCGAGTTCGAACTCGACACCGGGGTGGTACAGGGTGAGAGGATCGAAACGATCCTGCGCTCGCTGCACAACGACGAAAGCCAAGCCGACGACGGGGAAGAGGAATGAGGCGCTACGAGTCTCTCGAGGCGGCGGTCGAGGTCATCGGCCACGCCAAACAACTCACCATGGCCTGTCACGTCGGGCCCGACGGCGACGCCCTCGGTTCGATGCTCGGCCTGGCCGTGGCGGCGGCAGACGCCGGCATCGAGGTATTCCCCTCGTTCGGGTCACCCTTCGAGCTCCCGGACAACTTCCGCTATCTGCCCACCGACCTGCTCGTGCCACCGGATGCCGTTCCCTCCCACCCCGAGGTGCTGATCGCGTTCGACACCGGCGCCCTCGACCGCCTTGGAGAGCTCGGTTCGCTGGTCAAGAACTCCGAGAAGGTGGTGGTCATCGACCATCACGTCACCAACGACGGGTTCGGCGACGTCTCGCTGATCGAGCCGGGAGTCTCGTCGACGGCAGAACTGACCCTGGCGGTCATCCGCCGGCTGGGTTGGCCGGTCACACCCACGGTGGCCCGTTGCCTCCTGACCGGGATCGTCACCGACACCGGCCGGTTCCAGTACTCCAACACCCGGCCGCCCACCTTCCTGGCCGCGGCCCAGCTGGTGGCGGCAGGAGCCGAACCCGATGAAATCGGGCGCCACATGTACGAGGAAGTGCCGTTCGGGTACCTGAAGGTGGCCTCGGCGGTATTGGGCCGGACCACCCTCGAAGCCGAGGTCTCCTTCGTATGGTCCGTGCTCTACCCCGAGGAGCTGGAAGAGGCGGGAATCGACCGGGGCGACGTCGACGGTCTCATCGATCTCATACGCCTGCCCCGCGAGGCCGACGTTGCCGCTCTGATGAAGGTGGTGGACGAGTCCACCACCAAAGGGTCATTGCGGTCGCGGGGAAGGGTCGATGTGGGGGCGATCGCGGCCGAACTGGGAGGCGGGGGCCACCACAATGCCTCCGGGTTCACCTTCCACGGCGGGCCGCAGGAGGCGCTGGCGGCAGTGCGCGAACGCCTGCCCCATGACTGAGGGCTTTCTGGTCGTCGACAAACCGGGCGGTATGACCAGCCACGACGTCGTCGCCGCCGTGCGCCGGGCAACCGGGATAAGAAAGGTCGGCCACGCCGGAACTCTCGACCCCATGGCCACGGGTGTCGTGGTGGTGGCCATCGGCCGCGTCACCCGATTGATCCGCTACCTCCAGGATCTCGCCAAGGAATACCTCGCCACGGGGATGTTCGGAGTGGCCACCGACTCTCTCGATGCAGATGGCGCCGTGCTCGCCAGAGAGCCGATGGAGATCGACCAGGCAGACGTGGAGGCGGTGCTGCCGCGTTTCCGGGGCACGATCCGCCAGGTTCCCCCCATGGTCTCAGCCCTTAAGGTGGGCGGCGAGCGCCTCTACGAGATCGCTCGCCGGGGGGAGACGGTGGAGCGGGAGGCCCGCACCGTCGACATCTACGAACTGGACCTGACCGATTTCGTCCCCGGACCCTATCCGGAGGCATCGTTCCGGGTGGTGTGTGGGAAGGGGACCTACATTCGCTCCCTCGTCGATGACATCGCCGGCTCGCTGGGCGGACGGGCCCACCTGACGGACCTCCGCCGGACCCGCACCGGAACGCTGGGCCTCGACCGAGCGGTCCGGGTGGACGACCTGGAGGACTTTGCCGACCATCTTCTGGACCCGGCCGAGGCACTCGCCGATCTGGATGCGATCACAGTCGACGAAGCCACCGCCGACGCCATCGCCCACGGAGTTCGCTTCGCTGTCGGCCCGATGGCGGCAATCGCCCCCGACCGGGCCACCGCCGTTCTCGGGCCCGATGGCCGCCTGCTGGCGGTGTATCGCCGGGAGGGGGCGGCATCCCGCCCCGAGGTGGTGCTGACGTGAACGTCCTCGAGCCCGACTGGGAGGTGCCGCCCCCATCGGGGGTGGCGATCGGCGTCTTCGACGGTGTCCACCTCGGCCACACCACGGTGCTGGGACGTCTCGTCGCCCGAGCGCATGCCGCCGGGCTCGCCGCCGGCGTGCTCACCTTCGATCCCCATCCCGTCCAGATCCTCGCTCCCGAGCGTGCCCCCCGACTTCTCATCGGCTTCGGGCGGCGAGTGGAACTGATCCGGAGCCTGGGAGTGGACTGGGTGGGGACGCTCGACCTGGCCAAGATCCGGATGATGAGCCCGGAGGCCTTCGTGGCCGATGTGCTGGCAGAGCGCGCCAACAGCCGGCTGGTGTCGGTGGGCGACGATTTTCGCTTCGGTTTCGACCGCCGCGGCGACGTCGCTCTCCTGTCCCGGGAGGGGAGGAAGTTCGATCTCGAGGTGGTCCCGGTGCACCTGGTGACAGATGCCGGAGGAGCAGTGATCTCCTCGAGTCGGATCCGCGCCCGGATAGCCACAGGGGCGGTGGGGGAGGCGGCCCAACTGCTCGGCCGGCCACACCGGTTGAGCGGCGAGGTGCTGCGAGGCGACGCCCGTGGCCGCCAGCTGGGCTACCCGACCGCCAACCTGGCCCTCCCCACCGGTCTGGTCGCTCCGGCCGACGGGATCTACGCCGTGAAGGTCGGGGGAACAGTGGAGGCGAACGGAGTCGCCTCGCTCGGCGTCCGGCCCACCTTCGGCACCGGCGGCGCCCGGGTGCTCGAGGTGCATGTGTTCGACTTCGAAGGCGACCTCTACGGTCGCCACCTCGAGGTCGATTTCATCGGGCGGTTGCGAGGCGAGAAACGCTTCGAGTCAGTCGATGATCTGGTGGCGCAGATGGACCGCGACGCCGACGCCGCCCGGCGTATCCTGGCGGCCGGTGCCGAGAGTTTCCCTTCATCCCAGTGAAGGGGTATCATGACGTCAGTTCCCCGAACCAGATTCAGGTTTCACGCGCAATGAAGACCACGCAAGAGATCGTGTCCGAGTACGGACACCACGACAGCGATACCGGCTCGGCCGAGGTCCAGGTCGCCCTCCTCACGGAGCGCATCACCCATCTCACCGAGCACCTCCGCGACCACAAGCACGACCATCACAGCCGCCGAGGGCTACTGATGCTGGTCGGCAAGCGTCGCCGGCTACTCGATTACCTCCGCCGTGAGGACGTCGAGCGCTATCGCAATCTCATCTCCCGCCTCGGTCTCCGGCGCTGAATCCGGCCCGGGCGGCCTCGCCGCTCGCGCCGTCTAGCTTCGGCCCCGCCTTCGGACGGCGGCCGGGATCGAAACCAATCGACGCCGGCTCTGAGCAATGACTCGGAGACCGGATAGCCAAGGAGCCGGTCGGTTGTCAGTTGTGAACCCTCGATTCGAGGATTGACAACTGCCAACGGGCCGCTCCCAGACGAAAAAGGAGCACACAAGTGCCCGAAATCACCGTATCCGGTGAGATAGGCGGCAAAAAGCTGACCCTGTCCACCGGCAAACTGGCCGGTCAGGCCGACGGTGCGGTAGTAGCCACGCTGGGTGGATCCCAGATGCTGGTCACCGCAACTGCCAACAAGACCATGCGGGAAGGCATCGACTTCTTCCCCCTCACCGTCGACTTCGAGGAGCGGATGTACGCCGCCGGGCGAATTCCCGGCTCGTTCTTCCGCCGCGAGGGTCGACCCAGCGAAGAGGCGATTCTCACCTGCCGTTTGATCGATCGGCCCCTACGCCCATCGTTCGACGACGACTATCGCTGCGAGACCCACATCGTGGTCACCACGCTCTCCGTCGACGGCGAGAACCCCTTCGACATCGTGGCCCTCAACGGAGCCTCGGCGGCCCTATCCGTGTCTTCGATCCCCTTCAACGGACCGATCGCCGGTGTCCGATTGTCCCTCAACAAGGGCGAATGGGTGCCTTTCCCCACCGAAGAAGAGCTCGACGAGTCCGTGTTCGAGATCGTCGTCGCCGGCCGGCGCAACGACCGGGGCGAGATCGACATCATGATGGTTGAGGCCGGTTCCACCCCCCACGGCCTGCGACTGATCGCCGAGGGCGATGCCGCCTCCGACGAGGCAGCAGTGGCCACTGGGCTCGAGGAGTCCAAGCAGTACATCGCCGCCGTGATCGACCTCATCGCCGACCTGACCGCCCAGGTCGAGAAGAAGCCGACCGAGTGGCCGCGGGTCGTCGACTACACCGACGAGGTTCGGGGCCGGGTCGAGCAGATCGCCCGTCCCAAGCTCGAGACGACCGTGCGTACCGCCGACAAAGCCGAGAGGAAGCAGGCCGAAACCGAGGCGCTCGAGGCGACCATGGCCGAGATGGCCATCCCCGAGGACGATCCCGACACGGCCAAGCAGGCAGCCAAGGCGTTCAAGGCAGTTCTCAAGGAGATGATGCGTGATCGCGTCGTTGACGAGGGCATCCGCCTCGACGGGCGCGGCGCCACCGACATCCGTACGCTCTCGGCTGAGGTGGGTGTGATCGAGCGGGCCCACGGTTCCGCCATCTTCCAGCGCGGCGAGACCCAGGTGATGAACATCACCACCCTGGGCATGTTGAAGATGGAGCAGATGCTCGACACCCTCGCGCCCGAGGACTCGAAGCGGTACATGCACCATTACAACTTCCCGCCGTTCTCGACCGGTGAGGCCGGTTTCATGCGCGGCCCGAAGCGGCGCGAGATCGGACACGGGGCCCTCGCCGAAAAGGCGTTGCTGCCCGTGATCCCCGAGGCCGACGACTTCCCCTATGCCCTCAGGCTGGTGTCGGAGGTGCTGTCCTCCAACGGCTCCACCTCGATGGCTTCGGTATGTGCATCGACCCTGTCCCTGATGGACGCCGGTGTGCCGATCACCCAGCCGGTGGCGGGGATAGCCATGGGCCTGATCAACCGGGGCGACCAGTTCGTCACCCTCACCGACATCCTCGGAGCCGAGGATGCTCTCGGTGACATGGACTTCAAGGTGGCGGGCACGGCCAACGTGATCACCGCCCTCCAGCTCGACACCAAGATCCAGGGACTTCCCTCCGAGGTGTTGACCGGAGCCCTCGACCAGGCCAAGCAGGCCCGTCTCGCCATCCTCGAGGTGATGAAGGAAGCGATTCCTGAGCCCCGGACCGAGATGAACCGCTACGCCCCCCGGATCGAGTCGATCGAGATCCCCAAGGACAAGATCGGCGAGGTCATCGGACCCAAGGGCGCGGTCGTGCGTGAGCTCGAGGCCGAGCTCGGTGCCACGATCGAGATCGAGGAGGCCGACGGCAAGGGCATCGTCCGCGTTGCCTCCAATGACGGCGCCATCCTCGAGGCGACCAAGGAGCGGATCATGCTCATCGCCTTCCCGCCCGAGCCGGAGATCGGCGAGGAGTACGAAGGCGAGGTCGTCAACATCACCAAGTTCGGTGCCTTCATAAGCGTCCTTCCCGGCCGCGACGGCCTGCTCCACATCTCCAAGCTGGACGGGTCGAAGCGAGTCGAGCGGGTCGAGGACTACCTCGACCTGGGAGACAAGGTGAAGGTCCGGGTCGGTGGGATCGACCGTGGCAAGCTCAGCCTCGACCTCGTCGAGGCGCTGCCGGGCGCCACCCTTCCCGAGCCTCGTGAAGAAGGCTCCGGCGGCGGCGGCGGCGGAAGTCGTGACCGGGGTGACCGCGGCGATCGCGGTGACCGGGGCGATCGCGGAGGCCGTGGCGACCGGGGCGACCGGGGCGGCCGCGACCGTGATCGGGGCGGACGCGGCGACCGAAACCGTGGAGAAGGTGGCGGCGACCGCGACCGGAATCGCAGTCGTGACCGGGGCGGAGATCGCTCCGGAGGCGGCAGCGGTGGCAACGGCGGCGACACCGGCCAGTCCGGCGGAGAGCGTCGCCGGGTGGCTCGCTCCTTCGAGGAGACCTTCGAAGAAGGCCGCTGACCGAACCCAACCCCAACAGTCGAAAGTGGCGCCCCCCC
>DATHVR010000118.1:0-5848 GCA_035461175.1 Acidimicrobiia bacterium | reverse complement strand
CGACACAACTCCGACACGTTCACCGACGACAAATCAACCGTCAGCGCCGCCACCAACCTCATAGACATCGCCGTCACCTTCCCGGCCATCACACCTCCAACAGACGAGATGACCAACAGTGTCAGCGATGTCCCGCCACATCCCTGTCAGCGATCACCAGAAAGTCAACAGCGCGCCATGGCGCGCAATTCTGTCGCGAAAACGGAGAGCCCGGCGTCCCTCGACGCGGCAGGACCCCCGCTTAGCGGGGGTCCTGTGGTTACCTGGCAGCCCCGACCGGATTCGAACCGGCGTTACCGGCTTGAGAGGCCGGCGTCCTAGGCCGCTAGACGACGGGGCCAGGACCGGTTCTCCACGGAGAACCGGATTGGCTCGGGGGGAAGGACTCGAACCCTCAATAACAGGGCCAGAACCTGTCGTGTTGCCTATTACACCACCCCCGAACGCGCACCCAATCTTGCGATCGAATACGGGGTCACTTCATGGTAGCGGCCCGGGCAAGTGACGTCACAATGAAGTCCCTTCTCTCGACGGCCGGAGCGGGTAGCGTTCTCGCCCATGATGGATTTCATGTGGGGCTATGTGATGGGCCAGAAGTCGGCCGCCCAGGCGGCATCCTTCGCACGGTCCGCCGGAGCCTCCCAGGCCATGACATCCCACATGCGAATGATCGACGTCGATGAGCGAATCGACCGGCTCACGCTCCTCGTCGAAGCGATGTGGTCGTTGCTGCGGGAGCAGGGCCTGACCGACGAGGACCTGGCTGCCCGGTTGATGGAACTCGATCAGTCCGATGGCACCCTCGACGGGCGCCGCACACCGGCTCCCTCCACCTGCCGCAGCTGTGGCTCGAAGGTGGCTGCCGGCCTGACCGCCTGCCAGTTCTGCGGCACCGCGGTTCTCGCCGACACTCCCCCGAATCCGTTCGCCGACACCTGAAGTCAAAGCATCACAGCCCGTCCAGTATCGTCGCCCTCTGCAAGCAACTCTCCGGACCATGAACTCGATTACGGGCAAGGGCCAAATACTGAGCCGGATCGATCGCTGGGATCCGCCGGCATTCATCTTCTTCCTGCACGGACTCGCCCTTGCCCTTACCGGGGAGCGAACGGCAGACCCGCTGGCAATTCTCCTGCTGTCCGGTGCCATCGCTGTGATACGGCTCTCCGCCGCCTGGTTTTTCGACCGTGATGAAGTCCGCCTGGCCGCCGCCATCCTCTCGACCGCGATCGCCTACGCCGTCGTGTACGCCGACGGTGGCCTGGAGTCGCCCTTCTTCTTTTGGATACTGATCCTGCTCGGCTGGCAGGCGGTCACCTACCGACGCCGACAGATCGTGTGGCTGGGTGGTGCCTCCGTGGTGGGATATCTCTTCACCCTGTTCCTGACCGGCGACAGCACGCCCGAATCGATGGCCCGGCTCGGACTTCTCATCGCCTTCATCTTCGCCCTTGTCGTCGGCCGCACCATTCTCGACCGGCAGGAAGCGGAGATGCATCGTCTCGACGACATGATCAGCACCCTCATCGAAGACGCCCCCATGGCGGTGGCGGTGCTCGACGCCGACCGCGAGACGGTGCTCTACGCCAATCCCACTGCCCACCGCCTCGGCCTCACCTCGCGTGATTCGATGGCGCGCCTCGTCCTCGATGACACCCGACAACTCCCGAAGGTGACCACCCTCGCCGATCTCGTCGTCGGGGCCGGGTTCGAGGCGGCGCCCATGCGTGCCTTCCGACCGATCGGTAGCCCCCACTCAGAGTACAGGATCGGCTACCACCCCCGTCGGCAGGGGACATCACCGGTCGTGCTCGTCTACGGGGTTGAGATCGACGCCCCGGCGCGCCCCGCTTAGGACCCGCCTTCCTCGACGGTCCAGATCTGGAGTCGCGAATCCAGGCGTCGTAGCACGATCCACCAGTCGAAGCCCTGCGATGCCTCCCCTGTGCGGACGAAGACGACCCTCCCCCGGATTCGATCGGGATCGGCCGCATCGACCTCAAGCGGATCGAAGGTGACCGAATAGGCGGGGCCTCCCACGGCCGGGGCGGTGGCAGCCTCCTCGATGAACTGGAGATACTGCGGCCCCTCGACGGCGAACCAGGGCTCCACGTCGTCCAGATCGCGACTGGCCGCGAAGCGCCCCCAGGCGGCAAGACCCTGACGGATCACGGCCACCGGGTCGTGTTCGCCCGGCGCGACCGTGGTGACGACCACCGTGGTGTCGACCATGGTTGAACGAACCGTTGTCTGATCGGTCGGAGAGGGTGGCGGGGTGACGGTGGTGCGCCATCCCGGGGCATCCACGGCATCGCCACGCCCACCGGAGCGCGACGCCCCCACCACCGCCAGCGCCAGCAACGCCGTCATGGCCAGGGCCGCCGCCTGTCGGGGCCGCATCAGGGAGATAGGACCGGGACCACTGCCGCCCGGGCGGTGATCTCGAGCGGCCCGTCGGTGAGAATCCTGAGCAGGGTCAGGTCGACCGTGGTCGCTCCTTCCACCGAGGCCGTGGAACCATCGCCGGCTACCGACACCCGGAGCGTCACCGCCGACTCGGATCCGGCGCCCACCGCCGCCACCAGCTGGCCGACCCGAGCCGGGTCGAGGCTCAGCTCCCCGGTGGTGCGCCATGCCGGCTCATCGATGCCCGACCCGGCGGCGATGGCGGCGCTGTCTACCACCGCCGCCACCTGGCGGTGGGCGGCCAGACCCCGCCACAGGTCGATCGCCAGCCCGCCCACGGCGAACACGACCATCACCAGTCCCACCATCCAGAGGGTGATCGAACCTCGCTCGCTCATGGCAGGCTCCGATACAGGTCGACCGGTTCGGAATGACTCGCCTCGACCGTGATCCCTCCCACGGGACCCCAGGGAGTCGTCACCAGGGGGATCTCCACCGTGACCGTGGCACCCACCACTTCTCCCCGCTGGACAACGCAGGGGCCGCCACCGCACATCACCACGATCACTCCCGCCATGTCCCGGCCGGCTGCCATGTCGGCGACTGCCCGGGCGCCCGCCTCGGCCGGCCCGGCGGGGGTGAGGACGGCGGCCCGGGCGGCTTCCGCCGCCGCCGCCCGCACGAAGGCGCGGGCCTCCAGCCAGGGCGCGAACGAGATCACCGCCACCACCGCCGGCACCACCAGCATGGCGATCCCGAGCGCCAGCTCGACCGAGGCCGAACCCCGCTCGGTCACGGCGGCGGCTCCCGCACCGCCCGCGCTCCGAGGGTGAAGCCCAGCTCCGGAGCCGGGCCCATCCAGGCCGGTACCGCTCCGGAAGCGGTGGCCGCTATCGCCTCCGGCTCGGCCCGGCACTCGACCGTGAGTGAGTCGCGCACGGCGCCTCCGAGCGCGGCGGCCAGCGAGTCGGCGATGGCCGCCCGGCACTCGGCCTCTCCTGCCCCCACCACCGAGCCGGCCCGGACCCCGCGCTCGAGCGCCACCTGGACCGCTCCCCGCACGTACTGGTAGGCAATCACCTGAACTAGACCCACCACCATCAGCATCGCCAGCCCGGCGGCGACCACGAACTGCAGCGAGGCGAAGCCGTCTTCGCCTAGCCGGCGAGGAGCTGGCCGCGGATCCAATTGACGACGTCGACGCCGAGCACTTCCAGTGCGGCCCAGATCACCACCAGCGCACCGATGGCCAGGGCGGCGTTGCCCATTAGTTCGGCGGTGTTCAGGCCCCGCTCGTCCTGATGGAATCGGCGGAGCACCGCCAACACCGATCCGAGATATTCCTGCATGGCTGCTTCTCCTTTCTCATCGCCAGCCGGTCAGGAGGTAGGGCAGCGGAGCTGCCACGAAAAGGAGCAGGGTGGGGGCGAGAAGGGCGATGGTGGGCACCAGCATGGCCGCCCGCCGTCTGGTGGCGGCCCGCTTCATCGCCTCCCGCCGTGTCTCGCGCACGTCTTCGGCCAGGGCCAGCAGTCCCGCCGCCAGATCGACACCCCGTTCATCGGCGATGCCCAGCAGGCGATAGGTACGGGCACATGCCGGCTCGGGAGACAGGTCGGCCACTCTCCGGAACGACTCCCCCACCGACAGCCCGGCCCGATGCAGGCGAACGGCTTCGGCCAGTTCGGCCACCACCTCTCCCCGGCCCCGCTCGACCACCTGCATCACCGCTTGCATGACCGCGCCACCGGCCCGAACCCGCAGCGCGAGAAGCTGGTCGATGGTGTAGATCTCGATCCGCATCCGGGTGGTCCGTTCCTCCATGGCCCGCTCGACCCGCCCCCGCGTGCGCCCCACCGCGGCCACTGCCCCGACCATGCCCAGGCCCACCACCCCGCCCGGCGACAGATCGACCGCCGCCCCCACCAGGCCGAAGGCGAACCCGCCCAAGGCGAGCGAGCGCAGCTGGCGGAGCCGGAACACCGCCACCCGTTCCTCGTCGCCCAGGTCGGAATAGAGCCCTGAACGGCGCAGCCGCAGAGCCAGGGCCTCTTCTCCGGCGGCGTCCAGCCGCCGGCTGAGGGCGTTGGCCGCCCGCATCAGGATCGGACCGAAGACACGGCGGACGGCCGAGCGGGATGGCGTCGCCGACCGGGGTGAAGACGGGGAGATGTAGGGCCGCACCCGGGAGGCGAGCCGCGGGGTGGGGGGCACGAGGACCCACATCAAAGCACCCGCGCAGACGGCGGTGGCGACAGCGGCGATGAGGGTGAGAGGACTCATCCACCCAGCACCCTGGGCTCATCGGGCTGCCGCCCCAGCCTCCCGACGAGCAGCGAACCGGCCAGGGACATGACACCTCCGGCCACGATCACGGCCAGGCCGAGGGTGGTGCCGTAGAAGTCCCGGAACGGCCCGGCCCGGGCGGTCATGGCGATCAGCACCAGCCAGGGCAGCACGAAGACTGCCCGGGCGTTGATCTTGTGCTCCAGAGCGGCGGTCTCGATCTCCTCGGCGGCCCAGGCATCCCGGGCGGAGGCCTCGGCCAGGTCCCGAAGGATCGCCGGCACGATCGTTCCGCCTCGCTCGTGAGCCACGATCAGGACCTCGATCACGCGGTCGGTGGTGGGATCGGCTACCTCGTCGCGTATCCGCTCCAGGGCGGCCACGGCCCCGAGGCTGCGGGCGAGGAACGGGAACGAGGCGAAGGCGCGCCGCAGCGGCAGCGGTCCCGATTCCGCCAGATCCTCTATCCCCCTCCGCAAGGACCGACCGGCCGAAATCGAGGCGACCAGATCCCGGAGGCCGTCGGGCCAGGCCTGGCGCACTTCTCCCAGTCGATTGCGGCGTTGGGAGGCGAAGTAGAGCCTGGGCAGCATCGCCACTAGCAACGACGGGAACACCGCCACCGCCCATCCGCCGGTGAGCAGCGCCACCCCCACCAGCGTCAACAAGCCCGCCCCCGCCGACACCACCCAGAACTGGAGCGGGGTGGCGCTCACTCCCGCTTGGAGGAACCAATCCGATCGGGTCGAACTTCGGGGACGTCGCCATTGCGGCCGCCCCAGCAGCCCGAGGACCATCGCCACGGCCATCCCGGTCGCCAGGCCGGTGGCGAGGGCGGCCAGCAGCCTCATGCCACCACCTCCCGGGCACCGAGCACATCCCGCAGACCCTCGCCGTCGGGGAGTGCCCTCTCGATCCGCTCGACCAGTAGCTGGGGAGGGAGGGCGCCGGTCCATTCCAGCGGGGCCCCGATGTGCTCGCGCCGGAAGATCGGCTGGGTCGAGAAATCGTCGCGGAGGGAGGGAACGACAGCCAGGATCTCCATCACCCGCCGCCGGATCGGCCCGTCCCCGACGGCATCGCGATCGAGATGGATCACGAAGTCCAGCGCCGACGAGAACACCTTCCGCACCACCCCCTCGGTGACGTTCTCGCC
>DATHVR010000117.1:0-3872 GCA_035461175.1 Acidimicrobiia bacterium | reverse complement strand
CGGCTCCCGACCCGACCACCACGACGTCGGCGTCGAGGTCGGTGTCGCCCGTGATCGTCTCCACCCGAATCGGCTTGGCTACCGGCGGAGGTGGCCCGTTCGGGCCCGGGTAGCCCATCTCGGTCCAGGGGGCAGGAGGGGTCGCCGGGTACTCACTGGTCACCCAGAGCAGAGCCGTGAGCGTTTTCAAAGCGCGGGTTCCCTGGCGGACCTTTGCCACCTGGCTGTTCTCCATCGACCGAAAGGCGTCTGCCCGCCGCGTTTGCGACATGGCGGTGAACGCCTCGGCCCGGCCGAACAGGACCATGCCGCCGGCCCTCGAGCCGAGAAGGCCGAGGACCTGCTTCAGCTGTCTGCGGTCATGGTCGTGGGGCAGTGAATCGAAGACACGGGGCAGCCGATCGGCCAATCCGAGATCGCGCCCAGGCGTGGTCCAAACCGGTCCGTCTCCGGGGACGGCGGGGAGGATCGTGTCCACCACCGCGGTAAAGGTGTCGAGTAGCCGGGGCTTGAGTCTCATCGGTGTCGCGGACAAAGCTACGCGGATCCCAGACCTCAGGTCTGGTCGACCTTGGATCGGAGGCGCCTGAACGCTAGAAAGCAACACCACCGATGAAGAGAGGTCGATGAGAGTCGAGATCGGAGCGTTTGGTGTGTGGCGCATGGCCAGGGCGGTCACCCCGGAGCTCGCCGAGCAGGTCGAAGCGCTCGGGTTCGGGGCGATCTGGCTCGGGGGCTCGCCCGCCGGCGACCTGACTCTCGTGGAGGTGCTGCTCGACGCAACCGACCGGATACCGATCGCCACGGGGATCGTGAACATGTGGCGGGACGAATCGGCCACCGTGGGCGAGTCGTATCGACGGATCGAGGCCAAACACCCGGGACGCTTCCTGCTGGGTGTCGGCATCGGGCATCGCGAGGCGATCGAGCTGTACCAAAGGCCGCTCGAGAAGATGGTGGACTACCTCGACGGACTCGACGAAGCCGGCGTGCCCAGAGAGGACGTGGTGTTGGCGGCACTGGGGCCGAAGGCTCTGGCCCTCGCCGCCGTGAGAACAGCCGGTGCCCATCCCTATCTGACCACCCCCCGCCACACCGGGTATGCGCGTGGAGTGATGGGGGCGGGGCCCCTCCTGGCGCCGGAGCACAAGGTGGTGCTCGACACCGACCCGGGCCGGGCCCGTTCGGAAGGCCGAACCGTGGTCAGCCGGTATCTCGACCGGGTGAACTATCGGAACAACCTGCTGCGCGAGGGGTGGTCCGAGACCGACCTGGCCGACGGGGGGAGTGATCGGCTGGTCGACGCGCTGGTGCTGCACGGCTCGGTGGAGAGTGTTGCCGCCGGCCTTGTCGCTCACCGCGAGGCAGGAGCCGACCATGTCGGGATCCAGGTCCTGGGGGACGAGCCGCTGGAGGCCTATCGGGAGCTGGCCGAGGCGCTGCTCGGATGATCGCGGTCAACCCAAGAGCTCTCTCGCCTCGACCAGTGGGCGCTCGTCGAGACCTTCGGTGAAGGTGGCGTATAGAGCAGCCAGCTCTCCGGTCCGGTCGCGGAAGCGACCCGTTTGCCGGTGCAGCCCCACCAGCCTGGTCAGTGCGATCAGCTCGGGCAGGCGCTGCCCCGACCCCCTCGACATCTCCAGCGCATCCAGGTAGACCTGCTCGGCTCCGTCCGGGTCGGGCTCGGGGCTCATCATCAGGAAGTCACCCTTGTACACCGAGAATTCGACCGTGACGCCTTGGTTGCCCCCCAGGTCGATGGCCTCGTCGATCAATTCGATGGCGCGCTGCGGCTGACCGGCCATACCGTGGACCAGGGCGCGGAGCCCGAGGATCAGCGGCCAGAAGATCGGGGGTGTGGTCAAACCCTGATAGAGGTCGATCCCGGCCTCGGTGAGCGCCAGGCCCTGCTCGAGCTCGCCGAGCGCAGTTCGGGAAACCCCTTCGAGGACGGTGGCCAGGGTCCTCCACAACACGTAGTCGTTCTCGTTTGCCACCTCGGCCAGCTGGTGCGCGAATCGGAGGCACTCATCGAAGCGGCCACGATTGAGGGCAAGGAAGCCGTTGTGATAGAGGGCGTAGGCGATGCTGTAGGGGTGTTCGATCTCCCGGGCGATCTCCAGGGCGCCGGTGATCCGCGTCACCGCCGTTTCCAAGGCGCCGCATTGCCAGATGAGAAAGCCGGAGGCAACCCTGGCTACCACACCGGTGTTCGGCCCG
Organism: Acidimicrobiia bacterium; assembly: GCA_035461175.1. Classification (GTDB taxonomy): domain Bacteria; phylum Actinomycetota; class Acidimicrobiia; order Spongiisociales; family ZC4RG35; genus DATHVR01. The sequence continues at coordinate 1,652 of DATHVR010000117.1, read as the reverse complement.
AGCCGGAAACGGGAGGAGCCGTGGACCCGGGGATCGTGCAGCGCGATGGCGCGGTCGAGATGGGGGAGCCCGGTGTCGAGATCGCCGCGGAACGACGTGGCGGCGCCGAACACGTAATGACCTTCGATCTCGATCGACTGGTCTCCCTCCGCCTCTCCCAACTCGAGGAGCTGACGGCCCGTCTCGGCAGCGGTGTCGAAGTCGGCGATGCTCGTGTAGTAGGTGGCGAGGGCGCGGAGCACCGGGAAGCGCTGTGCCGCCGTGCCGGTCGTGTCGGCCATCTCCAGGACACGGCGGAACGCCTCTTCCACCTCGACGCCATAGCCGCGTACGGCCATCAGGGCCCTGGCCAGGCTGGTGCGAAGGATCAGCTCCTCCGCGGCCAGCTCCGGCGACGGCGGGGCGGTGGCCAACACCGACAGGGTGTCGGTGGCCAGCTCGATTGCGGCGTGGTACCACCCCTTGGCCTCGTGCAGGGCCCAGAGACCGTCGATCAGTAGGAAGAGCTGCTCCAGATCTCCCTCTGTCACCCAGTAGCGCCAGGCAATCCTCAGGTTGCCGATCTCCGAGGCGAGCTCGTCGAGGGCCGACTCGCGCTCCATGTCCCGGAGCCGGTCCTGTAGGCGCTGGGCGAACCCGGAGAAGTAGAGAGCGTGCGCCCGCCGCACCTCCTGCTCCCGTTCCGGGGTGTCGGCCAGCCTGGCCTCGGCGTACTCCTTGATCATCAGCAGCATCGAGAACCGTTGCGAGGTGCCGTCGTCCTCGCTTCGTATCAGGCTCTTGTCGACCAGTGAGGCGAGAGAGTCGAGGACGATCCCGGCGCCGAGTGCCGAGCCAGCCACCGACTCCAAGGCGGGGAGATCGGTCGATGAGAACACGGACATCAGCTCGAATAGGTCGCGCTCGTTCTCGTCGAGCAGCTCGTAGCTCCAACCGATCGCGCCCCATAAGGTTCGCTGCCGGTCGGGCAGGTCCCGGCCACCGGCACCCAGGATGTCGAGTCGCTCCCGAAGCCGATCGAGGAGGTCCGAAGGCGTGAACACGTTGAGACGGGCTGCGGCCAGTTCGATGGCGAGGGGGAGACCGTCGAGACGAAGGCAGATCTCGGCGATCACCACTGCGTTCTCGTCGGTGACCGCAAACCCGGGACGAACCGCCCGTGCCCGTTCGGCGAACAGCTGTACCGCTTCCGCCTCGGCGATGGACGCGGTGGGGTCCTTGGGGTGGGGAAGAGAGAGCGGGGGAACGGGGAACACTTGCTCGGCGCGGACCCGGAGCGTCTCCCGACTGGTGACGACGATCTTCAAACCGGGGGCGTGTTGGAGCAACTTGGAGAGTCCGACTGCGGCCGCGGTGACCTGCTCGAAATTGTCCAGGACGAGCAACATCTGCTGGTCGCGCAGCCTCGTCTTCATGATCTGGAGCGGGTCACCTCCCGACACGGGGAGGTCGAGGGTGCGAACGACGGTCTCGTAGGCGGCATCCGGGTCCCTCTCGGCGGAGAGGTCGACGAAGAAGACGCCGTCGCGAAACCGGTCCATCTGCTCGGCGGCGACCTGGAGTCCGAGACGGGTCTTGCCCGCGCCACCCGGGCCGGAGATGGTCAACAGCCTCGTGCTTGGCGACTCGAGCATGACCTGGATGGCGGCCAG